>DATHHC010000232.1:0-6571 GCA_035317285.1 Gemmatimonadaceae bacterium | reverse complement strand
GGCAAGCGTGCTGCTGAAGGACATAGTAATCCCCAATCTTCCTTCGCCGTACTACCACTTCGAGTACGACGGGCAGGGGATCGTGCGCTCGGTTTCCTTCGCATCGGGTTTGACGACATACGATGTGACCTACGCCGGCGGGCGAATCAGCGAGCTCAGAAACAACACCCTCGGCGATCACGACCGGCTTGTATACGTGTATGACGATGCCGGCCGAGTGGCGTCGATCAGGGAGACGGACGAGAGCGGTGTCGTCTTTATCGCCCTGTTCTTCACCTACGCGGGGGACAAGCTGATCGGGCTGGAGCGGGATCGCCGCGTCACCGGCGGATTCATCATCGACAAGACGATGTCGTTCTCGTACTACCCTGATGGAAACCTGCTCGAGCTAACCGAGCATCGCCCAGCTATCGACGGGCTGCAGCTCGAGACGACCGTAATTGACAGGTTCGAGCAGTACGACAACGGAATCAACGTCGACGCATTCGGTTTGATTCACAACGATTTCTTCGACCATCTCGTGCTGTTGCCGGCGGTGCAGCTGCAGAAGTCGAATCCTCGTCGCGTGACTCGGACCGGCGATGCCGAGAACTACACGGTCGACTACACCTATACCTACGACGCGCGAAACCGTCCGCAGACGACGCGTGGAGATCTGGCCTTTTCGACGGGATCGAATGCTGGGCAGCATTTCCAGCTGGCTTCTGATTTCTCCTACTACGACTGATGGCTCGTTTATGAACACACCTATCGGCTTGTTCGGCGCCCTCGCAGTTGCAGTTGGTCTGACCTCGGCCCCCTTTCCCCGGCGGGAAAGCGAGCCCGCGCAAGCCGCCACGACCTCGCCCTGCACGGCGGATTCCAGTTATCAGCGCCTCGCCTTCTGGGTTGGCGACTGGGATGTATCGGACAGCACCGGCAAACCCTACGCAACGCAGCGCGTGCGCGCAGTGATCGACGAATGCGCGATTACGGCGGAGTGGACCAGTGGCGGCGGCAACAAGGGAATGGGTCTGTCAGCCTTCGACATGAAGACGCGCGAATGGAAGCAGATCTACGTTTCGAACCAGATTCCCTTTCGCTCCGGTGTCACCCTTCGGACGTCCGACCCTTCGTACACGGGGCCCGGGATCCGTTTCATTCCGCTGCCCGACCCAACGGCCGGGAATTCTGTGCAGACCCGCGTGACGATCATGCCATTGAGCGGCCACCGCGCCTTGCAGGAGTTCGAGGATTCGCGGGACGGCGGTAAAACGTGGACGGTGGTTTTCAAGGGAGAACACCGCATACGATTGATTCCCGCGATGTCACCGCGCGGACCGAATCCCTTAGCCTATTGGCTGACTACGGCGATAGCATCGATCGAAAACAACAGTCCACGCGGCAACTGCACGATTGGCGTGGATCTGACTGGAGGCGCGATCGGGAAGAACTCCTCGAATAGCGCGTTGAGCAATGGAAACGCGTCGGGATCCAGTACGAAGCACGTGACCTTGATCACGCGCGCCAGGCTGGACCCGGCGTCCTCGAGAACTGCCTGCAGATTCTTGAACGCCTGACGCGCCTGCGCTTCAAAAGAATTACCCGCAACAGTTCCGGTGCTTGGATCGATTCCGGCCTGGCCTGCCGTGTAGACGAGGCCGCCAACCCGGATCGCCTGGGAGTATGGCCCGATGCGGGGCACGCGGGCGCTCTCGATGATTTCCCGATCTTCTATCGCCATTCGGACGACCACACGCGCTCGACTCGCTCGAGGACGCGAGCGAACCGCGCCTCGTCCCGGATCTGATCGAAACGGGGATCCCACCAAACCGCCTGCGGCGACCAGTAGACCAGAAAGGACTCGCGCCCGAGGCAATCCAGCGCCTTGGGCGCGTCACCAACGCTGGCCCAGGCGAGCGCCAGATTCATCGGCAGCGCTTCATGTCTGCTTGCTTCCAGCGCGAGCCGACGCGCGCGGCGCGTGTCGCCGAGGATGGCAAACGCCGATGCCTGCTCGGCGAGCAGATCTCCGCGCAAAACGCTGCGTCGGTTCAAGCCGGCCTCGATCGCTTCGATCACTGTGGTTTCATCACCCAATCGCGCCGCGGCGCGTGCCAGTCCGGCGTGACCTTCCTCGAAATCCGCGTTCAGGTCGACCGCCGGCTCCATGTTGGATCGCGACAGGTCGTATTCCCCGCGCAGGTATCGCTGCCAACCCAGAACTCCGACCAGCATCGGTAAAACCGGATTGAGGCTTACCGCGATTGTCTGCTCCCGAACGGCCTCCTCGCGCAATCCGAAGCCGCTCAGCAGCGTCATCGAGAGCCAGTGATGCGCATCGGCGTTCCGTGGATCGAGAGCAATCGAGCGACGCAGCGCCAATTCCGCATCGTGCCAGCGGCGGCGGAGGATGTTGAGTCCGCCGATCGACGCGGACGTCGCGGACACCGTGTCGTCGAGCCGGAGCGCGTGGTCAGCGGCGGCCGCTGCATGGCCGATGGCGATGGCGAGTGGTGCGTAGCCCCGTCCTCCCATCACCGTCCACGAATCCGCGAGTCCGCACCACGCCTCGACGGCGCGCGGGTCACGCTCCACAGCGGCTGTGAAATAGGAAATCGCCCGCTCGACCGCGCCGCGCGTCCGCTGATGCCATTGATGCCGGCCCCGCATGATGAGGCTTGCGGTCACCAGGTCGATTTTCCGCGTTTGCCGACCGTTGGTCGCCTGAGGGGCGACAACAACGATGGGTTCATCGTTTCGCAGAGCGTTCAATTCGCGGAGCAGCCGCGCCGTCTCGGCGGACGGCGCCACACCGACCTCAGAGGCGAGATACTCGATGAATGTCCGGGCGACTGACTGGGCCCGCGCCTGGTTGCTCGTTTCGATCAGCAGTCGGATGAGATTGCGAAACGAAGTTTCGTCACCAGGCGCGAGCTCCAACGCGCGCTCTGCCGCTGCGGTCGCATCCGCCATTCTACCAGCTTCGTGCATCGAGCTCGCGAGTGTCGATGCAGCTCGCGCCGCCATCCCGCGCAAACGTTCGCGCTCCAGCAGCACCCACTGATCGAAATCCGCTGCGTTGCGCACGTAGAAGCCATCGAGAAAATCGCCGCGGTACAACTGCAGCGCGTCCGTCCAGCGCGCATCGGCAATCGCGCTTCGGAACTCGGCGACATCGGTCCACACGAGATCCGGCGAGAGCCGCAGCGTCTCACCCGAAGCAACGATCGATCGGTCGCCGAGCGTTTTGCGGAGGACGTAGACGGAATCGGCGAGAAGGTGGCGCGCGGTGCGCTCATCGCGATCGGGCCAGAGAAATCCGAGTAGCCGATCGCGACTGATCGACTGTCCCGGGGCGCTGGCGACGAGCGCAAGCAGTGCCATACGTCGCTGCTGCGACGCGCGACGTAACGGCGTTCCCTTCGGGCCGCTCAGCGAGACAGGACCGAGAAGCGCAACGCGACTCAGCATGATCGGACTCGAGTCACGAGCTCAAACGATAATTGGACGATAACCACCTCGTAGTATGCGTCGCAGCGCTGCGAAGTGGACACAGCGCTGCGAATGGAAGTGCACGAACGCACTGACCGTTCGTCGAGATCAACCGTATTGGAGGTAGACATGTTGTTGCAACGCCTGAATGCTGGTGCCGCGCTGATGTTGGCGGTCGTCATTGCCGCTTGCTCGAGTGGTGACAGTAGCAAGATCACCGCACAGACAACTGCGGCGACCGCAGATCGCTCGGCTGAAATGGATCACAACACCCAGATCAATTGGGGGCCGGCACCCCCCGTCTTTCCCCCGGGCGCGCAGTTCGCCGTCGTCCAGGGCGATCCGAGTGTCGCCGGCGCAATCTTCACCGTGCGGCTTCGTTTTCCGAGCGGCTATATCCTGCCGCCGCATACGCACCCGACGGACGAACATGTGACCGTGCTTCGCGGGACTTTTCTGGTGGGGCTCGGGGAGAATTTCTCGAAGGATGCCCTCCAGGCGCTCAAGGACGGTGGCTTCATTACGGCGCCCGCGAACATGGCGCATTTCGCCAGCGCGCGCGGGATCACCGAGGTGCAGGTGCACGCCATCGGTCCCTTCGAGTTGACCTACGTGCACCCGGAGGATGACCCGAGGAACTAGTTGCATTTCGTCATGGTCGGCAGACATTCGGCGCCTTCCGCGTCGGTGTCGTCGTGCTCACAAGACTTCCGACACGATCACCGTCGGGACACCGGGCGTAGGAGGTACCGGACACGTTTGCCGTCCATGACAATGCATCGGACCCCACTCCAAACCCGCTGAAAAGCCCCACCGTGCCGTTGGCGTTGAGTAAGCCTGGAATCATCGTTTCGTCAACGACGACAAATTCACCAGGGCCGATCACCGAGGTGGTGGGAAAATTATAAATCTCCACGTGACTGGGGCCGATGACGGTGACGATGAACCAGCCAGCGAGATTGACTGCGCGGGGAGTGGAATTGAAAACCTCGATCCAGCCGCCGTTCAAATCGCCGTCGGGATTGACTTCGTTGATGAGCAGCGGCGGCGGCAGCACTGTAACCACCTGGCGGCCGACCTTGCCGCCTGCGGTGGCGACTATTTCGGTGGTGCCGATTGCCTTTGTGGTGATCTCCCCTTCCGGGGTGATTACCGCGACATCGGGAAACGTGGAGCTCCAGCTGAAGTGCGCGCCCGGTATAGGCACCCCCGACTCGTCACGCGCTACCGCAGTGGCTATATCGACCGCACCGATCTCGAGCTCGTTCTTTACCGATACATCTATCGTTGCGACGCTGTGGACTTGCGGCTCAATGGTGTCGCTTCCGCAGCCGAGCGCGGCCACACTGATCAGGGCAAACACGAAAACCGGAGCGCGCCTCCGTCCGGTCGCCAGAAGGGTGCATTCCATGGATCGCAGTCCCGCGATTGAAGTGTGCCAGCTGGGCGAACACACTCAAACTGTGTCGATTTGCCGCCCCGGTATTGAATAAAGGTGCGGTCAACCTTTGAAGAATCCTGCTATTGGGAGGCTTTTACGATTCCAGGTGCGCGCTCCAAAGGGCTCATCTGGCGCGCGCTTAGTGTGGCAGCCTGTACGCGACGGTGACGCGCACCGTCGTCACGTCTTCCGGCACGGAGTACACCTGGCCGGAGAGCTCCAACGCCTGGCTCGCACGCACGCTGATGCCACCGAACGCCGAGCCGCGTACGAGCCGCGCCTCGACCTCCGTCGAGTCGACGTAGCCCGTGCCGTCGGTGAAGCCGACGCGGAAGCGCGGTCGCAGCCAGGTCACCCCGCCGCCGGCATAGAACGCGACGCGGCCTCCGCGCGCGCGCAGGCCAAGGGCGCCCTCGCTGCCGAACATTCCCGGATAGAAGTTGTCGCGCGACGCCTGCGTTCCGTAGCAGGCCGCGACCGGGTCGGTGGTTTGCAGCGCACTCCGCGGACAGGTGATCGCGCCGCGCACGCGCCCGAACGTTCCGTGAGCGCGTAGCGCGAGTGTCACTTCGCGCCCGCCGACTGCGAAATCCATCGGACGTGCGACCGCGACGCTGGCCAGGTTCGGCGTGGCGCCGCCGACCGTCACCGGCGGCAGGTAGCTCGCCTCGAGTGCGAAGCCTGCCGGCAAGCCCAGCGTGATGCGCGGCCGGCCGAAGGCGGGAGTGAGCTTGGTGTTCTCCGAGTGCGGCTGGTAACAGAACTCGGGGCGCTGCAGTGCCGCGCTCGGGGACGGAACGTTGCCGGCCTCCGCAGTGACACGCAGCTCGCCCGCGACCATCCGAATCGGTGCGCCAGCCATCGAGAAGACGAGCGGCGCCTCGTAAAACGCGAGCAGCCGAGCCTCGTGGCTGTTCGCTGGCGGGCGGCACTGGGCGTTGACGCTGGTTGCCGCCAGGCCGGCGAGAGCCGGCAGCGCTATGAACTTCATTGTGCGAAACCTCATGTTGGTGTGTGTGGCGTAGCCTCGAAGCGGACGCGGAATCGCACGTCGATTTTGCGCTGAACTCGCAGCGTACCGAACAGCCTGTTCAGGCCGCCAACCTTGTAATCGGCGAGATCGACCGGAAACGCGCCGCTGACATCAATCGTGTCCCCCGCCGCAATCAAGGTCGCGAGGATCGCGACGTCGCGGGTCACGCCGTGAATGGTGAGAGCGCCACGGAGCGCACCAGTCACGGTGTCCGATGCTGCCGGTGATCCGACGGTGACGCCGGCGAGCTCGAAGCGCATCGTCGGGTAGTTCGCGACGTCCATCGTTGCGCGAAGGTCGCGGTCGCGAAGGCGGTTTCCCGTGGAGAGTGTGGTGATGGGGGCTTCTACCCAGCCGCGGGCGTTCGTGAGCTCGGCATTGCCGGTCACGCCGCCGCTTACCGCCGTCGTCGTCCCGACGAAATCGCCAACGGTGGAATGCCCGGTGAAGCTCAACGTCCCGGATCGCAGGACGGCGTTCGGCGCCGGCCACGTTTGGTGGAAACCGATTGTCGCGATCAGCGCGAGTGTCGGCGCGGTTCGGGAGGCCTTCATCGGACGACGACCGTACCCGTCATGGACGGGTGAATGTTGCAGTGGTAAGAGTATGTGCCGGCCGTGGTG
>DATHHC010000231.1:0-17995 GCA_035317285.1 Gemmatimonadaceae bacterium | reverse complement strand
CCAGTGATGCGTGCCATTGAACTAATCCTCTCTCTCCCCCGCAGGGCAATCGTTAAGCGTCTACGATTAGGCTAGCGACCGTTATGACCACGCGTCGCTTCGCCGGAATATTTGTCCGCGTGACGCATTGTCCATCCGGCATTTGCAGAGGTGGGCAAGTTTTGTGCAACGGGCCGTGCTTTAGGCCGCCCCTGCTACGTAGTGTGCAGACCGACCGCAGCTCGAGCAGCGGAGAGTTACGTGCGTATAGGGGGGCGGAGGGATCTGGTGAGGATCGCGCTCAATGGATCCAGCGCACGAAGGGCAGCTGAGCGGAGATCCGCTGCGGTCGTTGCTAATGAGAAAGAGTGCCTGGGCGGGGTTGTACGCGTTCGGACGTGGCTTGCGCATGAGCTCTCCATTACTTCGACACGGCGTGCACGGTGCGCGTCGCATGGTGAGATAGTGTTGCCGATGGTCATCCAATGAGGAGAAAAACCATCGAGACTCTCGATCGGATCTGCATCGGGCTGGCCCTGGCCTTTGTTACGGCCTGCGGCCCTCGTGCCCATATACCCATCCGACCGACCAGTCTGCCTGAGGCCCTCGCACCAACGGACAGCGGAGCGGTTCTGGCACGGCGCCTGGCACCGGTCTTATACCTGCAACGGGATGAAACGTTCCCGCTCGAACGGGTGGTGGCCGTTCTGCACCCGAATCGGCGCGTAATCGCGTACCATTTGCTGTGGCGGGACGACGTCCACGGGTCGTGGATTCCCTTCACGGTCCCGACCGACGAAGAGGTCCTATGGCTAGGCTACGACTCGACTTACGCCCCTACGGATGTGTGGACTTACTGGCATGGGCAGATCCTTCATGCGGCGTGGCCGCGGTCCCGGGTCGCGATCGATGTTCAATGGGGTAAGCATGGAAGTCTCCCTCGAAACGCCCGGCAGAGCGACCTGCCCAGATCACGGTCGCTCAATTTCTTCTACGCCATGACGATCTTTGGAGAGCCGGACATTCTGTTGGGCGACCTGACCCGCAAAGGCCCGCTTTGCTTCTGCCACGGATACGGACGATACCGGCAGTTCACTCGCCAATTGCTCCTCACGGACAAACTGGACGCAATTGTGAGAACGGAAGATCCAAAGCCGATCCTGACCGAGGTATTCGGGCGGAAGTACTCGAACAAGCATCCTTGGCCCTGATCGAGCGCCAGGAAAACGCGTTCAGCCCCCGTAGACGATGTCTCCCTCGGCGTCCAATCCGAGCTCGTCTAACGCTCCGCACACTCCGCAGGTTCGGACGACGTGCCAGACCTCCCCCAGCGCTTGTTTGTGCGCTTTGCTCGCCCGGGCGACCTTGAGCTTTTTGAAGCTGTACTCCCCGCAGTGGGGGCATGGGTGTGCGCGGGCGATTCGCTCCGCCCGGCTTTGCGTGATCGCCGCCAAGATCACCCCTGGGTTTTCGGCGGATTCGGCGGGCTCGGCGGAGACGGAGAGGTGTCTGGGCCCTCAAACGTCGAGCGAGCGGTTTTGTTTACCAGCTCGCGCAGTCCGCCGATCGCGCCCATGACTCCGGCTGCTTCCGCGGGCAGGAAAATCGTGGAGTTCTTTCCCTGAGCAAGGGTCGGCAGCGCCTCGAGGTATTTCATGCCGAGGAGGTACATCGCGGCCTGTCCTTCAGGCAACGCGCTACCAATCTTGTGAATTGTCTCCGCCTCCGCTTCGGCCATGGCGAGCCGTGCTTCCGCGAGTCCTTTTGCTCTGAGGACCGCAGCATCCCGTTCTCCTTCCGCGCGCCGGACCTGCGACTCGCGCACACCTTCCGCTTCCAGAATGGCTGCTCTCTTTCCTGCCTCCGCGTTCGTTACCGCTGCGCGACGCTCGCGTTCCGCACGCATCTGGAGCTCCATGGACTGCTGGATGTCACGCGGCGGCTCGATGGACTGCAGCTCAACGCGGGTGACATCGACACCCCAACCGATCGAAGCCTCTTCAATAACTTCTCTCATCCGCCTGTTGATCACATCGCGGCTGCCCAGGGTCGCATCGAGCTCCATTTCGCCGACAATGTTTCGTAGCGTCGTACGCGTGAGGGTCTCGAGGGCGTAGGGGAGATTTTGCACGGCGTAGGTGGCTTTTTGCGGATCCGCAACGCGATAGTAGATGACGGCATCGATGTCGATCGTGACGTTGTCCTTCGTGATTACGGGCTGGCTTGGGAAGTTCAGAACCTGTTCGCGCAGGTCGATGCGGGCTGTATGCCCGGCCGTGACTCGCTTGACTCCGGAGACATCGCTTTCGAAGTAGCGTACATCGATCGTGCGCGGCAGCTCGACGAATGGGATCAGGACATTGAATCCTGACCGAGCCAGACGGTGAAAACGGCCGAGTCTCTCAATTACCATCACCTCGGCCTGGCCAACCACCTTGAACGATTTCGTGGCGACAAACACGCCGATAACAACGATTACTCCGAGTAAAACCAGTCCGAACATCGACTCCCCCTTGATAGGGAGGATATTATGGCAAAAGCCCCGCTCTGGCGAGAGCGGGGCTAGCCGGCGGAATTTCCGGTTCCGCCGTGTTTTTTGTACGAAGCCTACGTTGTGCTGCTATCGCCTCGCGGTGGTGGAAGCGTCGGACGCCTGCTCCCGCTGAGCGATGAGAAAGAGGTCCTTCTGTGACGCGCTCTGCCTGAGGACCTGCATTGCGTGCATCAGCTGATTGTCTTCCGGAACGCTGCGCCTCTTGGCGGTGGAATCACCGAATGCCAACCGCGCGACCGTGTTGCCAAGCAGCCGGTCGATTTCCGACCCGGCCTGCTCATATTGCGCGTGATCGATCGTGACTCCCTTCGCCTGCAGGCGGCGGTAAAACTCTTCGCGCCACGCCGGGGGTACGGTAAAATCCGGCTTGACGGTTTTCTTCAGCTCGAGCGAGTAGTCCATGAGCGTCACTCTCACGTCGGTCGTTTTCGGAGCGAACACATTGAATACCTTCTGTTCGGCAGTGGTCAGTGTGTCGGGACGCACGATAATGTCGGGCGTGATCGCCCCACCGCCGTACACAACGCGGCCGGCGTCGGATTTGAACGCGGGGCGCGAGCGACGTGCGGAATCGGTCTCGAGAGAATCGGGCATCACTTCCACAAAATCACCACTCGGAAGCAGCTTGCGCTCCTTCTGGATGGAACGGCCGTTCGGCGTGTACCACTTCGCCGTGGTCATCTTGAGGGCATAACCGCCTTCGAGCGGGAACACAGACTGCACCAGGCCCTTTCCGAACGAAGTCGTGCCGACGATGAGAGCGCGGTCATGGTCCTGGAGGGCACCAGCGACGATCTCGGAAGCCGACGCACTTCTTCCGTCGGTCAGCAGCACGAGCGGAATCGTCGGGGCGACAGGGTCATCGCTGGCGACGAAAGTCTGGTTCTCACCGTTGCGGGCGCGGATGCTGGAGATCTGCTGCCCTTTCTTGAGGAAGAGATTGCTCACGCTCAGCGACTGATCGAGAATGCCGCCCGGGTTTCCGCGCAGATCGATGACGATTCCCCTTGCCCCTTCCCGCGATAGCCTCGCGACCGAGGTCTCGAGCTCGTCTCTCGCGCTCTCGTTGAACTGGAGCAGCGGGATGTAGCCGACTTTGTTGTCCAGCATGATCGCGTAGGGAACCGCCGGAATATTGATGACCGCGCGGGTGAACGTGATCGGTATCAACTCGGGGACACCGGGGCGGGAAAACTTGACCAGAACCTTGCTGCCCGGATTTCCCTTGAGCGCATCGGACGTCTGTGAGACAGTCCAACCACGAGTGTTGGTCGTGTCGACGAAATTGATACGATCGCCCTCCTGCACTCCCGCCTGCTCGGCGGGTGTGTGCGGGAATACGCGTTGAACCGTGATGAAGCCCTGTGTCTCGGCGATCTCCATCCCGATACCGGCGTAGCGTCCGTTCGTCTGCGCGTTGAAGGTGGAGAGCTCCTTCGGCGAGAGCAGAACGCTATACGGATCGTTCAGCTCGTGGACGAGTCCACGGGCAGCCTTCTCGTAAAGGGTTGCGGCGTCGACGGTGTCGACGAAGCGGCTGGACACAATGTTGAGGACCTGATCCAACAGTCGAGCCCCTTGCTGGCTCTCGTGCTGCTGGAATACGAAGCCACCCGCCATCAGCGGAATCAGCGCGAGGCCGAACAGTAAGCTCTTTCTGGGTCGGGACATACGGCTCAAGGTAGGGGATTAGGCGGTAACGTAATAGATACGCCTCCAGCCAGTCAGTTGTTCCTCATTGACGCACAATCGGTTCCAGCGGAACAACCGGTCCGGTCAGGCTGCGCGAGAGGCCAGCACGTAGTCCACAAGCCAATCGCGGTTCAGCTGCCTGAACGTCGCGTCGCGGAGGAGTCCAGCGGCAAGCAGCATTTCGTGGGCAGGTTGGAGCACTCGTTGCAAATGGGAGGGATACCGTTGGGTCAGCGGGAGCTGCTCGGCGAGGGAAGCGAGGGGAACTCTCCAGGTCACCATCCCCCCTTCTCTCGCAACTTCGAGGAGGCGGTAAAGGCGTCTGGCCACGGGGTTGGTAAGCGACATATAGTGCGTTGCCGAGAGCGTCACGGTGTGTCCCGCCGCGATGTTCGCGCGGATTACGGGACCGATCGTGACGTAGGCATCGCCCGGTTCCGATGCGGTCAGCACGGGAAACAGAGTGAATTGTTCACGCTCGGCCATTCGTCGGCGCGCGATCGAAACCGAGGAGAGAATCGTGAAGCGTCCTTCTAGCGGCTGTCCTTCTTTTGCCGCAACGTACACTCCGTTCGACTCGAGAGTAGTCCGCTCTAGTCTCGTCAGGGCGGATCGAAGCTGCTCGTACGTCCTGCCGTCCACGCGCCGGCCGATTGAACGCAGGAAGGCGTGGAGCGTAAAGCTTATCACTCCATCTTCGGGAGCTCCTGCCTCGTGATAGCGATGCAGGAGCTCGATGTAAACGTCCTGATCGAAGGTTCCCGGCAAGCGGTCGCCAGGGCTGGGCAGGACACGCCACCGCCCACCGCTCTCGGGAGAGAAGGAAATTGCCGTGTCCTCGGCGGAATCGCTCAGTCGGAAGATTGGAAGCGCTTCAAGGGAGCGGTCGAGAACGATAGCACGCGTCGCGATTCGTCGACGGGCCACGAAGGTCATGTAGAGAGAATATGTCACTGATCAAGTACATAGCAATCGCGGCGCTCATTCTGTTCGGGCTGATACTGGCTCTTATCGGGATTCTGTCGGTAACGCACGACACGCCGGTTACGAGCGTTATGGCGGAAGGCGACAGGGACGGGCCGCCCAGCATCGAGGATCCGCTGTTCGCCCGCAGCATCGAGCTGTTTACGGGAACGCACATCGATCCTGGCAATAACGTGCAGATACTGCTGAACGGCACCGGCACGTATCCTCAATTGTGGAAGGATATCGCCTCAGCTGAGCATACCGTGACGGTGCAGATGTACTACTCGCAGCCCGGTGCGGTCGCCGATACGATGGCGAAGTACCTGATAGACCGCGCGCAACACAATGTTCGCGTGTTGCTGCTGCTCGATGCGTTCGGGTCCCAGCCATTGAAGCGAGAGTGGCGAGACAGCCTGAAGCGCGCCGGCGTCGAAGTAAGGTGGCTGAGACCCCTTCGCTGGTACACGCTGCAGAAGGCGGCTCAACGATCGCACGTTCGCGTGGTCGTGGTTGACGGCAAGATCGGCTACACCGGCGGCTTCGGGCTCGCGGACTATTGGCTGGGAGATGGACAGCACGAGGACCAATGGCGGGAGTCCAATGTGCGATTCGAGGGCCCGACCGTGGGAGCACTGCAGGCGGCGTTCGCGGCGGCGTGGGCGGAGGCATCCGGCGAGCTCCTCACCGGCGACCTGTTCTTCCCGAAAAGCTCGTTCGCGGATGTCGGAGATGTGCAGGCCGGGCTCATGTACACCATTCCGAGCACCGGGAGCACGGCAGCGGAGAGATTTCTCGCGCTCTCGATCGCGGGAGCGCGAAAAACTCTTTACATCAGCAACTCCTACTTCGTTCCGGGCGAGAATTTCATGCAGCTGCTTCTCGCGGCTGCGAAGAGGGGCGTAGACGTCCGGGTCATCACCGTGAGTGACAAGACGGATGTGAAGACGACATGGTACGCTGGGCGGACATACTACGAAAAGCTGCTCGAAGGCGGGGTGAAGATCTACGAGTACCGGCCAACCATGATGCATGCGAAGAGCATGGTGGTGGATGGCATGTGGTCCGGCATCGGGTCCATGAATTTTGACAACCGATCGCTGTCATTCAACAATGAATCGGTACTGGTCACGCTGGACCGCGGCATTGGCGCACAAATGGATTCGATCTTCATGGATGATCTAACGCGGTCCAAGGAGATCAAGCTCGACGAGTTCAGAAAGCGACCACTCTCGGGGAGGATTCTCGAGTGGGGGGCGCAGAAGCTACGTCGGGTACTGTAGCGACAGGATCAGCAGAGCCGTGGTCCGTGATCTGACGAGCAGTCCATCCGTGCTTGCCCGCCTTCATCCACTCGTGGGGCGGTGGTTCAAGGAAACGTTCGGCAAGCCCAGCGATCCACAGCGCGAGGGCTGGCCGGCGATCGCGAGCGGAGCGCATACGCTCATACTCGCTCCGACGGGAACGGGCAAAACGCTCGCGGCGTTTCTATGGGAGCTGAACGAGCTGATCGTGCGCGGAACCAAGGAACCGTTGTCGAACGCGGTCCACCTGCTCTACATCTCGCCGCTCAAGGCTCTCAACAACGACATTCAGAGAAATCTCGAGCGGCCACTTGCCGAGCTTCGAGACCGATTCGCGGCGGAAGGAAAGGAATTTCCCGAGATTCGAGTCGCAGTCCGTACCGGGGACACACCGGCCTCGGCACGCGCGAGGATGCTGCGAAAATCGCCGCACATTCTGATCACCACGCCGGAATCGCTCAACATCATGCTCACGACGCTCAAGGGTCGTGGGATGTTCAGCGGAGTTCGCGCCGTGATCGTCGATGAGATCCACGCGATAGCGGGGACAAAGCGCGGGGCTCATCTGGCGCTGACGCTGGAGAGGCTCGAGGCAGTTGTCGAAACTCCACCTCAGCGTATAGGTCTGTCAGCGACGCAACGGCCCCTCGAGGAAGTCGCGCGATTCCTCGGTGGCTGCCGGGAGAGTGTTTCCGTAACACCGGAATTTCGCCCTGTGACCATCGTCGATTGCGGAATGGTGAAGGAGATGCAGATCGCGGTTGAATCCCCGGTCGCCGATCTCGCCAACATCGGTGGGAGCATTTGGCCAGCCGTCGCACCACTCGTTCTGCGTCACATTCGCGCATCGAGCACGACGCTCGTATTCGTCAACAACCGCGCGCAGGCGGAGAAGATCGCGGCGCGCGTAAATGCGCTCGCCGAGGAGGAAATCGCTCTCCCATATCACGGATCGCTGGCGAGGGAGCGCCGGTTCGCGTTGGAGGAACGATTAAAAGCCGGATCTCTCCGCGCCCTCATTACGACCAGCTCCCTCGAGCTGGGAATCGATATCGGATCTGTGGATCTCGTGATCCAGCTTCAATCGCCCAAGCGCGTCGCCGCGGCGTTGCAGAGGATCGGGCGCGCCGGACACACGCTGGGAGTGCCGAGCCGCGGGATACTTGTGCCGACCTTTCGCGACGACGCGATGGAAATCGCAGCGATCGTCGCGGCGATGCGAGCTGGAGACGTGGAGCCCACTCACGTCGTGCAGAACGCGCTCGATGTGCTCGCCCAGGTAATCGTGGCCGCCGTTTCGGTGGACGACTGGCGAAGCGAAGACCTGTTCCGGCTCGTGCGGCGAGCCTATCCCTATCACCAGCTGACCCGAACGGCGTTCGACGAAGTGCTGGCGATGTTGTCGGGGAAGTACCCATCCGACATTGCGGCGGAGCTGGAGCCGCGAATCACCTGGGATCGAGTCAACGATAAACTGATCGGATCGCGGGCAGCGCGAATGACGGCAGTGATCTCCGGCGGGACGATTCCCGATCGCGGGCTATATACGGTCAACCTTCCGGATCGCACGCGCCTGGGGGAGCTCGACGAAGAGTTCGTGCACGAGTCGAGGATGGGTGATGTCTTTCAGCTCGGCTCTTCGACGTGGAGAATTGCCGCGATCGAGCACGACCGTGTCGTCGTAACGCCCGCGCCGGGGACGCCCGCCCGAATGCCGTTCTGGCACGGGGAGTATATGGCGCGGTCACTGATGCTGAGTCATCGCGTCGGGGCGTTGCGCCGCGAGCTGGCCGAGGCTCCGAATGAGCAGAGGCTCGCCGTTGAATACGGGTGCGATGCCGCGACCGCCAGCTCGCTCGTCAAGTACGTCGCGTCGCAGCGAGCGGCAACGGGAATCGTTCCTGACGACCGGAACATCGTGATCGAGCAATTCAGGGACGAGACAGGTGCCGTGCGCATCGTCATTCACGCGGCCTTTGGCGGGAGAATCAATGCGCCCTGGGGCATGGCACTGGCGCAACGAGTCCGCGAAGCCATTAACGACACCGATCTTCAGGTGCAGACGACGGACGACGGCATCATGCTTCGCTTGCCGGATCTCGGCATGGGTGTGCCGCTGCAGTCGCTCCTCGGTTTGTCAGGTGCTGAAGCTGAGCAACTCGTACTCGAAGAAGTCGGGTCGACCTCCCTTTTTGGCGCGCGTTTCAGAATGAACGCAGCCCGGGCACTGCTGCTGCCACGTGGGAATCCCCGACGTCGGATGCCGCTCTGGCTGCAACGGCTCAAGGCCCTCGACCTGCTCCAGGTCGTGCGTCAGTTCCCGAGCTTTCCGATTCTGGTGGAGACCTATCGCGAGGTTCTGCAGGATGCATTCGACATGCAGGGGCTAAAGGGAACGCTGGCGGAAATTGAGGCTGGGAAAATCCGGATTCACATGGTGCAGACTGAAGTGCCGTCACCATTCGCGACGAGCCTCCAGTTCGGATTCGTGATGGATTGGCTCTATGGCGACGATACGCCGAGGGCGGAGCAGAGAGCGGCGTTGCTGTCGATCGACAGATCACTCCTCGACGAAGTAATGGGCGGAGAGGGCAGCGACGATATCACGCGTGAAGCAATCGAGCAGACTCTTTCGGAACGACGCGGAACGGCACCAGGCAGGCGCGCGCGAACGGAGGATGAACTCGCGCACCTCCTCGACCGGGCGGGCGATCTCACCGAGGAGGAGCTGAGATCTCGCATCGCAACGGAACAGGAAGGTGTTCGCGCAGATCCCCTCGCCAGGCTGATGGAGACAGGTCGTGTGATCGGGATCCAACTTGGATCTGAAGCTGCAAAGGGTTGGCGCTTCATCCTGACGGAGACGTATCCGCGGTATGTCTCGGCATTCGGCCCCGAGCAATTGTCGCGAGCGCTCGGCACTACGGGTCTTCTCGAGCAGGATGCCGCTGATCTCATTCCGCAGGTGCTCCTTCACCCCGCGATAAACGAATCGGTCGCGCGCCGAGAGATACTGGCGCGATTCCTAACACAGTCCGGGCCGGTGACTGTTCAGGAAATCCACGATCGCTACGGCTGGCCAGGCGAATGGATCGAATCCCGACTCACGGAATGGGAGAGGACGGACAAACTGGTTCGCGGAAAATTCCGGCGCGAGGTTCAGGATCTCGAATGGTGCTCGAGACGGCTGGTCGAGATTGGACGCCGGCGGGCTCTCGCCGCGTTGAGGAAGCAGATCGAAGCCGTGGAGCTTCCACACTTCGCCGCCTTCATGCAGCGCTGGCAGCATCTCGACGAGCGAGACCGGCTCGATGGCGCGGCTGGAACCGCAGCCGCCGTGCGACAACTATATGGTATTGCGCGTCCGCCGATTGCGTGGGACCGCGACTATCTCCGCTCGAGGATCAGAGGGTACGATCCAGCGACGCTCTCACAATTCACTGCCACCGGAGAGCCGGTGTGGGCTGGCGAAGGGAACTACGATCCTGAGTCGGGGGCGATTCCGCTGGCTCGAGTGCGCTTCTTCGCACGGGGGACCGGCGGAATCTGGCTGGGTGAAAGCGGGAAGCGGGAAGATCAAGAGGAAGCCATCCTCAGCGACAATGCCGAGACAGTGAGAGCGACGATTGCCGCGGAGGGCGCGTCGTTCATCGGCGACATTCAGGCGATCACCGGACTGACGATGCTCGCTGTGCGCGAAGCAATTCGTGAGTTGGTGGCGTGGGGCCTCGTGACGAACGACACGGTTGAAGCGCTGCGCGAGATTGCACGCTGGAAGCCGATGGTGCCGCGCACCGGCACCGATCCGACGAGCTGGCTGCCGGCGGACTACACGCCGTCTCCGAATCGGAAATTCACACGGACACGCCCAAACGTCAGAAGACTCCCGAAATGGAGGCGCCCGGACCGGCCAGGTGCGGCGGCAAGCGGATGGACCGGTCGTTGGTCGCTGGTGCGGCGACGAGGAACCTTGGGACCGGAGCTTCCCGAAGAAGAGCGAGCAGAGCGAATCGCGCGTCAATGGCTGACGCGCTACGGCATTGTCTCGCGCGACTGGTGGCGGCGCGAGCGGCCGCCGGTATCGTGGCGATCTATCTATCGTGAGCTCAAGCGCCTCGAGTTTCGGGGCGAGGTGAGGCGCGGGTATTTCGTGAAGGGTCTAGGCGGTGCCCAGTTCGCGCTCCCCGACGCGGTGGAATGGCTTCGGGCGGTGGCAAGCGAAGACCCATCATCCGCGAGCTTCGTCGTGATGGCGGCGAGCGATCCGGCCAACGTCTACAACCTTTCCCTGGAGCTTGTCGACAGGGATCCGCTCTCGAGGCCGCGCGGATCCGGCGCCATTCTGGTAACGCGCGGCGGGCGTGTGGCAATCGCGGTGGAAGCGCGGGGGCGTCGTTTTTCCGTGGCCGACTGGTTGTCGCCCGAAGAAACCGCCGCGGCGAAGCAAGCCCTGATCGAGCACCTTCGCGGCGAGAAATCCGCGCGTTATCTGATGTAGGATCTCAGCGGATGTCGCCGCGGCCGAGGGCCGCGCGCACCGCTTCGCGCATTGCGATCACGGCTTCCTCGCGGGCTGCTGGAGAATCCTCGCGAACGTGGAGCTCTATTCCGTCGGCGACCGGCAGCCGGTGCCAGCGCAGCGAAATATCGTCGTCGTGCGCGACAGCTTCGTAACCGCCAGAGTCGAGGGCGGGGGCGAGCGATGTTGCGATCTTCCGCTCGAGAGCATCGCCCGTGACATCGCGCATCTCGCCACGGATGGTCTCGAGACTCTGTCCCTCGCGTTGGCGGATTTTGATGGACAGCAACTGCAGAAGATGCCGGTATCCGTAGGTCGCGCCCGTGCCAGTCCCCTCGGGCCGGTCGAGTAATCCGCTCGCGACGTAGAAACGAACCGCACGCGCGCTCGGTGCGGCTCGCGCTGAAGCGTTGGTTGGTCGAACTCCGGCTGCGTCTACGAGCGCTGTTGCGTGTGCTGCAAGTCCGCGGGCGTTCCAGGGAGCGTGTCGAGCGTGGGCGCGGAGGAGAGCGACAGGCGATTCAGCCATGAGGATAGGATAACATTAAAGTCTTCCGCTCGCTCGTCGTGCGGAAGATCACCCGCGGGAGACAAAACGGAGATTTCGAAATCGCGCTTGATCTCGCGGAAACCGCGAAATTCCTCAACGGGCGCGCTCGACCCCTGTTCGCCCCACACGAGCAGGGCCGGCTGGCTGAGACGGCGCAGGGCGTTTCGCACGTCGATGTTCAGATGGCCGGACAGGAACGCGGCGGGCGCATGACGGGCTCCGCGCTGGTGCGATGTCGCGTAGTAGATCTCGACCAGCTCATTGGTAACGAGTGCATCGTTCGAGTATGTGCTATTGAGATAGCGGCGGAGTTGGGGCCGCGAGACGAGGGCGTTGAACATGGCGGTACCGGCGATCGGCGTGTCGACCGCAAGCCGCCCCGCCTCACCACCAATGCCTACAGGCTCGTTCAGGCTCACCAGCCCCGATGGGGCTATGAGAGCAACGGCAGGGAAACGAAGTGGGTCTCGTGCTGCCAGAACAATTGCATACGCGCCCGAAAGCGAAGATGCGACGAGCACCGTGGGCTCGTCGATTACTCTGCTCACGAAGTCGGAAATGAGCGAGATGTAGAGTCGCGCCGAGTATTTGATGGCCGGACGCTCCGACATCCCGAAGCCAAGCAAGTCGAGAGTGTAAACCGTGTTCGTTTTCGCGAGCGCGTCGACGTTGTTTCTCCATTCGTACGACCACCCGGCTGCATTGATGCCGTGGATCAGCAGGAGCGGCGGACCATTGCCGCGTTTGGTGAACGCGACCCTTCTATCCCGCCAGTCGAAGCCACCTTCTTCGCCGCCGATCAAGTTGGTGAGCTTGTCGACACCCTTCCGCGCAAAGGCATTGTAGGCAGCGGCCGCGCCAAGGATGGCGCCGCCGGAAAGAAGAATTTTTCGCCAGGGTCCGTCTCGCTCGTCGTTCTCCTGCATTACGCCTCACTTCGGTCGGTCAAGGAAAAAGCGCGGTTACTTGAGAGTAACCGCGCTTTGGGCACAGCGCACGGGGGCCCGGACAAACTATTGCCCCTAGCGCTTCTTCTTGCGGCTCCCGCCGGCCTTTTTGCCTGGCTTCGACTTCCCTTTGGTGGCCTTCCCCTTGGCTGCCTTCCTGGCGCTGGCCTTCGGTTTGGCGGCCTTCCGGACGGGCTTCCGGCCACCAGAAGCCTTCTTTTTCGCCGATTTTTTCGCGGCCCTGGGTTTGGACGCGCTCTTCTTTTTGGCAGCCTTGTTCTTGTCGCCGCCGGCTTTGCCGGCTCCAGCGCTGCTTCCAGATGTATATGTCGCCGGTGTTCGTACCGGCGGTGAGGCCGCCCCAGCGCCGAATGAGCCGGGACGCGCCGCCCCTGAACTCCCCGCTCCGAATCCGCTGCCAGACCCGGTCGATGGCGTGCCGCCGAGGCTCGAGCCGCTGCCAGAGCCTCCGCCAAGGGTGCTGCCCCCGCCACCAGTAAGGGTCGACTCCTGCTTCTTCCCGGATCCTTTGGGCCGGCCCCTTCTTCCTCTCGGGGCGCCTCCTCCGAAGAGATCCTCCTCCTCGTCCTCTTCGTCCTCTTCGCCTTCGCTTACGACCGTCGCGTCGGAGTCGACCTCTTCGTCATCGTCCGCGTCTTCAGCGCTGTCCCAGAGGCGATCGCTGTGATCCTCGTTGATAGCCCAGCCACCGTCCTCATCGTCGTCATCGTCGTAGGAACGCTTGCCGCGACTGAAGCCACCGAGATCGTCCGCATCGTCGTCGTCCGCAAAACGCAATGGCTCCACTGATTCACCGCTCGGCATTAGTCCTCCCCTAGAATGTCAGCACACGCACTGAATAGCGCGGAATTTTCTAATTTCGCCCGCTGCACGTCGCGTGCCTTGTGCGCCAGCGCCGAAAGCTTCTTTTGTATGTGGACCGAATACAACTCCGGTGACGCGGCGTCAAGGAGCAGCTTTCCCGACCTAGCCGGACGCAGTGGAATAGGACTCCAGCCGTCTCGTCACGACGGCTACGAGCGCATCGTAAACACTCGGGTCGAACTGCTTTCCCGCGTCGACCCGGAGATGCTCGAGCGCCGCCAACGGCGCCAGCGGCTCGCGGTAGGCGCGTTTGGAGGTAAGAGCGTCGAAAGAATCCGCCGCACAGAGGATCCTGGCGCCCAGAGGAATTGCCTCGCCCGCCAAGCCGAGCGGATATCCGACTCCATCCCAGCGCTCGTGGTGGTGCTCGACGTACTTGAGCGGCTGCTTGATGTGGAGGAGGGGCGCGAGGATGTCGAGCCCGATTCGCACGTGCTGCTTGACGTGCTCGAACTCGTCGGCCGTAAGCCGTCCCGGCTTGTTGAGGATTTCCTCCCGTATCCCGATCTTGCCGACATCGTGAAGACGGCCGGCAACTCTGAGGTCCTCGCACACGTTTTCCTCGAGCCCGAGCTCCTGCGCGAGCTGTCCGGCCAGCTCGGCGACGCGCTGGGAATGGCCCCGGAGGTAGAGATCCTTGGCTTCCATGGCGTTGATGAGCGTCTCTGCGATGCTGATGGACATGAGCCGCAGCGATTCTTTCTCCCGCTCCAGCTCGGCCGTCCGGAGGGCGACTTCCTCGCGAATGAGCTTGTCCAGGCGTCGCTGCTCTATCAGCTCCGAACGCTTGAGGAGGGCGCGATCCACGGCTTGCTGAAGGTCGGCGAGCTCGACGGGCTTCATCAGATAGTCGGACGCGCCCGAGGACAGTACCTCCGTCGCGGTGGCTGCATCGTTGACGGCGGTCAGCATGATTATCGCCAGGTCCTGATCTCGCTCAATCGCTTGTGGAACGATCTGGACGCCGGTCATTCCGGGCATGCGCACATCGCACAACATGAGGGCAAAGGATTCCTTATCGAGAATCTCGAGCGCGTGATCGCCGGAACCGGCGATCTCAACCTCGTATCCGCGGGAGCGGAGGAATTTGCGCAGCGCGAGGCGAATGGTTTCCTCGTCGTCCACCACCAGAATCCGGGTCAAATCTTCGCCTCGCTGTAGAGCGGGAGAAGAATCGTGAACGTCGTTCCGACGTTGGGGGTGCTCTCCACCGAGATCGTTCCCTGGTGCGCCTGAATGATGCCGTAGCTCACGCTCAGCCCTAGGCCCGTTCCTTCGCCGGGAGGCTTGGTGGTGAAAAACGGCTCGAACACACGCTGACTGACCGATGGCGGCATTCCGTGCCCGGTGTCTGAAACAACGACCTGCACCATCCCCTGCTTGCGCTGTGTCGTCAGCGAGAGGTGGCGGAGCTGCGTTCCCTGCATGGCCGATTCGGCGTTCACGAGAAGGTTGAGCAGAACCTGCTGCAGCTTCTGTTCGTCTCCGCGAGCCTGGGGATTCGATTCATCGAGGCGCATATGAACCTCGATGCCACCTGATCGAGATGCGAGGGCGCGAAGGCGCACAGTGTGCTTGACGATGGTGTTGATGTCGACTGGAACGTCGCGCGCATCCGTTTTGCGCGCGAACAGAAGGAGATCGCGAATAACGCCGATCGCCCGATCAGCTTCGCGCTTGATCAGGCTGACGGACTCGAACTGTTCACCCTCCAGGTTGTCTTCGAGGAGGAGCTGCGCGAACGTCGAGATTCCGGTGAGTGGGTTGTTCAGCTCGTGCGCCACACCCGCGACGAGCTCACCGATGGCGGCGAGTTTTTCGGTCCGCCCAAGATGGTCAGCGACCTTTCGCTCCTCGGTGAGATTCCTGATCCCGATTACCAGTCCGACGATGTTGTTGCTCGCATCGCGGATGTGACTCAGTGTGACCGCGGCCGGAAACTCGGTCCCGTCTCTTCGCCTGTGAATGTGCTCACCGATCCAGAGCGGCTGGTCCGGTGGGATTGCGGGGATCGTCTGGCGCGGGGAGATCTGGGCGGAGGCAACGACGAAATCGTCAACGGACAAGCCGGCGATCTCACTCCCCTCGTAGCCATACTCCTTGATCGCGGCGGTGTTGGCGTATTGAACCCTGGAATCGACGCCAAGTATCAGAACGGGCTGGTCCATCGTCGCGAGAGCCGCGGCAAGCGTCCGCTCGCGCGCGTGGGTTCGTTGCTCCTCTTCGCTGAGAAGCAACACATCGATGGCGAGCGCGACCGCCGGCGCCAGACGAAATAACGCGTCGACGCTGGGGCCGGCCTGGAGCTGCGCGGTGTCCGATGTTACGACGAGCACTCCGAGCCTGCGATTGCTCGCAATGAGAGGAATCGTGATGGCCGGTACCTCCGGAACCTGCTCGACGTTGTAGGCCTTCTCACGGAGATTCGCGATGAATATGGGTTCCTCCGTCGTCCAGGCGTCGCGAACCGCGCTGCTCTCAATCGGAGCTGAGATGCCCTCCATCTGCTCGCACGTGCCGCGCGCAGCGACGCAGGTGATGGCGCGTCCGTCGGGGGAGACGATTCCGATCGCCTTTCCGGCCGATGGGACGACGTCGTCGAGAATTGCGAGGATACTATGGCCTGCCTCGGCGACTGTCACCTTCCGAAGCGCCACGCGTGCGACCTCGGCGGCGGCTTCCGTCTGTCTCTGCTCGCTGCGCTGTGCGTCGAAGAGTCGCGCGTTCTCGATGGCGACGGCGGCCTGGCGCGCGATCAGCATGATGAGATCCAGATCGTGCCCGTCGTACGCGTTGGTCTTGTACGAAAGGACCTGCATCACCCCCACGGTTCGATCGCGGTAGGTGAGGGGTGCCGTTATCTCGCTTTTGACTTCCCGCTTCGAGGCGACCTGAAAAATGGTCCCCATCCACCAGCGCTCGGGCTTCGATGAAACGATCGGCACGCCGGTGTGGAAGACTTTGCTAATCGTCTCCGTTCCGTTCGGAAAGTTGAGTACGGATTCTCCCTCGCGCTCCTGTGAATCGACGATGATGCAATGCGCGATGAACGTCTCGCTTAAGGGTTCGGCGATCATCAGAGCAAAGCACGGAGCATCCACCACCGATGCGACTGCCTTGTAGATCTCGCGATAGGCTTCGTTCAGCGAGATGGTGGCGGATATGGCTTGCTGCACCGTCGCGACCGCCGCAAAACGTGCGGCGCGACGCTCGAGCTCGGAGACGAGCTCAGTCGTCAATGAACTCCACTGTCACCGGACGTGTTATCACGCCCGACTTGACGCCTTCATCGAGAAAGAGCCGGATTGCCGCGCGGCCGCGCTCGCCGTAGTCGAGCGTCCAATCGTTCACGTACATCCCGACGAACGTGTCCGCCTTTCCGCGATCGAGCCCGCGTGCGTACCGCATCGCGTGGTCGAGGGCATTCTTGCGGTGATCGAGGCCGTACGCGATGCTCTCGCGAAGGTGCCGCGAGACTTTTCTTTGCACGTCGCGCGGCATGTCTTTCCGGATGACGTTGCCGCCGAGCGGAAGCGGCAGGCCCGTTTTCTCGAGCCACCACGCGCCCATGTCGGCGACAAGATGCAGTCCTTCGTCCTTGTAGGTGAGCTGGCCCTCGTGAATCAACAGCCCGGCATCCACGTCGCCGCTCAATACGGACTGCTCGATCTGATCGAAGGGGACGACGACCGCAACGAAGTCAGGCTGAAAGAGCTTCAGCGCCAGGTAGGCACTCGTCATCAATCCGGGCACGGCTACACGCTTGCCCTTGATGTCGTCGTGCGTCATCGGCCGCTTCGCTACGAGCATGGGCCCATAGCCATCACCCATCGATGCGCCGTGGGGCAGGAGGGCGTAGAGCTCCGACAGGTATGCGTACGCGTGAATCGAGACGGCGGTCACGTCGAGCTCTCCGCGGAGAGCTCGGCCGTTCAGCGTCTCGATGTCCTGCAGCTCATGGACGTAGCTGATTCCCTGAGTATCGATCTGCCCGTCGGCGAGTGCGTAGAACATGAACGCGTCGTCCGAGTCGGGGCTGTGGGCAAGATGAATCGTGCTGGGCAAGGTCATGATTTTATTCCGAGGCTTTTCCGGGCCTGTGCCAGAGCGGAGGTGATGTCGTCCTGGTGGCGTACGTACTCATCGCGCTTCTTTCCGAGCTCCGTTTTCTGCGCGGCGACGAGCCGTCGCTCGAAGGAATGCAGCTGAGCAGTATCTCCCGCCAGGCTGGCGAGGCGCGCCTCCAGAATCAGCCCGAGTAGGTGATTCGGATTCCCGCGAAGGATCGTATCCGCCTGGGCTTTCGCCAGTGGGAAAGCTCCCGCTACCTCGCCGATCCGACCCATGTCGTAGCGCTGGTCGGCATTCAGGGGCGAGAGCATCTGATACGCAGTCAACGCCATTGGCGCGAAGAACTGGACGCTGTCGATCTTCCCCTGAGTGGCCAGCAACATGACACGGTTGTAAAGACGATCGGCGCGCTCCTGCGGCGACAGGCTCGAGATATCGGGGGCGCGCATTCCGGCCGATTGGTCATCGGCGGGAGCCCCACGATCGTCGAGTCCAGCTTGTGGCAACGCATTTTGTGAACCGTCAACGGTG
>DATHHC010000230.1:0-7612 GCA_035317285.1 Gemmatimonadaceae bacterium | reverse complement strand
TGAACTCCCGCTGCCCCGGCAGACCATGGTCCGCACAGTATTCGGCCAGCTTCTGGTTAAGCTCGGCGGCCGTTTCCCTCGCTCCACTGGCGCGCTCCAGATCGAAGAATCCCACGATCATTTCCGAGACGTTCGCCTCGGGCGGGAGCTTCCCCCGCGGCCAGGGACTTCCAAAGTCCGAGAAATCCCAACCCACCGAGACGAGTCCGTAGAAACCCTGACGCTGCCCGAGCGTCGTTTCGACCGCGTAGTGCGTCAGGTCGTGCCTCGGAAAGAAGGCCGCCTGCCCACCCTCTTGCCGCTGCCAGGTGGTTGTTCCATCGGCGCGCACGCAGCTGAGCGCGGTGCGCCCATCCGTCCCCTTTTTTATGCGAATGACGATGCGTTGTGCGTCCGGCATGACGCTATCTAATGCAGCGTTTCGCCTTTCTCCAGCATCGCAATGAAGGTCCGCATGCGCTTCGAGCGCGTCTCTGGCTTCTTCGCGGTCTGCAGGCGCCACAGAATGGCGTAGCTGTTCGCTTTGCTGAGCGTCTGGAAGAACGCCTTTGCCCTGGGATGTTCCTCCAATTCCTTCTCGAAATCGTGAGGCACGGTTGCGCCGCTAGGGGAATCGTAAGCATCGTCCCAGCGACCGTCCTTCTTCGCGCGCTCGATCTCCTCGAGACCTGCCGGTCTCATCTCACCACTCGCGATCAGCGCTTTCACCTTTTCGCGATTGACCTTCGACCAGATGCTTCGTGGCCGCCTCGGCATGAACCGCTGGAGCCACGCGGTTTCGTCCTCGGGTAGCTTCTGAGCGTCGATCCAGCCGTAGCAGAGCGCCACCTCGACACCCTCGGCGTACGTGAGGGACTTGGTGCCGGAACTCTTCTTTGCGATCCGGACCCAGAGAGCGGGGGAGGTCTTGTGATTCTTCTCGAGCCAATCGGCGAAGTCTTTCCGGGTCTTGAACGCGCGGATGGAGCCGGGCGCGGATCCGGTCACCGCCGTCTTCTTTTTCGTGCCCGAGCCCGAAGCGGATTTCGTCGGTGCCGACTTCGCTTTCGCGCCTCCGGCCCGAGACCCCGGGGTAGCGGTCAATGCATTCCCGCGCGGTGATCCATTCGCTGGAACGCGAGGAAATCATGGATCGCTGCTACGGCATCCGGGTTCTTCGTGGAGATCACCACTTCGGCGCCGCGCGGCAAATCGCGCTCGCTGTATTTGATCTCCGCCCGAAGCTCCTTCATTCGAGCTGTGCCGGGCACCTCGGTCATCTCGTGGACAAAACCGGGGAGCGCGAAATCTCCATTCGCAAACGCGGTCGCGATTGTCCGCATATGCGCCCTGATCGTTGCCTCACCAGTTGAGTCGCTCTCTTTGCGCTGAAGAACTATGCGACCACCGTCAGCGAGCGGCTCGAACACGTGCTGCGATGTGTACTGGTCGACGCCCATCGCGGTCTCACCGCGCTGCTGAAGCCGCGTAAAGGAAGAATCCGACGCAACCTTCCCTGTCTCCCTCCCCGAGCAAGCGGAAAGGGCAACCAGCGTCAACAGCGAAAAACGATTAGCGACCACTTTTCTCCCGTCCGCGGGCGTCGGCCAGCTTGCGCGCGATTCCCCGGTAGAACGCGGCATCAGTGTCCTTTTTCTGGTCTTCGAGCGCTATGGCGGCGAGCTCGAGTGCGTAGAGAATGTTGCCGAGGTAGAGCTGCGCGATCCCAGCGACGGTGTCGCGATCGTCACCCATGCGCGGGGGCGGGGGGAAGCGGGGTGACCTCGCGGCTGTTGCCCGCTCCTCCACCATCGGCCGATTCCGCGGAAAGAACGCGAACGACGACTGCTGTGATGTTGTCGTTGCCACCGTTGACGTTTGCTTCCTGGATCAGTGCGTCGACGATTCGCTCCGGCTTGGCGCGGGATACCAGCAGCTGCTGAATCCGCCTGTCTTCGACCATTCCGGTAAGGCCGTCGCTCGCGAGAAGAAATGCATCGCCGACTCTGACCGCGCCGTCAAACACATCCGGCTCGATCTCGTCGGCCATGCCGATGCAGCGAGTGATGACATTGCTCTGCGGATGGCGTCTGGCCTGTTCAGGCGTGAGGAGTCCAGCGTCGACCTGTTCCTGTACCAGCGAGTGATCCTTGGTGAGCTGACGCATTTGGCCGTCGCGCACGAGGTAGATGCGCGAGTCGCCGACGTGCCCGACGACGTATCTGGTCTCGGAGAGCAGGAGTGCCGACACCGTGCTGCCCATGCCGAGCTTGTCCCGCTCGGTCCTTGTGCGCTCGTACACGGCCCGGTTGGCATCGCGCAGAGCGTGGGCAACCCTCTCGTGAGAGTCGTCCGCCTCGAGATCGTTCAGGTCCGAGAGGTCGTGGCTTACCATCTCCACCGCCATCTCGCTCGCGACTTCGCCTGCCGCGTGCCCACCCATCCCGTCCGCGACTATGAACAGTCCGCGGTGAGCGTTGGCCGAAGCGTGGAGCGAGTCTTCATTACCCTTTCGAACCCGGCCGACATCAGTGCGAGCTGCAACAGCAAGGTGCACTAGCGGAAGCTCATTGGAATGGAAGAACCGGTGAGTGATTTCAGTGGATGGACGGGACACTCTTGCCTCAAACTACGGGAGCGAGAAATGAGCGGCAAGCATCACCCCGCGAGCTTGAGCAGCGGTTCCGCGTCCCCCGCCTGCAATCGCCACAGCGTGTTATAGAGGCCGCCCCGGTCGAGTAGCTCGCGGTGCGTCCCGCGCTCGGCGACTTCCCCATGGTGCAGCACCAGGATCATGTCCGCGTTCGCGATCGTGCTGAGGCGATGCGCCACCGCAATCGTCGTTCGCCCCGACACCAGGACGCTGAGCGCCGCGTGAATCTCGGCCTCGATCTCGCTGTCGACCGCGCTGGTTGCCTCGTCGAGCAGCAGCAACGGCGCGTTCTGGGCGACCGCGCGCGCAAAGGAAAGCAGCTGTCGCTCGCCGACGCTGATCGATGCGCCCCGTTCACCCAGGACCTGCCCGTACCCCTGGGGAAAGCCGCGGATTATCCGGTCCGCGCCGACCTTCGCCGCCGCCTTCACCACTTCCTCGTCGCTGAGCGGATTGGAGAGCCGGATGTTGGTTGTGATGTCTCCCGCGAAGAGAAAGATGTCCTGCTGGACGTAGCCGATCAGCGATCGCAGCTCGTCCAGCGGCATGGTCCGGATGTCGATCCCGTTGATCGTAATTCGCCCGCGCTGGGGATCGTAGAAGCGCATGAGCAGATTGACGATCGTCGTCTTCCCCGCACCCGTGTGCCCGACCAGAGCGAGAGTTTCGCCGGGCCGGGCGGTGAAGCTGACGCCCTTGAGCACCCACTCGACCGTGGGGGTTTCCTGCACAGCCCCGGTCTTCTGCAGCGCCATGTGCGCCACGTCATAGGCGAACCACACATCCTCGAACGCCACCTCGACTCCAGCTCCTTCCTTCAGGACTTCGACCGGCTCGACCCTGTCCGGAACGCTCGGAACGGTATCGAGCAGCGTGAATATCCGCTCCGAGCTTGCCATCGCCGTCTGCAGGATGTTGTACTTCTCGGACAGGTCCTGGAGCGGTTGGAAAAACCTTCGAACGAGCTGCAGAAACGCGGCGACTGTTCCGACACTCAGGACGCCGGCGTGCACGCGCGAAGCTCCCGCAACGATGAGGATCGCGAGCGCGATCGACGTCAGCAGCTCGATCGCCGGGAAATACAGCGCGTAGACCGTGATGGATTTGAGGTTCGCGTCGAGGTGCGAGCGATTCAGCTCGTCGAACCGCTGGGCTTCGCGCTTCTCCTGCCCGAACAGCTGCACGATTCTCATTCCCGTCAGCCGCTCCTGGAGGAACGAGTTGATCCGCGCGAGGCGAACCCGGATGTCGCGATACGTGTTGCGCACTCCTTTGCGAAATAACCCCGACACCATCACCACGAAAGGAATGACCGCGAACGAGGCGAGCGCGAGACGCCAGTCCATGATGAGCATGGCAACGCTTATCGCGATCAGAGTGAAGAGATCGCCAAGACCTGAGACTACGCCCGAGGTGAACAGCTCGTTCAAAGTCTCGACATCGGACGTCACCCGCGTGATCAATCTGCCCGCCGGATTTCGGTCGAAGAACGAAACCGAGAGGCGCTGGAGATGCTCGAAGATCTCCATCCTCAGATCGCGCATCACTCGCTGCCCGAGCAGGCTGGTAAGCCAGGTCTGGCCGTACGACGTAACGAACTCGGCCACCAGCGCGAGAAGCAGGAGCGCGGTGCTCACCACCACGATGTGCACGTTGTGCGTGGGTACCGCGACGTCGATCACCCGCCTGGTGAGGAGCGGGCCGACGACCTGCACGCCGCCCTCGACGCACAGCAGAGCAAACGCTCCGTACATGAGGGCGCGGTACGGGCGGGTATAGATCAGCAGGCGACGCATCAGTTTACGATCGTACGCCTTGCCGAGTACGTCGTCTTCGTGCGTCTGAGTTGCGGGGGCAGTCATTCAGCCGTATCCTAGCCGGGTTGCGGGTGCAATGCCACGCCTACCGGGACCATCCATGGTACGCGGGTTGCACCCTACCGCGCACTGATGTTCCGTCCTGTCGGCTGACGTTGAACCCACACCGGAGGGAAGATGAATTTTATCCTATGGATTGTCCTTGGCTTAGTTGCTGGCGCTATCGCCAAGGCCATCATGCCGGGCAAAGACCCCGGCGGTATCATCGTTACCATGGTTATCGGCATCGTCGGGGCGTTCATCGGTGGCATGATCGGTAACATGTGGAGCGGCGTGGGCATCAACGAGTTTGGCCTGAGGAGCGTCGTGCTGGCTGTACTCGGCTCGCTCATCCTTCTGTGGATCTACCGGATCGCGACCAAGGGTCGCGGCGCGCCCAACGTTCCCTAGCACAGCAATCGCTCTTTCCAGGTAAAGGGTTTGCCGCTCTGGCTCTATTGGATCGTGCTCGGCCTCGTGGCCGGGACCCTGGCCAAGTTTCTGGTGCCAGGGCGGGACCCTTCTGGTTGCATCATCACCATCCTGCTCGGAATCGTCGGCGCGTTTATCGGTGGATGGCTCGGAACCCGATTCTTCGGGTGGGGCACGGTGATGGCCGGCGAGTTCGACTTCCGATCGATCGGCATCGCGACCGTTGGTGCGATAGTCCTTCTACTCCTCGGGCGGCTCGTCAGGCGACTGTAGTAGTCGAGCTGCCCGATTCGGCAAATCTTCGGTGCCGCGCTTAGATTTGGGATGTGAAAGACAGTATCGTCATCCGCGGCGCCCGGCAGCATAACCTCAAGGGCTTCGACCTCGAGATTCCGAGGCGAACAGTCACCGTCGTGACCGGCCCGTCGGGCTCCGGAAAATCCTCGCTCGCGTTCGACACCATCTACGCGGAGGGCCAGCGCCGCTACGTCGAGTCGCTTTCGTCCTACGCCCGGCAATTCCTGGAACGCATGGAGAAGCCGGATGTCGACTCTATCGACGGGCTGTCCCCCGCCGTCGCGATCGAGCAGAGGAATCCGACCAAGACCTCCCGCTCCACCGTCGGGACGAACACCGAGATCTCCGACTACCTCCGCCTGCTGTGGGCGCGCGTCGGACACACCTATTGTCCCAACTGCGGACGGGAGATAAAGCCGGACACGGTTCAGTCGGTGACCGACACAGTGCTCGCGCTGCCAGACGGGGCCCGGTTCTACGTCACGTTCCCGCTGCGTCTATCCAGCAAGGTCACGCATGACGTGGTGATCGAGAACCTCCGCGCCCAGGGATTTCTCCGCATCGCACTCGACGGCGTGGTGATGCATCTCGACGAGCTCGCCGAATCGAAGCGCGATATCACACACTCGAAGGAGCTGCTGGTAGTAGTCGATCGCCTGTCAGTCTCGCCTGAAAGCGCGGGCCGCCTGGCCGACGCGGTTGGAACCGCGTTCCGCGAGGGCGAGGGAGACTCCGTGATCCTGTTCACCGATACGATCGTTTCGCCCATCGACGGAATGACGGTGACCAAGCTCCGTTTTACCGAACGGTTTCAGTGCGCGAACGACGGCACGCTCGCACCAACGCCAACACCACAACTCTTCTCCTTCAACAACCCGCGCGGCGCGTGCACGCAATGCAACGGATTTGGCGCGATCCTCGAATACGATGAGTCCCTGGTGATCCCGCACCCCGCTCGCTCCCTGCGCGAGGGCGCGATAGACCCATGGACCAAGCCGCGGTACGACAACAAACGGCGGGCACTCGCCGAGTTCGCGGGGCGCGAGCGCATCCCGATGGACAAGCCGTGGGAGCAGCTCACATCCGCGCAGAGAGCGCTGCTTCTCAACTCGAAGACCAGGGGCTACAAAGGAATCTTTCCCTTCCTGCGCGATCTCGAGGAGAAGCGATACAAGCAGTACATCCGCGTGTTTCTGCGGCAGTATCAGACGGCGCAGCAGTGTCCACTCTGTCACGGTACGAAGCTCCAAAGTGAGGCACTCAACATCCGGGTCGGCGGATTCAACATCGCGCAGGTGTCGGACCTGCCGGTCGACCAGCTCTCGGTCTGGCTCAACGAGCTCGAGCTCTCCGCGTACGAGCAGAGCGTCGCCGAGATGATCCTCAAGGAGGCGCGCGATCGCGTCACCTTCCTGACCGATGTCGGACTTGGCTACCTCACGATGAACCGCGGCGCACGCACTCTGTCGGGCGGAGAGGCGCAGCGCATCAGCCTCGCGAACTCCCTCGGGTCCCAGCTCGTCGACGCGCTGTACGTTCTCGACGAGCCGTCCATTGGCCTGCACGCGCGCGACATGGACCGGTTGCTCAAGCTCCTCCAGCGCCTGCGGGATGGAGGGAACAGCGTACTCGTCGTGGAGCACGATCTCGCCGCGATCGAGATGGCCGACTACATGGTGGAGCTCGGGCCCGGCAGCGGCGAAGCCGGTGGCCAGGTTGTTTTTGCGGGACCGTTGTCGCGCATCAGCGAGAGTCCCTTGACCGGTCAGTACGTCACCGGCGCGCGCTCGATCCCGCTCCCCGTCGAGCGCCGGCGGCTCGGCCCGCGCTGGATATCGCTCTCCGGCGCGCGGCTACACAATCTCGAGGGCGTGGACATCCGCATCCCGCTCGGCGCTCTGACCGTGGTGACGGGAGTCTCGGGCTCCGGGAAGAGCACCCTCGTGCACGATGTGTTGTACCGCGCGCTCGAGACGCACCTCAACGGAGAGAACTCCGCCAAGCGGCATCTCGGAGAAAGTGTCGGCGAATACGAGACGATCACGGGCTTCGACGCGCTCGAGGACGTGGTGATGATCGATCAGAGCCCGATCGGGAAATCACCGCGCTCGAATCCGGTCACCTACGTGAAGGCATTCGACGAGATCCGGACCATATTCGCTGATACGCCGCTGGCGCGGCAGCGGAAGTACACACCGGGGACCTTCAGCTTCAACGTCGAGGGAGGGCGTTGCGAAGCGTGTGAAGGCGCGGGTGCACTCGAGGTCGAGATGGTTTTCATGGCCGACGTCTACGTGCCGTGCGAGGATTGCGGCGGCAAGCGGTACAAGCCCGAAGTGCTGGACGTGAGGGTGCGCGGAAAAAACATCCACGAAGTGCTCAACATGACCGTCGA
>DATHHC010000229.1:0-9033 GCA_035317285.1 Gemmatimonadaceae bacterium | reverse complement strand
TTCCCGGGACAAAGCGCTTGGTCGTATCTCAGCCGCGGTCAGTATACTTTCGATCACCATTAGCACGGTACGCGTTGGCGCTGTTCGTCACCGCGATCGCGCTCATCGCCACGCTGATTCTTCGGCGCGACGGGCCCACACCGGCCTTTCTTTTCTTCGTGCCGGCGGTGGCGATTTCTGCCTGGTACGGCGGCCGGGGACCCGCCAGTTTGGCGACTTTCCTATCGCTGCTGCTGATCGATCTCAATTTTCTCGACCCCAACGGATCGCTCCTCATCGACCGCATCGAGGCGCTCGAGATCATCGCATTCATAATCGTTGCGGCGACGATTACGATCACAATGGAGGCCTTGCATCGCGCACGAGCGTTGGCTGAATCGCGCGCGACCGCGCTCAAGCGCCTCAACGAAGAAGTTGGTCGTAGTTACGATGCCGAGCGCGAGAAACGGCACGTCGCCGAGCTGCTGTCGCAGGCGCGTGAGGAAGTCCTCGGCGTCGTTGCGCACGACCTGCGCAATCCGCTCAACACGATCATCAGCAGCACTGATATGCTGCTGCATGAGAATCTCGATCCGGCGCGGCGAACGGAATTGCTGGGCGCTGCGCTTCGAACCGGGAGGCAGATGAATCGCCTCATCGGCGATCTGCTCGACACCGTGCGCATGCACGCGGGGAAATTCACGCTGGACATTGAGGATGTGGCGGTCGTCACGATCTTTCATCAGGCGGAAGAAACGTTCAGGCCGATCGCGGAGAAGCGCGGGATATGTCTCGTGGCGGTTCCACCGGACGATCGAGTTGCCGTTCGCGCTGATCCTTTCCGCGTCTCACAGATCATTGGGAACATCCTCGGGAACGCTCTCAAGTTCACGCCGGACCGGGGCACTGTGACGATGCGTGCCGACGCGAGCAACAATCACGTGACGATCCACATCTCGGACACCGGGCCGGGAATCCAGCCCGACGACATCGGGCATCTCTTCGACGATTTCTGGCAGGCGCGCCGCAACGATCACCGCGGAGTTGGCCTTGGCCTCGCGATCGCCAAGGGAGTAGTCGAAGCGCATGGGGGACAGATCTGGGCCGACAGCGTGCCCGGTCGCGGAAGCACTTTTTCGTTCACGCTGCCGAGGGCGATCGCGAACGTTGCTGCTTGACCCGCCCACCCCGGCGGGTATCCTTGGGGTCATCATGTCAGAGCCGAGATTCCGACTGCCGCTCTCCTGAGACCCGAATGACTGTGATGACCTGGCGAGTCCGGGCAATCTTCCTCGGCGCCGGGCTGTTTGCCGCAGCCGCAACCTGTCGGTCGAAACCGGCGTCCGTGGAGGATCTCTACACCACGCGCATGCTGGGACTGAGTTATCTCCAGCGAAATCAGTTGCCGGAGGCTGAGGCGGAGTTCAAGAAGCTCACGACGCTCGCGCCGGACGATCCCCTCGGCTACGCGAATCTCGGACTCACATACCTGCAAGCCGCCCGCTACGCAGAGGCGGAGACGCAGCTACGCCGGGCGCGAGAGCTCGATCCGGCGAGCACCGAGGTTGGTCTCGCGCTGGCGAAGCTCTACACACTTACGGGACGTCCCGCCGATGCACGCGCGATGCTCGAGCAGCTTCGCCGCGACACCACCGGAAATGCTCACGTGCTGTACGCGCTGGCCGAGCTCGAGGCTAGGCAGCCGGATAGCGCGTCCGCCCGCAGGTACCAGGATCGATTGAGGGACGTGCTCGCGGTGGCGCCGGCGAATCTCGCCGTGCGACTGAAGCTCGTGGATTCGTTCGTGCAGCGAGGTGAAGTTGACAGCGCTGTTCAACAACTCGAGGAAGTGCGTCGGATACCGCCTGAACCTCCAAGGGAGGCACGGGTTTATCTCGACAGCACGATCCAGCTCCTCCGGACGGGACAGCTCGTTCAGGCGCGCACGACGTTCGACCGTCTCGTTGGGCTGATGGAGGTCACGGCGCCGTACCAGGCGGCCATGGACGATGTGAAGTGGACGGACGGTCCGATTCCTGGGCGCGCTGTCCTGACGTATGCGCCGAAGTCCTTCATCTCGATCCGGGGAGTGCGAGAGAAGGCGACAGTCGATCTCGCGAAATTCGTCGACGCCACGGAGGACGCGGGCCTCGCGAGTGCGGAGAGTCGTGCGGGTGCAGGCCCAACGCGGGCGTCGGACGCGGGACCAAAAGCTCTCGCGACGGGCGATGTCGACGGTGATGGAACCGATGATGTATTCGTCTCGTCGTGGTCGTCGGCGCAGGGTAAGTCGGTTCCGCACCTCTATCGAGTTCAAAGCGGGTTCGTGCGCGACGCTACCGATCGCTCGGGCATTTCTCTGCCGCAGGGCGCCGCGTTCGCGACTTTCGCGGACTACGACAACGATGGCTGGCTGGACCTTTTTGTAATTGGTGGCGAGGGTCGCGGGCACTTGTTTCGAAATCGCGGCGACGGGACGTTCGTAGACGTGACCGCGAAAACCGGCATCGGCGACGCCAAAGGTGCGCGCAAAGCGGTGTTCGGCGATTTCGATCACGACGGCGATCTGGATCTTCTGCTCGTCGGGAAGGGTCCGCGCACGCTCTATCGCAACAATCTCGACGGGACATTTACTGATGCGACGGGGAGTCTCGGTCTCGCCGGCACGGACGACGCACGCGATGCAGTGTTCGCCGACTTCGACGGCGACGGGCGCATCGACATCTTCATCGCGAACGAGCACGGCAGTAATCTGCTTTTCCACAATGGGGGCGCCCAGCACTTTATCGACGTAACGGCGACAAGTGGCCTGGCAACGCGCGACGACGGTTCGGGCGCCTCGGCGGTGGGCGACTACAACAACGACGGATTCCTCGATCTCTTCGTGGCGAACGCGTCCGCCTTCGCGCCGACGCTGTGGCTCAACAAGGGGAACGGCACCTTCACCCGTGACACTCGTTCGAATGGCGCGCTGCGGGTGCTCGAAAATGCGACGGGATCGGCTGCAACGTTTGTTGACTACGACAACGACGGATGGCTCGACCTCGTGGTCGGGGGTGGGTTCGTGGTGAGGCACCGGCAGCCCGCTCCTCCGCATGTCGATGGTACCGCGAGCGTGTTCCTATTTCGAAATGACGGCACCGGAAAGTTTCTCGATCGGTCGACCTTGATTCCTGCTCCTTCGCGGGCGTCCGGTGCATCGGCGATCGCTGTCTCCGACGTGGATGACGATGGCGACGAGGATCTTCTCCTGATGGACGGAGCCGGCGCGCCTCGATTACTGCGCAACGATCTCGGGAACAGCAATCTCGCCGTAAAAGTGGAGCTCAAGGGTCTCCGCGACGGCAGCGGAAAGAACAACGCGTTCGGGATCGGCTCGAGGATCGAGCTACGAACCGGCGACATCTACCAGACACGCGTAGCCACTGGCCGAGTGACGCACTTCGGCCTGGGGTCGCATCTCAAGGCCGATGTGCTGCGCATCGAGTGGCCGAATGGCGTGCCGCAAACGATTTACTTCCCGGGATCAGACCAGGACGTCGTCGAGCGCGAGATGCTCAAGGGTTCATGTGCGCTCGCCTACACGTGGGACGGGAAGCGCTTTCGGTTCGTGACTGATGCGATGTGGCGGAGCGCGCTGGGAATGCCGCTCGGTCTCATGGGAGGAAGCAGTGCATTCGCTCCGGCGGGCGCGTCGCAGGAATACCTCCGCATTCCCGGAGACGCGCTCCAACCGCGCGATGGCCGTTACGTCCTCCAGCTCACAGAGGAGCTATGGGAGACGGCGTACGCCGACGAGGTCAAGCTGCTTTCCGTGGATCACCCGGACTCGGTGGAGGTATTCGTGGATGAGCGTTTCGTGCCTCCGGGTCCGGTGAAGCTTCGCGTTTTCCAGGTTGCCCGGCGCGAGCTGCCAATTACCGCAATAGATGAGCGCGGCAACGATGTCCTCACCGCGTTGCGCGAGAGCGATGACGTGTACGTCTCGAACTTCACGCCCACGAAGTATCAGGGGGTCGTCGAGCCGCACGATCTCGTGATGGATCTTGGCGATTCCGCGGGACGTCCCGATGTCTACCTGTTCCTGCGCGGCTGGATCTATCCCACAGATGCCAGCATCAACGTCGCACTCGGGCAGCAGTCGTCGATCAAGGTCGCCTCGCCTTCGCTCGAGGTGCGCGATGCGAAGGGCCGGTGGCGCACGGCGATCGCGAACATCGGCTTCCCCTCCGGCAAGGACAAGACGATGGTCATTGATCTCGCCGGAAAATTTCCGACCGCCAATCACCACGTGCGCATTCGCACCAACATGCAGATCTACTGGGACCAGGCGTTCGTCGCGCGGGACATCGCTAGCAGTGCGGCTAAGGTCACGACACTTGCGCCAATGTCGGCTGATCTCCATTTCCGCGGCTTCTCGCGAATGTATCGGAAGGGTGGCCGGTACGGGCCGTACTGGTTCGCCTACGACCAAGTGGCGAAGGAATCACCCTGGCGTCCAATCGAAGGCGCGTTCACGCGCTTCGGCGATGTACTCCCGCTATTCCGCGACGCCGACGACATGTACGTCATCATGGGCCCGGGTGATGAGGCGACCCTCGAGTTCGACGCAAGCTCCGCGAAGGCGCTGCCACTGAGGTGGAAGCGCGACTTCCTGCTTTACACTGACGGCTGGATCAAAGACTCCGATCTGAACACTGCGTTCGGTACGACAGTCGGCCCGCTTCCGTTCCACAAGATCGAATCGTATCCGTTCGCGCCGGCGGACGCGTATCCGACCGACGCGGTGCACCAGAATTACCAGCGCCACTACAATTCCCGACAAGTGGGGCGGCGTTGAGTAAAATGAGAGCGGCTGCGATCCTCGCTGGGCGAGTGATCGTTCTATCGATCGTTCTGTTCGTCTGCATCTCCGTGGCGGCCGGTGTCGTTGGTCAGCCGCCAGGCTCGAGCGCGCCGGAACCAAGTGGATCGGCTGCGCTGGCGCTGGTCGTCGTGTGCCTTCTGGACACGATCGTTTTGACTCATTTCATCCTTCGCTCGCGTTGGGCGGGGTGGCGCCTCGTGGCCACCGTCTTCTTCGTGTTCTATGGCGTGTCGACGTTCATGCCGCAGATCGAGTCGGCCGTGTTCATCACGCGTCTTCCCGAGGGAATGCTGCCGCGACTGTTTCTGATGGGCGCCGTGTTCGCGGCGCCCTTCTCGGTGGCCGCGGTTTTGATTCTGGGAAAGCGAAAGGCCAGCGACTCAGACGCGCCGGAAAATTCTCGCCTCGTGATGCCGAACAGAGAATGGGCGTGGAAGCTCGCGGTCATCGCCGTTGTCTATGTGATTCTGTATTTCACATTCGGCTATTTCATCGCCTGGAAGAATCCGGCGGTGCGTGAATACTACGGAGGTTCTGATCCGGGCGGGTTCCTGGCCCAAATGGGAACCGTGGTGCGAGACACACCCTGGCTGATCCCGTTTCAGATTTTGCGGGCGATGCTGTGGACGCTGCTGGCTCTGCCCGTCGTTCGGAGCCTGAAAGGGGCATGGCAGGAGACTTCGCTATCAATAGGGTTCATGTTCGCCGTGCTCATGAGCGATCTGCTTCTGCTCCCAAACCCATACATGCCAGAATCAGTGCGAATGTCGCACCTCGTAGAGACCGCGTTGTCCGATTTCTTTTTTGGAGCATTTGTCGGTGGGCTCCTCCTGAGGCGCCGCGCGCTCCCGAACAACGCGCTTCACGCGGCTCTTCGGTAGAGTCCGGCCCGGCGTGCTTCCCCGGGCATTGTAGGGTAGATCGTTCAGCCCCCGGTAAGGGGTCTCACCACAATTGCGAGTCGATTCACCACAATTTCGAGCCGATTCGCCCGACACCGCCGGCGGGCAGGGACAGGCAGATTTCACGTTTAGTCCCCCCGAATCTCCTTTAGAGAAAAAACATGGCCACAGACGTCGCACTACCGCAGATCATTCAAGGTGGGATGGGAGTGGCCATATCGAACTGGAAGCTTGCCCGTGCCGTATCGCTTCTTGGTCAGCTCGGAGTCATTTCCGGAACCGTGCTCGACACGGTGCTCGTGCGCCGGCTTCAGGACGGTGATGTCGGCGGCCACATGCGCCGCGCCATCGATCGTTTCCCCATCGCCGGCGTCGGTGAGGCAGTCCTGAAGAAGTACTTCCTGCCGGATGGACGTCCTCCGCAGCAACCATACAAGCTCATCCCGATGTACAAGCAAAAGGTGAGCGTGGAACGCCAACAGCTCACGATGCTGGCGAACTTCGTCGAAGTCTATCTCGCGAAGGAAGGCCACAGCGAGCTGGTGGGGATCAACCTCCTCACCAAAGTCCAGATGCCGAACCTCGCCTCCATCTACGGCGCGATGCTCGCGGGCGTGGACTACGTGCTGATGGGAGCCGGCATCCCGCGTGAGATTCCAGGTGTGCTCGACGCGTTCGCCGAACACCGGCCGGCCACGATTCGTTTCGACGTGACGGGGCTCGCGGCCGGTGAGTCCGAGATGCTCTCATTTGATCCGCTCGAGCACGGAGTGACGGATGGCACTCCCCTTACTCGACCGCGCTTCCTGCCGATAATCTCCGCCAGCTCGCTCGCGACGACTCTCGCGCGGAAGGCGAACGGACGGGTTGACGGCTTCATAGTCGAAGGACCGACTGCGGGCGGGCACAACGCGCCGCCGCGCGGAGAGCCGCGGTTCAATGACGGGGGCGAGCCGATTTACGGTGACCGCGATGTAGTCGACCTGGCGAAACTGCGCGAGCTCGGATTGCCATTCTGGGTTGCGGGCGGAGCCGGCACCCCAGAGCGACTTCGCGAAGCGCTGCAAGAGGGCGCGGCCGGAATCCAGGTCGGGACTCTGTTCGCGTACTGTGATGAATCCGGATTGGCCCCTGAGCTGAAGACGGAAGTGCTCGAGCACGCGGCCCGTGACGATGTCAAGATCCTGACTGATCCGCGCGCCTCGCCGACCGGATTCCCGTTCAAGGTGGTTCAGTGGGCAGGCGAAAACGAGGAGCGCCCACCGCGGGAGCGGAAGTGCGATCTCGGCTATTTGCGTGAATCCTTCAAGCGTCCCGACGGACGCACCGACTATCGGTGCGCGGCCGAGCCGATCGAAGACTACGTGCGGAAGGGTGGAAACCTCGCGGACACCGTGGGCCGCAGATGTCTCTGTAACGCGCTTACCGCGAACATCGGACAGGCGCAGATACGGGCATCCGGAAGGACCGAGCCGCCTCTGCTCACCAGCGGGGACGACCTCGAAACTATCTCCATCTTTCTCGCCGGACGCACCAGCTACACGGCCGCCGACGTCGTCAGCTATCTGCTTGGCGAACAGCCGGCTTTGGCGCGGAGCGCGTAACCGTCGGAACTTGGTCCGGGCTCTTTCGAGAGCCTCGGCCGTGCTGTACTCTCCTCTGCGTGCCTCAGCAGTCAGTCATTCGACCAGCAGATCCGCGCGTTCGACGCGCCATCATGGCAGTGCCCTTTGTCGCGGCGATACTGCTAGCGATGCGACTGGATCGCGGGCCGAGTCGCGCGGCAGCCGATGCTGCGCATCCTGGATTCGTGCTGCGTGACGAGACCGCGGCGGCTGGAATTAACTTCGTGCACCACCGCCCAACATTCGATCCAAAGATCGCGGGCGTGGAACCGCACGTCGCGGCATTGGGAGCATCGGTATCCGTCGCCGACTTCGACGGCGACGGAAAACCCGATCTGTATTTCACCAACAGCCGCTTCGGCGAGCCGAACGCGCTCTACCGGAATCGCGGCGACGGCACCTTCGCGGATGTTGCCGCGACCGCGGGACTCGCGGATCTCAACAAGCCAGGAGAAGGAGTGTCGATGGGCGCCGTGTGGGGCGACTTCGACAACGATGGGCACGAAGACGTGCTGGTGTACCGGTACGGCTATCTCGCGCTCTTCAGGAACATCGATGGGCAACATTTCCAGGACATCACCGAGGCGGCGGGGTTGCGACGCTGGGTGAACAGCAACGGCGCGATCTGGCTCGACTACGACCGCGACGGCCTTCTCGATCTCTACGTCACGGCTTATTTCCGAAGCGACATTGATCTTTGGCACCTCTCCACAACGAAGATCATGCACAACAGCTTCGAGTTCGCCACCAACGGCGGGAAGAACTTGCTGTTTCACAATCTCGGTGCTGGCAAATTCGAGGACGTGACCGACAGGATGGGCGTCGGCAGCACGCGATGGTCACTGGCGGCCGCGTCTGCCGATTTCAACGGCGACGGCTGGCCGGACATCTACCTGGCCAACGATTACGGCCCGGAGGAACTCTACCTCAATAATCGCGGACGAAGTTTCGTGCTGACCACCGCCGGTCTCGAGAGCGAATCGAAGAGCGGCATGTCGGCGACCCTGGGCGATGCATTCAATCGCGGCCGGCTCGACGCATTCATCACCAACATCTCCGAGCGCGGATACCTCTTCCAGAACAACAACCTGCGCGTCAACGAGATGGCCGAGTCGCATCGCTTCCGCAACGTCGCCGAGGGCGCGATCGCAGACGCGGGGTGGGCGTGGGGCGCGCAGTTCGGCGATCTCAACAACGACGGCGCCAACGAGCTCTTCGTCGCCAACGGGTTCATCTCGGCGGATCGCCAGAAGAATTACTGGTATGCGATGTCCAAGATTGCGGGCGCCAACGGCCGGTTCTTCGAGGACGCCGCGACCTGGCCGGCCTTTGGGAACGCCAGCCTCTCTGGGTACGAGCCTTCGCGGGTGTACATCAATCGCGGCGTCGCAGGCTGGGTGGATGTTGCAAACAAGGTCGGTGCGACCGACCTGTACGACGGCCGCGCCGTGGCGCTGGCTGATCTCTCCAATAGCGGATCAGTGGATGTGATCGTCGCGAATCAAAACCAGCCGGCGGTTGTGTATCGCGATTATCCGGACAGCGCCAACCATTGGATCGCGTTCAAGCTGGTCGGGACGCGCAGCAATCGCAGCGCGATCGGCGCCGAGGTGGTGCTTGAGGCGGGACTGGTCAGGCAGCGGCGGGTGATCGATGGCGG
>DATHHC010000228.1:0-3449 GCA_035317285.1 Gemmatimonadaceae bacterium | reverse complement strand
GAGCTCGGCTCCGTCTGGCGCCGGCTCGGCGCGAAGGTGACAGTCGTCGAGCTGATGCCGACGATTCTTCCGGGAAACGACGAAGAGGTCATCAAGGAAGCCGACAAGATCTTTCGCAAGCAGGGACTCGACATCCGTGTGGGATCGAAGGTCACAGGCGCGAAGGTCGAGGCGAACCGGGTTATCGTCGACGTCGAGAAGGATGGAAAGTCGGAGAAGATCGAGGCGGACTACGTATTGGTGTCGGTTGGTCGGAAGTCGTTGCTCACCGGTATCGATGCCGCGGTCCTGGGTCTTGCTTTGAGCGAACGAAATGAGATTCTGGTGGATGCGCAGATGCGCACAAATCTCCCGAACGTTTATGCGATCGGAGACGTCGTCGGTGGGAAGCTTCTCGCGCACAAAGCCGAAGACGAGGGAGTGGTCGCGGCCGAGGTGATCGCGGGGCAGAAATCGCATATCGACTACAAGTCGATGCCGTCGGTGGTTTACACGTGGCCGGAGATTGCGACGGTCGGGCTCGCCGAGCACGAGGTGAAGGCGAGCGGACGTCAGTACAAGACCGGCAAGTTCCCTTTTTCCGCGAACGCGCGCGCGCGCACAGCCGGTGATACTGTAGGGTTTGTAAAGTTCATCGCCGACGCCGAGACCGACGAGCTGCTTGGCGCGCACATGATCGGGCCGGGTGTGTCGGAGCTGATACAGGAGGCGGTGCTGGCGTTCGAGTACCGCGGCTCCTCGGAGGATATTGGAATCACGGTGCATTCGCACCCGACGCTGAGCGAGGCGGTGAAGGAAGCTGCGCTCGGCGTTCTTGGCAGGTCACTTCAGATATGATTGGAAAAAACGAATGCCGACGCTCGCCGCACCACCCCAGCTAATAGTTTTCGAACCGATGAATCGGACCATCAGGCCGCTGGTCGCGGCCGACCGCAGCGGCGTGTTCAGGATTCTCGAGAGCGCGGGGAATTTCACGCCCGAGGAAGTGGCGATCGCGCTGGAGCTGATCGACGAGTGGCTCGAGCTGGGGGAGCATAGCGGGTATCTCACGTACGTTCTCGAGGGCCGGGAGGGCGACGTGTCCGAGGTCCTTGGCTACGTGACGTTCGGCCCGACGCCGCTCACGGAATCGACGTTTGATTTGTACTGGATCGCGGTCGACAAGCTGAAGCACCGCGGGGGCGTCGGGAAGCGCCTCCTCAAGTTCACGGAAGAGGAGATCGTCCGGCGCGACGGGAAGATGTTGCTGATCGAGACGTCGTCGCAGGAGACGTACGGCGGGACGATCCAGTTTTACGAGCGGACCGGGTACGAGCTGGTCGGAAAGATTCCGGAGTATTACAAGCCCGGCGATGACAAGCTGATTTTCGCGAAGAGGCTGGTGTCCAGCGTTCCTCTTGACGAGGTAGTGCCAGCAGTCGTTGAGTGATGCCTGACTTACGCACCCGCATGGTGCAGGGAGCCGCCATGGCTGCGGCGGCAACAGTAGTTAACCTGGCCGTACGGAGCGCCCGAGGATTGGACACTCTATCGGCGCCGCTCATGCTGCTCTTACTCGCCTTGTGCGCGGCCGCGGGGACCGTGGGTGGGGCGGCCTACTTCGCAACGGAGACAGTCCGCGCCCGTGGTGGCTGGCGGAAGACCGCCGTTAACGTCGCTACATTACTCGTCTTTTGTGCCGTCGCGATCGTGCTCCTGATCGTCGTCAGTCTAACAGGGCTTTTAGGGAAGTGAGACCTGCCGCCTAACGAACGTTGCAGCAGACAAGCACTTTTCGGATGCGGCTTCGCCGCAATGGTGATAGTGTGCTTGCAGCTGAACTAAGGCGTTAGACACACCCAATTACTTACTGTGTGGTCGAGTGATTTCGAAATTGCCGAAGGCCAATGGTTCGGCGAATGGTTGCACGGCGAGGTGGGAGCGAACATCCACCTTGAGCAGCACGGCTTCATGCCGGATCGCCTTCGCTCAGCGGCGGGCCGGATCCAGGCCGATCGGCCCGCTGACAAGCAGTTCGTCGGCGTCGTTCCGTGGCTGAGTGCCTTCAACGCGTTCACGGCGCCCGGCCGGTATATCTACTTTTCGCGGCGGCTCCTCGAGCGCTGCCCTCACGAGGACGCAGTCGCCTTCGTGATGGCGCATGAGATCGCGCATCACGACCTCGGGCATCTTGACCTCTTCAGCGGCTCCTTCGCGAGGCATGCGGCGCGTCTCGACACCGGAAGACTTGCCATTCTGTTTTTCCGCATGCTGCAGAAGCGAATTTACAGCCCGGAATGGGAGCTCGATGCGGATCGGCGAGCGATCGACCTGTGCCTGAAGGCGAAGTACGACATCGCGAAGTGCCTCTATCTGTTTCACATCTTGGAGATGGTCGCCTTGGACTACGGCGACTTAAAGATGGTCTACGGGTTGGATCCTGAATCAGACCAGGAGCTCTCCGCGGAAGCCAGCGTTATAACAAAGGCCCGGATTTGGCTCTATACCCGCCAGCGTGGATACTTACCGATTCAGGATCGGCGGGCTGAACTGATGCGCTACCTCGCCGAGACTCATGGTATGCGAGACATTCGCCCGCGGGGTGCCTAACGTGCGATGCAGCAAACGAGGGCGCTATGGAACGCGGCTTCGCCGCGTCTTATGATAGGCGCTCGCAGCTGAACTTGGGGGTTTGGGTAACTACGAACCCGGTCTGAATGGGAGGACTTGTGCGTCGGGCAACCCGCTCATGGCAACGAACCTTCGTGACAGTCGCCGCCGCGATAACGCTTCTAACGGGCTGCGGCAAGATCCGCGGGGAGATGGATGCGAAGTTCGGCGATCAACATTTCAAGACGGCGATCTCCTTGATCGAGTTGTATCGAGTCCGACATGGCACCTATCCAGCCAACCTCTCGGAACTCGACTTTAGCGGCGACTGGGATGCGATCGCGCTCAACTCAGTTGCTTATCGCCGATTGGACAACGGGTACGAGCTCAATCTGACACGCGGTTGGGTAGGCAAGCCAACGCTCGCGTATCCAGCCGCGTTTTGGACAGGGCTCGGCTTGCGCGCGACGAATGTTGGGCACCTTCCCCCGGCTACCTAACAAAGGTTGCAGCTGACAAGCACTTTTCAGATGCGGCTTCGCCGCGATGGTGATAGTGTGCTTGCAGCTGAACTAAGGCGTTAGCTAGGCGACGCTGATTTCCCGGCACTTCTATTTTACGTTTCTATTGCCGTGGCGCGGTTCGCCAGAGGAAGGCCGGCGCAGTGGGTTCGACTCCCACGAGTTCAACGGGCGCCGGAGCCTCCACCGGGTTCGACTCCCGGACGGCATCTCGAATGAAAGGAGGTGGGCATGGCTAAGCTCGTGTTCGGAATGAACCAGTCCCTGGACGGCTACGTTGACCATACGGCGTTTGCGCCAAGCCCCACGGTCTTCCGCCACTTCATCGAGGAGGCTCAG
>DATHHC010000227.1:0-3401 GCA_035317285.1 Gemmatimonadaceae bacterium | reverse complement strand
GCCCGCCGTGGCAGAGTAGCCCTCGTTGAATACGAGGTAGATGACGCCCAGCACAGATGACAGGCGCGCGTCGCGGTCAGACCCGCGCGGAACCTCGAACGGAATTCGCGCCTCCGCCAGCGTTCGCTTGGCGCGCACGATGCGCTGCGCGACTGTGGCCTCCGGAATGAGGAACGCACGCGCGATCTCGTCCGTGGTGAGGCCACCGAGCAGGCGCAGCGTGAGAGCAACGCGTGCCTCCATGGAGAGAACAGGATGACAGGCGGTGAACATCAGGCGCAGAAGATCGTCACCGATGTCGTCGTCGAGCGCGGCATCGAGATCCGCGACTGTCATTTCCTGCCGGCTGTCGAGCTCGCGACCAAGTTGCTCGTGCTTGCGCTCGATGCGCTTGCTGCGGCGATGCATGTCGATCGCGCGATGCTTGGCGGTGGCCATGAGCCAGGCGCCTGGATTGTCGGGGATTCCCGATTCGGGCCACCGCTCGAGCGCGGCCAGCAGCGCGTCCTGGGCGAGATCCTCAGCGAGACCGACGTCGCCGACGATCCGCGCGAGACCTGCGATCAGTCTGGCGGACTCGATCCGCCAGACTGCATCGATCGCGCGGTGGGCGTCGGACACGAATGGCTATCGCTTCGCGTTCGCGGCCATCTGCTTGCCGAGTCGCTCTTCCTGCGCGCGGAGCTCGGGCGTAAACTCGGCACCGAAATCCTCGGCCTCGAACACCTGGCGAATCTCGATCTCTGATTCCTTGCCCGGCATTGGATTCGGCGCTCTCTTCACCCATTCGATCGCCTCTTCCAGTGATTTCACCTGGAAGAGCCAGAAGCCCGCGATCAGCTCTTTCGTCTCCGAGAAGGGTCCGTCAATCACCTTGCGCTTGGTTCCCGAGAATCTCACGCGGGCCCCCTTCGAGCTCGGCTGCAGTCCCTCACCCGCTAGCATCACGCCGGCTTTCACCAGCTCTTCGTTGTACTTCCCCATGTCGGCAAGGAGCTTCTGGTCGGGGAGAACGCCGGCTTCAGAGTCCTTGTCGGCCTTTACTATCACCATGAACCGCATTGTAATCTCTCCTGAAATTGGTTTCGAGTTCGGAGCCGCGCTTCCGGAGTTTCGATTCGGATTGATCGGGCTCTACAAAGGCGACGAACCAGCCCCCGCGAAATCGACACTCCGCGGAGGCAGTCTTTGGGATTTCCTAAGTCGTTGAAGAATCAGGGGTTGGCGACACGGGGCTGAACTGCCGCGCCCCGCGCCGCCGATTTCAGCTCAGCTGCCGCCGACCAGCGCGATGATGTTGCCGTCCGGATCCTTGAACCACGCGGCCTTCATCTTTCCGCTGACGTGCACGTCGCCCTTGAGCGTAAGGCCAGGCATGTCGTAGTGCTCGAAGGCGACTCCCTTTCCCTTGAGCTTCGTCACCTCTTCTTCCATGTCCGCGACGCCCCAGGTGACAGCGGTTGCCTGGTTGGTCCCTGCATGGTCAGACTTGTAGACATAGAGGCTCGATTTCCCGGTCTTGTACTCGAGGACCGAGGGTTCCTTCGATGGCTTCGGCTTCAGGCCGAGTGCGCCTTCGTAGAATTTCCTGGCGACCTCGATGTCTTTGACCGCGATCGTCGCAATTGCTTCTTTATCGCCGAGCACGCGAGCCTCCTTTCCTGGTTTTGAGATACGCTGCAAATCGATCGAAGGTCTGGTTCCAGCCGTCTTTGTGCCCGTCCCGCTCTTCGGCCGAACTGAAGATGCCCTGCTTGAAAGTCATCTCTGTTTTGTCCCCGCGTTCCGCGAAGGCGACGCTGACGAGCATCTCGTGATCGGGCTGCTCGTCCCAGACAAATGTGTAGGAAGTCAATTCCGGCGGGACAATCTCGCGATAAACACCGTGCTGCCATATGTCCTTCCCGTCGGGGGAGCGCATCAGTGCACGCCACTTTCCGCCCGGCCGTTCGTCCAGCTCGACGATCGGCGCGGTGAATCCGTCCGGTCCCCACCACTGTTTCGCCTGCTCCGGATCTGACCACGCCTCCCACACGAGATCGCGCGGTGCATCGAAAGTGCGTTTGATGAATAGCGTGCTTTCCGCTGGCGGAGCTTCCCGTTTATCAGGTGCAGTTGTAGTAGGCATTTGGCTCCTCCTGTTGAGTCTTTGCCGATGGCGCAAAAGCGATCGAGTGCTACGAGGATTTGGGAAAGCTCATCCGGGCTTCCTTCGCTTGGTCAGGCGTGTAACCCACGCCTGCGTCGCGTCCCCGATTTCCGCGATCACCTGAGAATCGGTCCTGCCTGAGGACTTCGGTACGTGAAAGCTGTGGTCCGCGCCGTCGATCCAAACCATCTCCCACTCCGTGGTCACGCGGGTCAGCACTTCGTCCATCAGGGCCCGGGTGGAGAAAGCATCTCGCGTGCCGTTGAAGCAGATCACTGGGACCTTTATAGCGGGCAAATGCGCGTCTCGGAGCTGATCCGGTTTTCCGGGCGGATGCAGCGGGTAAGCGAGCAGCAAGAGCCCATCGCATTCGTAGCCCTCGGCGGCGAGCATGGACGCCGCGCGGCCGCCCATCGAGCGCCCGCCGATGATCAGGGTCTTCGGATTGAGCTCCTGGCGTGCACGCGCGATGACGGCTGACAGGCACTCCTTCAATCGCGGCATGGGATCGGGGCGCCGGGATTTCTTTTCCTTGTAAAGGAAGTTGAAGCGCACGACGCCGAGTCCACGATCCTGAAGTGCCTTCGCGGTCTGAACGATGCCGCGATCGTTCATGTTTCCGCCCGCGCCATGTGCGCAGACGAAAACAACGCTCTCGTCCGCCCCGCTCGTCGCTGGGTCGAAAGCTGCTGACGTTTCTTCACCGCCGACCGGGATTCTCCACTCACCGTCCGTCGGCTGCTGTTCGCGCTCAGACATTATTGCAAACTTATCATCCGCCCACGATGCGCGTGATTCTTGCGCTTTCGCTGGTTCCATGCGACGCCAATTACTACAAATCTGTTTGCTGGGGACCGCTTCACTTGCGGCGTGCGGGTCGCCGGCCCGCGTCCCTGTTTCCGCGGAGACGGGTGTCCATCCGGTCATCCCGCGGCCAAAGGAATCGGTGATTCCCGTTATCAACGTCGTTACGGCGAAGAGCTGGCCCGACAACAACATGCCCGTGGCAGGCGAAGGACTCGCGGTTCGTCCGTTCGCCCGCGGACTGGATCACCCGCGTTGGCTCTACGTATTACCGAACGGCGATGTCCTCGTGGCGGAGACGAATGCACCGAAGCGGCCCGACGACGGCAAGGGAATCAAGGGGTTTTTCTTCAGATACTTTCAGGCTAGATCCGGCAGCGGCGTGCCGAGCCCGGATCGCATCATCCTGCTTCGTGATACCAACGGAGACGGAGTCGCGGACACGAGG
>DATHHC010000226.1:0-3122 GCA_035317285.1 Gemmatimonadaceae bacterium | reverse complement strand
CCAGAGCGGGATAAAGACCAGCGCGCTGCGCGCCATGATGGCGGGTTGCTCGGCTCCTCCCATCATTCGCCCAACCCAAAGGCAGAGCAGGAGGAGAGCAATCCCAATTCCAATGACTTTGACGGTATGAATCAAGGTCGGGCCTCGGTTTGCACTGCTAGCTCGCTGACAAGAAGCTCGTAGTAGATCAGCGGAACCGACCGGTACGACGTGCGCCCCACTTCCCGGAATCCGCACTTGAAATAAAACGGTCCCGCGCCCGCGTGCGCGTCGTATGCATCGAGGCGAAGCGCATCTGCTGGCCACTCTCGCAGGATGCGCAACGCTTCGACTACACACATGCGCCCAATCCCACGAGACTGGAGATCGGGCCGAACCGCCATGCCGGTAAGGTAGATCGGCAGCTTGCAATCAGAAAAATAAGAGCGGTCGATCGCCCATGGCTTGCGGGTCGCCAGTCGAAACGTCGCCGAGGATTCGGCTCCTTGCCAGGCGATAAGAACCTGTGCGTGCCGAAGCTCCGCGCGGGCGCCTCGCTCGGTGAGCTCGTTCGACCAATGACCCTTTCCGTACTGTGACGTGAGTTGTCGCGCCGCAGCGTTCCGGAGCTCAGCGACCACCTGCGCGTCGGCTGCATCCGCACGCGTGAAGACGAGACCGGTACGACTTCCCACTTTACCGGGTCTTGCGAGCGTTTTCACGAGTTTCACCCAGGAATGAAGCCAGGCTCTTGGCTGCTTGCTTACGGACGCGGTTCTTGACGAAGCCCGACCAGCCGAGCAGCCGTCCTGTGAGTCCGAGAGCCTGCGATGCCCAGGCCCAAAAGTTAAAGCTGTCGCGGTGCCGGATGATCTTTCCGTCGCGAAACTCGAAGCGCGCGTCGATCTTGTTGTGCACCGGCCGGCCAGTCGCTGAGAACGTGTACCAAGCTTCCCAATGCGCGCTCCCGGCCGCGTTGTCAGCGTTGATGTCGCGGAACTTGATCTTCAGATCCTTGCCGCGCTCGCAGAGCATGCGCCACATGCCCGTCGCTCGCGCTCCCTCGAGGTCGAGGAACACCTCATCGGAAAACCTGACCGCGGGATGGTAGCACGCCGCCATTCCACGCGCGTCGCGGTTTTGAAATGCCGTGTAGAAGTCGCGTATCAGCTTGGCGTTGCGATGCATGGATCCCCTATTTTTCTGAGCTGGGCGCGCGGGCTAGTCGCAGAACGAAATCAACGGCCCGTCAACCAGGTGATGAACCGATTCTTCGCAGGCACGGAAGCATACGCGAATACCGACGACTCCCCGTGCCGAAACAGCTTAGTCCGCGGCCCGAAGCGCCCCCACGAGAATCCATCGCCCAACCGCGCTCGACGCAAGTCCGCCACGAATGCTTCGCTGGGCAATGAACGTCCGAATGCGTTGAGTTCGGGGTCCATCGACGCGATGGCCTGCGACACTGGGAATATGCCCGGATTCTCCTTCCAGACCCGATCGACGGCTCCTTCGTGCGCTTCGTCTATCGGCCCTTTGAACGGGGGCTCGATCATGGTAAGCACGTCACGGATGAACTGTTCGAGATCGGCGCACTGGTAAACGATTACTGGTGGATCGTGACAGGCGTAGTAGATCGGGCCCCATTTCGTCGATGTCGAGAGCAGATCGACCACCCAATAGTTGCCGTAGCCGTCGTGAGCAATCGAGAGCGCATGCGGGAAGATTTCCTCCATGCCGAACCCCCCGTTCAGGCCGCTGAGGTCGACCGATTCCAGAGGACCTCCGGTCCAGCCTCGGGTAACGCTCAGGAGCTCACGCATTGACACGGGAAGGGCGCAGGGCAGCCCGTCCGCGAGCGACTTCAACTCGTCCGCAGAAAGAGGCGGAAGGAGCGTAAAAGTCTCACCGTTGCCATCCTCATCACGGAATTGGCGTCCCGCGTTTTCCCGGAGAAGATCGAGAGCCGTCACCGCGATTTGGTTCCCACGGAAATCAGGTTCGCGCGTTCGAAAACGAATCCCGCCCTACGCCCAGAGTCACGCAGCGCGCGAGGAAATGCTGGTCCGGGATTCCTTCGACTTGCCTTCCCGATTGTGTGCGACGCTCATTCCGATTCGATGCACCGCTGCGGCCGCTGCCAACGCGGCGAGAGTTAGCCCGATCAGCTCAAGATCGCCGGCCCATCCAAGGACGAGCCCAACCGGAAGACCCAGGGCGATCGGGCCAATAAAGATGAGGCCGAGGATTCTACGCCTTCGAGCTAGCTTACTCGCGATGAGCGCATAATCGCCCCGCCGGTCAGGCCGTTCGGGAGGGAGAGTTCCCGAACCGACGGCCGTTGGCGGTTTCCTCCCCGGCGGCGAGAGCAAACCCTGCTCTAACGGATCCGGTGCGAAATCTTCGTTTGGCGCGAATGAATTCTTCATCCTCGGGTCCTATATGCCTCTCTCAAGATTAGCGCACTTGCAGGCGATCCGCTTGATTGATGAGATGATGACGGTGCGCCGCCCGAATGGAACGCCTTGGTGACTAACCGCAACACTTGCCCGAGCAGCGCACTGTGGGCATGACGCTCTGGATCGACGCCGATGCGGCTCCCCAACCGGTGAAGGAGATCTGCCTTCGCGCATCTGAGCGCCTGAAACTCCCGACGATTCTCGTCGCGAACCAGCGTCTTCAGGTTCCACCGGGTTACGTACACGTGTCGACTGTGCGCGTCGACGGTGGGGCCGACGTCGCAGACCGCTACATCGTCAATCACGCAGTCCTCGGCGACGTCGCCGTTACAGCCGACATCCCCCTCGCCGCGCTACTGGTGCCGAATGGAGTCGTCGTCCTCGATCCGCGTGGCGAGGAGTATTCCGTCGAGAACATCGGTGAGCGTTTGTCGGTGCGGAATTTCATGGACGGACTCCGGACGACAGGCGTCGAGACCGGTGGGCACGCAGCATACGGCCCGCGCGAAAAGCAGGCATTCGCAAACGCCCTCGACCGGGCGCTGACGCGCGCGCTCCGACGCAGCTGAGCGCGATGCGTCGCGCCCACTCTGCTCTTGTCGCGCTCAAAATCCCTGGCTACCATTTAGCCAAGTGCCGCGAGGGCGGCCGACGGTCCGCGTAAAGGGTTCAACCCGCCCCCAT
>DATHHC010000225.1:0-3179 GCA_035317285.1 Gemmatimonadaceae bacterium | reverse complement strand
GATGAGATTGATGCGGAAGTCGCGCATCGCTCTCTCGGTGGGGATCGCCGGCTCGCCTCTGCGGGCGAGCGATTCCGCCGTCTCGTACCCGCGACCGCCGCGGATCTGCAGCGTGTCGTCGATGATTCTCCACCCGGCTTCAGTGTTGAACAGCTTCGCAATCGCCGCCTCGAGCCGGATGTCGTAACCACCCTGCTCATAGAGAGCCGCCGATAGCTCGGCCACCGATTCCATCGCAAAGGTGTACGCCGTCATGCGCGCGATCTTCTGCGCCACGGCTTCGTGCTTGCCGATCGGCTGCCCCCATTGAACGCGCTCGTTCGCCCACTTCCGTGTGATCGACACCATCTGCTTCCCCGCACCAGCGCAGCCGGCGGGAATCGTGAGACGCCCCGTGTTGAGCGTGACCAGCGCGAGCTTCAATCCCTTGCCTTCATCCCACAGCATGTTCTCGCGCGGGACTTTCACATTGTTGAAGCGGATGACGCCGTTCTCGATCGCCTTGAGTCCCATGAAGCGCAGGCGATGCACTACCTCTACGCCGGGCATAGAGGACTCTACGATAAACGCCGTGATCTGCTTACGCGGCTTGCCCGCGATCACCTTCTCCGGTGTCTGCGCCATCACTACGAACAGCTCGGCGCGCGTTCCGTTGGTGCACCAGAGCTTTTCACCATTGATGACAAAATGCTTTCCGTCTTCGGTCGGCGTTGCGGTGCAACGCATGTTCGCTGGATCCGACCCCGCATCCACTTCGGTAAGCGCAAAGGCCGAGATCGCGCCCTTTGCGAGTCGCGGGAAATACTTGCGCTTCTGTTCCTCGGTGCCGAAGAGCTTGAGTGGCTGGGGAACCCCGATCGACTGGTGCGCGGACAAAAGCGCGGTAATCGATCCGTCCTTGGACGTCACCATCTCAATCGCGCGGATGTAGCTCATCTGCGACAGCCCGAGCCCGCCGTACTCTTTCCCGATCTTGATGCCGAACGCGCCCATGTCGCGCAGCTCCTGGACGAGTGCCTCTGGCAGCTCACCGGTTCGGTCGATCTCGTCGGAATCCACCCGCTCCATGAACGCGCGCAGCTTGTCCATGAACGGCTTGGCGCGCGCTTCTTCCGCGACGTCGGAGGGCGGGTGGGGGTGAATCAGGTCGAGACGGAATCTCCCAAGGAAGAGCTCCCGAACGAAGCTCGGATGGGTCCACTCGGTTTCGCGCGCCGCTTCGGCAACGTCTCGCGCCTCTTTCTCGCTCGCTACTCCACTCGGTGTGTCTGTCATGTGCGTCTTAGGAAGATACCCAATCCTACAATAGCGATGGCCGCAAAGGAAAACCACGTGATGGCGTAGTTGCGGTGCGAACCCTCGTCCAGCGGCGCCTGTTCAACGCGTGGCGGAGCACTCGGCGACGTCGCCGAGTCCGTGAGTACTACATAGTAGTTAGCGATGGGATACGAAAAAACCTTCGACAGCGCGGCGCGGTCGAGCCGCCGGAACGACCTCGGCCGCGCGGGATTCGGCTTCGGAAATGGGCCCTGGGTTGGAAAAGTCTCCACGAATCCGTGGCCGTTGAGCGTGTCGGCTTCTCGCCAGGGCTGCGTGTCTATGGTTGTTCCGTCGGGCGAATAGACCCAGCCGCGGTTGACGAGCACAGCCGTATCCTTACTTGTACGCAGGAGCGGCGTCAGGATGTTCACGCCTGGCGATCCGTTGCGTCCACGCAGCGTGTAGATGATCTCCTGCGCGTTGTCGTAGATGCCTCTCAGGTGAACTCTGCGGAAATGCGCAGCGGCGGTATCGCGCGGGAGTGAGTCGAGCTCGATCTCGGGCGCGAACCGCCTGGCGGCGACGGACTTGTTAGCCGCCTGTCGAGCCCAGAGCCGCCGGATCTGCCATGAGCCGAGGAGGATGCAGGCGATCGCGATTGCAATAGCTAAAACACTGAGGATCCATTTCCGAAGAGTCACGGGCGAAATATCGCCCGTCGGCGCAGTTTCAGCCTCTTATTTGTGCGCGCGGTATGGGAAATCCTGTTTCGTCACGGCTCTGCCCAATTCTCGATCGGTACGTGGATGCGCCCCACGTAATCACGACCCTTGTCGATCCACCATGCCCATGGCACAAACAGCCAGAGGAGGAGTGCAGTCCACGCAAGCGCGCGCTCGCTCGACGGCGGCGCGCCGTTGCTGATGAGATAGATAATCGGAAGAATCAGAGTGTACGCCCAGAATCTCCACGTTCCAACGCGATCGCGCGCGCGCGTCGACCGCGCATAGATGAAGACGCCGGCCGCGTAGATCGTAAACTCGACGAGATATGTAATCGGCACGTAGTTCCAGAGGCCCCAGCCAACCTTTGGACTTGATGCGCCCGGCCAGATTGGAAGATCGCGGCCGTGAACTGGTACATCGAGAAACCAGTGACTCACGACGAGCAGCCCCAGGGTCCAGGCGCCGTGGCGATAGCGTTTCAACAGAAAATAGACGCCACCAATGACGATTCCCCAGACGATCCCCATCACCAGGCTGTGTGAATATGGATAGTAGGTGAAGTCGAGCGGGTTCATCGCCATGAGTCCGGGAACGATTCTAACCTGCTCGATACCTAGTAGCAGCAATATCGGCCACAACTCATCGGCGAACTGCGCGGCAAGCGTGAGCGCGCCGAGATTTGTGCGCGGCGCGGCTCGCTTGGCCGCGAATGCAACCCCGTAGTGTGCGAGAAACATTCAAGCTCGAGTTGGTAAGTCCGGCAGGCAGTCTTCAGGTTTCATTTCATCGATGAAGAAAAAGTGACATTTGCTCGCCGAGCAGTTCGGGATCAACAGGGATTTGTCCGAGCCGATCCTGGATCTCTCTCGCCGTCGCCGGACTATGCCCGGAAAAAGTATTCGCGACGTACCCGTACACGTGTGACACCTTCTCGGCCAGCTCCTGAATCGCGTCGGTCCATTGATCCACCTCGCGCGAACGATCGACCTGGACCCGCGTGTAATCAACCAGATCCCGATTCGGCCCCATCCATCTGATGTAGCCGAAATCTGCGGTGGGCCGCGCCGCGAGACTGAGCATCAACTTGCGCGGAATCCACCGCCCGTCGCACAACACCAGCGCGATGTTGTGCTCCCTGAGCAGAGCGAGCACGCCGTCGCTGATCCAGCCGCGGTGCCTGAACTCGATCGCGAT
>DATHHC010000224.1:0-5444 GCA_035317285.1 Gemmatimonadaceae bacterium | reverse complement strand
GATGGGAGGCGATTGGAACGTGAGCGTCATCGGCCGCAACCTGCACACCTGGACCAAGTACCACGGGTTCGATCCGGAAGTGGGCTTCGGTGCGGTGAGCGGGGCAGGGAGTACTGCAAACGGTACCGGGTCAGCCGCGCTCAACGCGATTGACGCCTTCACCTTCCCGAATCTTCGCTCCCTGACGTTCTCGCTACAAACCAGTTTCTAAATCCGGACCTGTGACAGCGAAATGAGAAATCATTTTCGCTGTCACGGGACCCTCATTAACCGAGGCAATTAAATGCGCAGATTGCACGTTATTGCCGGCTGTGCCGGCTTAGTGGCCGCACTTGGGTGCAGCGACACCCTTTCGGTCCCGAATGGAAACAATCCTGACGCCGGACGCGCGCTCGCACGGCCGTCTGACGTCGAGGCTCTGATCGGCAGCTCGCTCAACACAGCTTGGCGGGCGATGAATGGTCAGAACGACAACGTAGACAACCAGATGAGAGTGTTCTCTTTCGAGAATAGTTCATCGCTGGCGAATTTCGGCTTCGGGGCGCGCATCGGGCTTCCGCGCAATCCGATCGACAATTCGAAAGGAAATCCGGTCCTGGTCGGGAATTTCTGGGACTACGCTCAGGACGCAAAGGGCGCGCGCTCCGCGGCGCTCGGGCTCGCCCAGCTGATCAAGCCAGGGTTCACGCTCGGAACACCGGCGCAGGATATTCGCGGTCGCGCATTCGCGTTCTTCGTGATGGGAATGGGCAATGCCAACATGGCACTGGTCTATGACTCCGGCGCAGTCGTGAATGAGTTCAACGGAACTGACATTCCGTTCCCGCCGCTGCTTGGTCACGATTCGCTGATGAAGCTGGCGCTGATTCAGCTCGATTCGGCGCAGGCAAATGCTGCGCTGATGACCACGCCGCTGCTCGCCACCTGGATTCCGGGCAACGCGCTCACAGGTCCGCAGTTTTTACAGGTGATTCGCTCCTACAAGGCGAGGTTTCGCGCCTCTGTAGCGCGAACCCCAACGGAACGCGCCGCGGTCGATTGGACGAAGGTCCGCGACGATGCGCTCGGTGGAATCACCGCCGACCTCGTGATCGATCTCGATCCGTCCAAGAGCTGGGACTACGTCTGGTACGTGCAGCATTTTCTGTTCGATGCATGGACCCAGCAAAGTCCACTCTATGCGGGCATGGCGGACAGCGTTCGTCCCGCCGGCGATCCGTCTGGCCCGGGCTACGACGCCTGGCTGGCATTAGGAATCAACAGCCGAGATCGGTTCCTGATTAAATCTGCCGACCAGCGCTTCCCGCCCGGCGAGACCCGTGCGGCGCAGCAAACTGCGTCGACTGTCGGCTCGTTGCAGACGCCGTCCCGTCCGAACCTCTACTTCCGCAACCGCACGTCGCCGGATGTGTCGGGCCTTCCGTATACGGTCTCCCAGTACGATTGGTTCCGGATGCAGCAGCTGTATCAGGGGAACCGCATCGGCAAATTCCCAATGTTGCAGAAGACAGAGGTGAATCTGCTCGCCGCCGAGGCGTACTACAGGCTGGGCGATCTGGCCAACGCAGCTGCGAAGATCAACATCACGCGACAGGCGAATGGCATCCTTCCGGCGCTGCCGCTGACAATGACCGCGACCGATCAGGTTCCGGGTGGCGGAGCTTGTGTGCCGCGCGTTCCTGATCCGGCCACGAACTTTACTTCGGCAAAATGCGGCACTCTCTTCGAAGCTCTGAAGTGGGAGAAGCGCATGGAGCTGGCGTTCATGCAGTACGGCGCGTGGTACTTCGACAGCCGTGGCTGGGGCGATCTCGCCGCGGGCACGCCGTTGGAGTGGCCGGTTCCCTATCAGGAGATGGACACGCGAAGCCTCAAGCTTTACAACTCGAACACTGCGGCAGCCGTGGGCACTTACGGATATTGAGCGTCATATGATGAATTCTTTGAAGCAAGTATTGATTTCACGTGGGCTCAGGGCGGTCGCAAGCGCGGCCGTCCTGGGCTGCGCGGGCACGCTTGGATGCTACACCTACGTCCCGGCGCAGGCCTCATATCTCCAGCCAGGGAGAGAGGTCGCGATCGACATCAACGATTTGGGCCGAGTCAATTTGTCTACTCAGATTGGCGCGGAAGTCGCGCGGGTCTCGGGCATTCTGCAACAGCAGACCGGCACCGACTACGCGATTCGAGTCAATGAACTGACCTACCTCAACGGACGCACCGCGATGTGGAGCGGTGAGTCGGTGGTTGTACGTCAGGACTATGTGAGGGGCGTGTTTGAGAAGAAGGTTTCTCCGGGGAAGACCGCGGCCGCGGTTCTTGCGAGCGCGGGCGTCGTGGGCGGAGCAATCGCCGCGCACACGCTCATCGTCGGAGGCAGCGGCAATGGCGGCGGCGACAGGCCGGAGCCACCCCCGAATACAGGTTATCGGGGACATCCGTAAAGTTTCTGAATACTCAAAATATTCCAACACCTTCGATTCGGAGTCAGTGATGAATCTTCACCGTTACTTTCTGCTTAGCGCGACGATAGGAGCACTGGCTGCATGCGGCAGTGACAGCTCAGGGCCAGTGTTCAAGACCCCGGCAGCCGCCGGCTTGGTTCGTTTCATCAACGCGGTCCCGGATACGGGATTCCAGGATTTCAGGTTTACGGACGTGGTAGACGACGTTCCAAACGTGGAATTCGTGAATCTGCCCTTCCGCGGCGGAACGAACGTCGCGTTCCAACGCGCCGTCGTCGGCACGCACCACATCAGGGTTTTCATGGGAAGCTCCAACACCACAACGGGTTCGCCGAACGGGTTTGATCCCATCGTTGTCTCCACCGTCATGGCGGATACGAGTTTCAGTTTCGCGCAGGATGTCGCGTATACCTTTGTGTTTTACGGCTCGGCGCGGGCGGCTGCTCAGAAATTCCTGATCACGACGGACGCTCGTCCGGCGCTGACTGCGACGTCCGCAACGATTGGTTTCCGCGCGACGAACGTGACTGCGGGTCCGGTCGATGTTTACCTCGTTCCGGGTGCGACTGCGGCCACCGCGGCTAGTGGCACGCCCGTCATCACTGGTCTCGCTTCGCTCGCGACCAGTGCGTACCTGACTCCGGCGGTTGCTGGCGGCACCGACGGCTACACAGTCGTTGTCACCGACGCCGGGACTACCACCGTCGCGGCGACTATACTGATTCCGCCGGGGGCGGCATTCGTGCCGGCAGTTCCCGGTGGAGCGGGAGCACTCGACCCACTCGCCGGATCGCGCCAGTCAGGTTCCATATTCTCGGCCTACATCTTTCCGCCATCGGTCGCCGGCAGCAAGGCCCCAGTGTTTGCGAACCGTGGCGTCAGTCTGACGATCGACAAGAATCCACCGCGTCCGTAAAGCAGTTTTTTGCTGGCGGGACCGGTAGTGAATTGCGAAGGCCGTCGGTGAGATTTTGCCGGCGGCCTTCACGTTTATCAGATGGGTTTCAGCTTTCATCACAGTAATTCCCGGAGGAAGCCGATGCGCCGTTTACCTGCAATGTTGTCGTCACTCCTGATGATCGCGGCTTTGGTCGCGTGCGCCTCGCCGGGTGGCGCCGCAGCCGGTGATGCCGCGAAGGCTTCCAGCCCAAAGGTCAGGACAAATCCGGATTTGATCACCAAGGCCGAAATCGAAGCCGGCGGCTTTCGTGATGCGTACGACATAGTTCAACGCCTGCGCCCGACATGGTTCACGAAGGCAAAAAGCTCTGGTGCTCAGAGCATGGGCGGGATTCAGGTGTCCGGGGGGTACTCCGGTGTTCAGTCGGGCTCGACAGGCGCGGGGCTGCTCGTCTATCTCGACAACACCAGAATGGGCGGCACGGCCGCGTTGAGAGACATTCCCGCCACGAGCATCACGGCGCTTCAGTACATGGACGCGGCGACGGCGACGGCCAGACTCCCTGGTATTGGCTCAACTGTAATATCCGGCGCCATTGTCGCGACATCGCGAACGGGACAGTGACCGGAGCATAAGACCGTGGCTCTCCTAAGCGCGCCACCGAAATCATCCGGTGGCGCGCTTCGTATTTGCGGTAGCTCAGACCGCGAAGGAGCTTTCTCTCCGTCATGACGAAGTCTCTCTGGATACTTGGGAGTCTCCTCCTCGCCGCAGCATTGATTACAATCGCCGTGCGCCTCCGCGCTACGAGAATGGCTCTTCGCGCTCTTCACCGTTCGGGCTCGCGCATCGATCGCTTCAAGCTCACCAAGAAACCGTTCATACGGGAGACGCTCCTCGCCGACGAAGAAATCGCGCGCGCCGTCAAGGAATACGCTGCCGACAATTCGACGGACGAGCAGCAGGCGTGGGCGAGGGTAGAGAAGTACATCGACGAGATCGTTCCATTCTTCAATATTCTCACCTACTACAAGATCGGCCTCGTCGTGAGTCGCGTGGTCCTCAACTTTTTCTACAAGGTATCCGCGGAGTACGCGGGCCGATCTTCGCAGGGCACGCCGCCACGCGATGCGATCGTCATCTACCTCATGAATCACAGGTCCAACGCCGACTACGTGCTCGTCGGCTACGTGCTCTCGGGGCAGGTCGCTATCTCCTACGCCGTCGGCGAATGGGCGCGGACGTTTCCACTCGAGTACATCTTCAAATCCTTCGGCGCCTATTTCATCCGCCGCAAGTATCGCGAGAAGCTCTATCACACGGTGCTCGAGCGGTATGTGCAGCTCATTACGCGGAACGGGGTGACCCAGGGGATCTTTCTCGAGGGCGGATTGAGCCGAGACGGAAGGCTTGGCAAGGCGAAGATCGGGCTGCTCGATTATGTGCTGGGCGTGGCGCGCGACCCGTCGATGCGGCCTCGGCTCTACATCGTGCCCGTGGCGATCAATTACGATCGCGTGCTGGAGGATCGATCACTCCTCCGCGAGCTGGATGCGCGTGAGGGAGGGAAGCGTCCGCCACGGAGCGTCCAGCTCGGCGAAGTGCTGCGCTACGTGTGGTGGAACACGGCACGTCTCGTCGCGCGAAGGTGGAGGCGGTACGGACGCGCGTCGGTCGTAATCGGAGAACCGTTTCCGCTGTCGCCATGGCTCGAGCAGCAGGATCGCGAGACCGGCGGACTGTTCGCGGTCGACAGAGCGGAGCGCCTGGCGCGGGTCCAGGTTCTTTCCGATTCAGTGCTCAAGAAGATCGCGGCGATCGTTCCGGTAACGCCGGTGACGCTCGCGTGCGCGGCGATCCAGAGCTTTGACGGCGATTACATCTCACACGCGCAGCTGATCGCGCGAATGAGCGAGATGCGCGACGTGCTGCGCGAGCTCAACGCGCGCGTGATTCATCGGGAGGGAAGCGTCGACGAGATCTTCGACCGCGCGTGGCGGATGCTCAAGATGCGGCGCATGCTGGTGAGAATCGGCGCCGGATATTCCGTGATGCCGGGCAACCGGCCTCTCGTGAGC
>DATHHC010000223.1:0-3613 GCA_035317285.1 Gemmatimonadaceae bacterium | reverse complement strand
GATAGCGGCTGGATGTCGTAGCTGAGGTGGCCCCCCTCAACGCGGCTGAAGTTCAGGAGATCGGAGATAATTCCGAGCAGGTGCTGCTGGCTCCGCCGAATCCTCTCCAGGTAGTCCAGCTGCTCCGGGGTTACGGGTCCGCCGAGCCCGAGGGTCAGAAGCTCGGTGTATCCGCCGATGGCGTTAAGCGGTGTACGAAGCTCGTGGGACATCGCGGTGAGAAACCCGCTCTTGGCCAGGTTCGCCGACACGGATTCGGCGAGTCGCCTCGCGTCTTCAAGGGCTTTCAGCTCCGCGTTACGCCGCTCGGTGAGGTCTCGCGTGACCTTGGCGAATCCCACGAGGGAGCCGTCCTGGTCGCGAACCGCTGTGATGACGACGCTCGCCCAGAACTCGGAGCCATCTTTCCTCAGGCGGGGTCTCTCTTCCTCGAACCTTCCCTCAGCCTCGGCGATCTCGAGCTCGTGTTGAGGGTGGTTGGTGGCGATGTCTTCTTCTTTGTAGAAGATCGAGAAATGCTGCCCGATGATCTCGTCTGCCGTGTAACCTTTGATCCTTTCAGCCCCGCGGTTCCAGCTCGCGACGTACCCATTCGGATCGAGCATGAAGATGGCGTAGTCGCGCACCGCCTCGACCATGAGCTGGTAGATGCGGCCACCGTGCTTGACGGTATCCGACAGCCGGGCTTTCGAAATCGCCGCCGGCTTGCCGCCAGTATCGCGGGCAGCAGGAATCGAGCTTGGTTGTGGACGAGTTCCCGCGTTCTCAGCCATTGGCGGTGCCAGATTGGTTTTGTTGCGCACGGATCGAGGCCGTCGGTCTGGAATGTACGCTCCAGCTCAGGCGACGGCCTCATTTTGTCTTCCGCGAGCGATCAATAACCTGGATCATAGCAACGTCCGTGCGAGGACGCCGCCGGCTTATCCCGAGAGCTGAGCTCCAGCGCATTCGGTCCGGCTATTCGGACCTCAGCCGATGCCCGACCGCGTCCAGATCGCCAGCGTGGTACAGCTCAACCTGGGGATTCCGCGTACGAGCGGAGGAGGCGGAGTCTGTCCGGGCCCATACACTTCCGCCGCTACTACTTCGCGAACCGGCACGAAGGTGTCCAGATCGCCCTGAAACATTGACCGCCAGAGAAGTCCATCGACGTATGTGATGAGACAACCTTGCGCGCCGCGAAGCACAGGTCCGGTCCGGCCGATCCCTTCGGTCAAAACTGGCACCCCTCGGAAAATGTCCGAAAGGCGCACGGGTTTTTTCTGGGCAATTTGATCCGGCGTAATAAAGTAGGCGCCACGATTCCTGGACTCGCGCTGAAAAAAGCCGACTTTGGCGAGGCCTGTGGAGTCATGAGCCCACTGCGCTGCCGCGGACGCGGCCTCGCCCGGCGTCAGCAGGGTCACGTTGACGCGGTTGCGCGCTCGATCGCTGCGTTTTGTCGAGAACTTTGCTTCGGTCCGCACGGGCACGTAGCCGCGTTCACGAACCACGACCACCTGCGGACCACCGGGCACCCCGTTGAGGGTGTAATTCCCGCGCGCGTCCGTTTGAGTCACCTCACTCGAGCCGGGAACGTAGACGCGCGCGTCCGGTACCGGCTTTCCCTCTTTGGTTGTCACTCGTCCTGTGACGGTTACGGTGCCGCTGGTCTGCGCCGCGGCTCCCGTCGGGGTTTGCATCGCCGAGCTGACGCTGACGGTAAAGGCGATTACCGCGACGGCCGATGCGAATTCCTTGATCCTGAACATCGTTGCTCCAATTTCTGGTTCCACTATGAATACGCGTTTCTGGTTCCCCTATGAAAGCGCGTTCCTGGTTTCTACTATGAATACGCGCAACTCTCCGGTCTGCTGCGAAGAAGGGCAGTGTGACGGATCATGCAAAGGTGTTCACGGAGCAATACCAGGAGTTGCTCGAATGGCGTGCAAACGTTTTCGCCGGCGAACTGGTTTAACCGGCTGTGTGCCATTAAGTTCGAATCTCCGCAGTACTTGGCGGGACGTAGCGCAGCCCGGTAGCGCACCTGAATGGGGTTCAGGGGGTCGCGGGTTCAAATCCCGCCGTCCCGATTTTGCATTAAGCAATCCGGCATAACGACTTAGATCAAGAGAACCTGTCGATTCAACCCCGGGCGTTTGCCTCGAGGTTCCACAGGGGTTCCACGCGTCGCGAATCTCGTCGCAGCAGCGGCCTCTCGCGGCCAGCGTGCTCGCACAGACTTCCGCACAGACTTTATCCTATCCACTAAGGCGGATGATCCACTCTCGTGGTTTGCTGCTCGCGTTAATTCTCGGCCTTCCCGCCGTGGGCTGCCGGCAGTCCGATAACTCGGTTGTCGGCCGATGGCAGCGAACGAATCAGCCGTCCGAGTGGTTTCAGTTCGAGCATGACAATACGTTTACCGCCCGAAGCTATGGGTTGGACACCTCAGTGTTACGGGGAAGCTTCGCTCAGCGGAGGACGACCGTCACGGTGACATCCAAGTATGGTCACACTCGGACGCTGGAGCTTGGCGACAGCCTTCTGGTGATGGAGGACGGCACAAAGTACCGCAGGGTCAAGTGAACCGAAAAACAGGACGGCTCTGTTTGGCGTCCAGTTACGCGAATCAGTGAGCAAGGGCACTGTCGTCGCGGCGCTATAGCCGATTGCGCCTCTCTACCAGAACGAGCACCTTCGGGTGACTCTTTCAGCGAGACCTCCAAAATGCGCAGACAGATTACTCGGGTTTCTGTCGGTCAGACGAGCAAGGTGATAGCGTCGATCTACTTCGTTGTCGCAGTCGTGCTCGCAATCATCTACTTCGTTGCGGTTTCTGCGACACGAACAAGTACCTTCAACCCCATGTTGATACTGCTCTTTCCAATCATCTATGGAGTCATGATCTGGTTGGTCTTCGCGCTCATGCTCTCGGTGTATAACATGGTCGCGGCCCGCATCGGCGGCGTCGAGTTCGAGTCGGTGGATGTAGGTTCAGCATCCTGAGTTCAGTCATGGTCGCTGGCGATCCGAATCATCACGACTGAATATCACAATGCCAGCAGTACGAAATGTCGCCGTCCTGGTTGGGAGTCTTCGGAGGGAATCCCTTACCCGCAAAGTGGCTAAGGCCGTCGCCACGCTTGCGCCAGCATCGCTCAAGTTCGAGATCGTTGAGACCGGCCAGCTGTCGCTTTACAATCAGGATCTCGAGAACACACCTCCGGTTGAGTGGGTGGCGTTCCGGGACAAAATCCGCGTCGCCGATGCGGTGCTGTTTGCGACCCCGGAGTACAACCGTTCGGTGCCGGGTGCCCTCAAGAACGCGATCGATGTGGGATCACGCCCGAGGGAGGCCAACGCGTTCAACGGCAAACCGGGAGCGGTAATCAGCGTTTCTCCTGGGCTGATATCCGGGTTCGGTGCCAACCATCACCTGCGGCAAATGCTGGTCTTCCTCAATGTTCCGGCCATGGCGCAACCCGAGGCGTATGTCGGGGGAGCGAACAAGTTGTTCGACGCGGGTGGAAATCTGAGCAACGACTCGACGCGGGACTTCCTGAAGAACTTCGCGGAATCGTTCGCACGCTGGATCGAGCTCATTCTCGCCGGCAAGCCGTAGACTGCGAGG
>DATHHC010000222.1:0-10967 GCA_035317285.1 Gemmatimonadaceae bacterium | reverse complement strand
GAGCGTAGCAATGGCCGCGATCAACATCGCCGGAGCAGCCCACGAAGCGTGAAGCGCGAATCCGAGAGAGATGATCAGCCAGCCTAGACCGTAGACGACGAAGATTAGCTTCATTGCGGTTGATCGGGGAGGAATGCCCACTGCCCCGACGACATGGTTCCACGGACCGAGTTGCCCGGCGTGGGTGCCGCTCGACGGCGTCACGTAATCGCCCACGATCAGCGCACGGGTTCCGTCGAACGTCATCCAGGCACCCTCAACGAGAGCCAGGGCCACGAGCGCGATGCGTACCCAAGTCATGCGTTGACCGGCGTGCGCGAGCGGCCCGCTTGTTCTAGTGTGTGAATACTCGTTCGCCACCGCCTGTCAGGACATCGCCACCAACGGTGTACCACACGCTTACCCGGTACTTCGATCCGGTCTGCAACGCACGAGGCTGGATCCAGATCGTCGCCCTCGAGGGTGCGATGCCGTAAGGAATTCTCGGTCCGAGCGGAGTCTGCTCGGGCACTGAGAAGCCCCACATCGTCTCCTCGACTGCCCCGGGCGCCGACGGGACGGTGGACACCGAAAGTGTTGACACACCGCATCTCGGCGACCACGAGAAAACCGGGTTTGCCCCCGGAAGGACGGCGATCTCGACATTGTGCCTACAGCCCTCTGGGCTGACTTCAGACGCTCCCCTGCAGCCGAGGACGGGGAGAAGCACCGCGATAACACGGGTCGCAAAGAACAAATTACGGTTCATAGGGAGGCCCTCCAGAGCGGGTTGGTTAGCAATTCGTGCACGCGTCTCTTCCCTGCATGCCGCGGGCCTTTTGTTGATATTGGTCGGTCCCTTTCAGGGGATGAGTCCCGCTTCCTTCGCGCGCTGCACGGCCTGCGTCCGCCGCCGCGCCGAGAGCTTGTCAAACAATCGCGCGGCGTGGGTCTTCACGGTGTTCTCGCTGACGAATAGCCGTTCGGCGATCTCGCGATTGCTGAAGCCAGCGGCCATGGCCCCAATGATGTCGAGCTCCCGCGGCGTGATCCCGAGCTGCTCCCGCCGCATCTCATTCACCTCGAACGGTCCCCCGGCGGGCACGGACACCTCGCGCACGACCACGGTCTCGTGCGTTCGCGTGAGCTTGAGGCCCAGCCATATCCCCAGCCCCGAGAAGATGAGCGCGACGATGCCCCCGTAGATCTCGAGCGAGTGCTCGAGAACGAGAAAGCGGTACTCGATCAGCTTGAGCGCGGCGATCAGCAGGCCGCCGAGGGCGCCGTAGACGAGGACGATCTTCTTCATGCGAAACGGCAGCTCGACCGATGCATATTCGCCGAGGCCGCGAGTGTGCAAGGTGCGCAATCGCCGACGGCGTCAATAGATGTCGAGATCATGCGCGATCACCACCTTGCCGCGATAGGTTCGCCGGACTTCCGCAAGATATTGCTCGTCGGAAATATCGCCGCCGGCGCGCCGCACGCCCCGGTGATAGAGAACAAGCAGCTTCGGCTCCGTCTTGTTCGCGATTTCAGCCAACTGGGTAGTGGTGGTGTGGAACCTCGATCTGTATTCGACCCAATTCGGCAGCTTCGCCGGCAGATAATCCAGAGAAAACGCCTCGTGGATCAGGACGTCGCATTTCCTGCAATTCTCGATCAGTGCCGGACTTGGATTGGCGTCGCCTGAAATCACGATGGTGCGGTCGGGCGTGTCGAATCGGTAGCCGAAGGCCTGTGGCACGTCTCCGTGCAGAACGGGAAACGCGGTGACGGTAACATTTGAATCCTTGTAGACCACACCGGGCTCGATCTCGTGGGCCTCGACGACAGCTCCCGCGGGATCACGCTTCTCGAACCCTTTTGTCCGGATGTCGATGTCCGCCTGCCACGCCATGAGCACATGGCTCGTCATCGCCTGGATTCCCTTCGGCCCATAAACGCGCAGCGGTTTGTCTCGACCCTGAACCCACGAGGTGAAAATCAAGTCTGGGTAACCGACCGTGTGGTCCGAATGCAGGTGAGTGACGAAAGCGATGTCGAGCTTCTCGACGGCGAGACCTTTGACACCCTTGTCGAACGCGGCCGCCGCTCGGCGTACGACGCCCGGACCGAAATCGACGAGGTAAGGCGAACCGTTCACCACGATTGCAGTGGCGGGCCCTGACCGTTCCGGATCTGGGCGAGGTGTCCCCGTGCCGAGGAAGACGACTTGAGTACGCAGCGGGTTCGTCTGGCTCGAGGCCACGTGTGGTGCTAGCGGACTAACCGCCAGCAGAGCCGATGTGATCAGAAATCCGTGTCGTCGTGCTCGTGTGGCCATGTTATTCCTCCGTTTGCTGCTGTCTCCAGGAGGCTTTTGGCCTTAGATCTCCCAATTCGACAGCACGATCCCGCCATTCGCCGGCCGCGCTTCAGCGTACTCGTGCAACGACATCCTCAGATCGGTCCACCTGACTCTCGCACCACGCGTCACCAGCCGCCGATAGATGTCGCCGTACTGCCCCTGCACCCGGACCGCCACCCGACGCGCAGACTTCACCCGAGCATAGGCACATAGCTGTGTCACCAGCTGATCAAAATCGGCCGCGCCTTTCGCGACCATCTTGAGCACCCGCATCTCGTCCGTGACGCGGCCCTCCACCAGCGGCACCGAATGACACACCGCAAACGAGATGATTTCGTTTCCCTTCCGCACGAACAGCGTGTCGCCGAGCTGGTGCTGCGCGGTGAGAACGATCTCGCGCGTATAGTCGTATCCTGGTGCGAGCTGGTCGACCAGCGCCCGGCACTGCCTCAGCGCCAGCTCCCGCTCATGCGGGTTGAGGGACGACATCGCCGTCGCCTGAATTCCTGCTCTCGCCGCCTCGAGCGTGACGGTAACGGTGAGGTGCCCCGGCGTGAAGCCGAGCGAAGAGTAGAAGCCGACGTTGTCCATCGTGCGCGGCATCGTCTCGAGGCCGATCACCTTCGCCCCGCGGCGCTTCAGCCACTCGATTCCCGAGTTGACGATGATCTTCCCGATTCCCTGCCCCTGGTAATCGGGATGCACTGCCAATGGTCCCATCCAGCCCTCGACCCCCGAGCGGTGAACCATGTTGAACGCCGCAATCCCGTCGCGCGCATTACGCCAGATCATCGCGCCATCTTCGGCGTCCGTAATGGCAAACTTCCATACCGCCGGATTCAGGTGCGGCACGCGCACGCCGACCATTCCATCCTTGCGATAACGCTCGGTGAAGGCTTCGCTGAAAACACCGTTGAGCGCGGGAATTTCCCGCACGCTGACGCGCTCGGGCGTCTCGGTCACCCACGCGTGCCGCCAGTTGCGCGCGAACGCCATTATGCGCCCGCCCCAGCGGTGCGCTCGCCGGATTCGGCCGCTACCGGCACAACTGCGCTCGGACTCCGCCCGGGCCAGCTTCGCTCGGTCTCTTCATCGTCGACGCCCACGGCCTCCCCCTCCCCTTCGCTTTCCGTAACCACCGAACAACCACGATCCGCATCATAACCGACATTGATCACTCGGTCCAATCCTTCGCGCACTGGCTCGATGTGCGTGATCAGGATCACCTGCTCGAAACGATCCTGGAGCCCGCGTAGCAGCTCCACGACGTTGAACCGTCTTGCCTCGTCGAGCGAGCCGAAGACCTCGTCGAGAATCAGCAGCGAGAAGCTCTGCCCCGCCCTTTCTGCGATCATCTGGGAGATCGCCAGCCGAAGGACGAGGTTCGCAAGATCTTCTTCTCCACCGGAGAGGACAGGCTTCTGAATTCCATCCTCGAGAATAACGATGTTGTACTGATCGTCCAGCTCCATTTCCGTATAGCGCGCATCGGTGAGCTCGCTCAGGAACGCGCTCGCCAGCTCCGACAACTCGGGACGGAGCTGGAAGTTCAAATCGGTCCGAAGGTCCGAGAAGGCGCGATCCAGCTCGTCGTGCATCCGGCGATCGGTCTGAAGCACCTCCAGCTCGGCCACCTTTTTCTTCAGCTCCTCGGCCGCTTCCTGCGCGGCTGCGAGAGCTGCTGTCGCGCCCGATACCTGCTCCTGCGCGCGCGCGGCCGCGACCTTGGACTCCTGCAGCTCAACGCGCACGCGGTCGAATTCCGCCTTCAGGTCGTTGAAGTCCTTCTCGGGAAAGGAGATCTGCGCGCGCCTCGTGCGGAGCGTTCCAAGCGTCGACTGCACACGCATGACTTCCTGCGCGATGCGTGACTGCTCGAGCTTGAGCTGCGGCTCGCGGTCGAGCATGGCCTGGAACCGCCCGGCCTCCACTTCCATCGGAGTCAGCCGATCCACTTCTGCGATCACCTCGGCGTGCCTGGCGGGATCGTATCCGGGAGGAATGCGCGAGATGTCGCGCTTCATCTGCACCTGACGCTGCCGCTTGGCCGCAATGTCGCGGACGATCGTCCCGAGCTCGAGCACCGCCAGCTGCACCTTGGCGAGCCTGCGCTCGAGAGTACCGACCTCAAGCATCAGGGCGCGCCGTCTTTCATCGAGCTGATGGACATCCTCCGGCATCTGCTCCAGCTGCTCGACGCGTGCCTTGTAGTAGTTCCCATCGACGTTCACGGTCTCGATCAGCTCGTCGAGGTGCTCGACCACGGTGTGGAGACTTCCACCAAGCGGGCGGCTGCAGGTCGGACATGCGCCGTCTTCACCGAGCGCGACGACGCGATCGCGCTGGTGCTTCACCTCGGAATATTGCTGCCTGAGCGCCTCGCGCTTCGTCTGCGCTTCCTGGCGATCTCGCACCCATTCCGTTCGGCGCGCTTCGAGCAGTCCCTGTGCGTCTTCGAGCTCGGAGCGTTTCTTCTCCAGCTCGAGCGTCGCCTCCTCCTCGAGCCCTGGGGCTTTCTCGATCCGGGCGTGACGCTCCTCCAGCCGGGCGATCTCCTCGCGCAGCGCTGCTTCCGCCTCGAGAAGCGTCTTCCGACGTCCTTCCTCTCGATAAAGAGTGTTGAGCGCCTGCAGCTCGACGTTGAGCGCGAAGAGCGGCTCGACCGCATCGCGGAGAGTGGCGAGCTGCGACCGCGCCGTCTGAACGTGCTCGAGCTCGCGCACGATGCGCTCGGCGTCGCGCTGGAGCGCGGCCTCTTTTTCTTCCGCGACCGTGATCTGGGTTAGCAGCAGGCCGGACTGCTCGCGCTGCCGTTGCACCATCTCCCACCTGGGCTCGATCGCCATCATCTCGCGCTGGCGAACGGCTCCGCGATGCGCTGCCTGGTGCGCGCGCGCTTCAGCTTCTTCCTTTCGCGATGCGGCTTCCGCGAGAGAGCGAAGCACAGCTTCGGGATCCCGCATCCCGCGCTGCATGCCTTCGATCGCGGCGCGGACGCGGTTGCGCCTGTCGCGAGCCAGGTCCTGCGCGATGCGCAATTTCTCGTAGCCCAGCACTCGGGACAGGAACTGTCCGCGCTTGGCGGGAGTCATCGACGCCATCACGCTCAGCTCTTTCTGCCCGGTGAAATACGTGTGGAAGAATTCCGACATCGACATGCCGAGCCGGCGCTGCATCAGCTCGGTAACCGCGGAGATCGTATTCGCGATCGGGCTATCGGCGCCGTCGAGGTAGACCTCGGCGCTCGTCAGTCCGCGAACGACGCGATAGCGGTGGGCACCGAGATCGAAATCGAGCTCGACCTGCACCTGGGCCCGCGCTCCGGCGCCGATGAACCTGATGGACTCGCGATTACCGCGAATCGCCGGATTTCCGTAGAGCGCCCACGCGATCGCTTCGAGAATCGTCGTCTTGCCGGCGCCATTCGGACCGATGATGCCAATGAGTCCCGTCCCGAACTCGAGGTCAGTCCGGACGTGCTGGCGGAAATTGGTGAGCTTGAGACTGTTGAGTCTCACGCGATGGCATCCTCTTCTGCCGGACCCGCCACGCGATCCGCTTCCTGGAGGTAGTGCAGGCCGAGCGCGACGAGAGTCTCGCGGTCGATGTTTTCGGTAAGCAAGCGGGAGCGGAGCTTGTCGCGCACGGTGTCAGCGAGGGATGCGCGTCGCCCCGGCGCAGCCTGCCCCTGTCGCACCATTTCGGGCCGTCGCGTATCGAGATAAAACTCGAGCGCCTTCCTCTTGTATTCGCGGATGGCCTTGTGATCCAGCTCGCGAAGGATGTGGCGGGGAACATCGCGGACGACGAGCCGCACCACCTTGCCGTCAATGCCACCGTCAACGTTGTCTACCGTCGTGCGAATCGCCTCGTCGAGCGACGCGGGCGACAGCCCGGCGCCGGAGAGCGACGGCAGATCGATCCACTGCCGCAGGGGAGGAATCGGGTGAAAGGTGTGAGCCCCGGTGGAGATGTCGTGCTCAATGATCCCCTTGCCGCCTTTTTTCGCGGCGTCCTCCTCAGCCTTTTCGCCCCAGGAGTTGGTGCTCGTGAAGTCGATCGATCCCGAATAGTACGCGTTCGGTTCAACCTGCCGGTACACGTGGTAATGCCCAAGCGCAACGTAGTCCCACCGGTCGGCGCCGAGCTCCTGTGGCGTGATCCCCATGGGACGCCGATCGAGCTCGCGTCCACTTCGTGGCAGAACTCCTTCGATCTCTCCATGAAGCAGGAGGATGTTGTATTTCGCGTTGGGATCGGGCTCGAGCGAAGGCGTCTTCCCCATGTCGGGCACGGCGAGGATCGACAGATCGTGCTCGTGAAACATGATCCGCTTCGCTTCACCTTCCACCACTGTGATCCCGAGCGGCGAGAACAGCCGCAGGATGCAGCCCGTCTCGGCGGTGCGCGGGGTGTCGTGATTGCCGGCCACCATGACGACGGTCGCGTCCGGAAGCATCTGCATGAGGCGCGAGAACTGATGAAACGCGTGCAGAATCGCCGGATTGCTCGGGCGAACGGCGTGAAACACGTCTCCGGCGATGAGCACGAGATCGGGCTTCAGCTCGATCACCTTGTCGATCACATGGCGCAGCGAAATCGCGACATCCGCCTCACGCTGGTTGATCCCCGCGGGCGTCTGTCGCTGATATTGTCTGAAGCCGAGATGTATGTCCGAGAGGTGAACCAGTCTCATCGAGTGCGCATCGCCCTTATCCACTGAGTGATTTTAGTCCGCACCTGCATCGGCGCTCCCTGTGGTCCTCCCTTTCGGGCCGGGGCCGCGGCGATGGTAGAACGTACGATAATGCTGCTCCTGGAGTCAGTGATCCAGCCGAGTCTGCGATCGATCTGAATGGTGCCCGAAAGCGTGCCCGAAGTCGCGTATCCGGCGCCCAGTGGCGTTGGGGCGCGCGAACCGGCCCTCGCCATCGTCCCGTGCATCGATATGTAGGCGACGTCGCCGTTCTTCCCCAGTGAATCGAGACGGAACGTTGCCCGCACCTCTCCCATTGCTCCGGGCTCGCCGCTCAACGGGATCTGCATTTCCCGCGTCCATTTTGAGCCGACCGCGACCGGCTCCTTCGCCAGCATCGCCGGCATTTCCCCGAAGATGTGCCGGAGCTCACTGTTTTCGTCGTCATCGCCCACGATCTCCATTGCGCCATCGGTGGAGACCCGGACCCAGACGCGCTTGGCCTGCATCGTCCGCCGCTTGAGATCGGCGAGGGTGCCTGGCGCGGCGGGGGTCATCGCGACCGAATCGGTGATGGACTGCATGACGGTCCCACCGGGGGTCCACTGGTGCGCGATGGCTCGGGTGAACACTTCGATGGAAGTCGTCATCGAGCCCGTGGACGAGTCTCGGCCTCCGCGATTCGTCGTGCCGCTCATCTCCACCGACTGCGAGAGGTGCATGCGCAAAGTGTCCCCAATGTGGGGTCGGATCTGGAGCAGAACCGGCTGGGCGATCGCCGCGTGCGCAAGAAAGACAGCTGCCGCGACATTGAGGTGGAGCGAAAAGCGCATCCGGATTCCGCTAAAACCCGTACGGATCGTTTTCCGGAGCCGACTTGATGCTCCCCGCCATTGGGCGCGGCGCCGCCTGAGCCGGAATGATCTTGCGGAATTGCGACGCGAAGTACGCTTTCACGTTGTCCGGTCGCGCGAGTAAAGTTGCGTTGCGCGCCCGGAGCACCTCGTCTTGCGTGTAAAGGGCGGTGATCTCCTGAACCCATGGCAGAGTGATCGTGGGATCGAGCGGCCTGAGCGCGCGCAGGATCGCAGCCTCGAGCGAGACATCGCTCGCCTGGGGATAGCGCTCCGAGCCCTCGCGCCCCTGCATCACCGCGGGTCGCGGGAAGCGGACGAAGATCGGCTGCGTGAAATGTGGATGGCGAATCATCAACTGCCCTTTTTCCAGTGTTGCGAGTCTCGTTCTGGTCGCCGGGCTCAGCACCGAGTATCCGGGCGTCGAAAGCTCGTCGGGATCCATTCTGCCGAACAGCGAAGTCCCCGAATTGCCGACCACTCTCCGATGCACCTGCGAGCGGAATTGTTGCGCGCTGAACAGGACGAGGCCCAGGTACCGTCCACGCTCCGCAATATCCAGTAGCATTTTCCTGACGTAGGTGTCCGGACCGTCTCCCGGCGCATACTTGTTCAGCTCGTCGACGAATACGATGAGATGCTTGACGCCCAAATCCCTTCGTTCCAGATGCTCGCGGAGCTTGGAGACGATCCGTGCGAAGATGAGATCCTGCGCATCTTCCTCGAGGTTGGCGACATCCACCACGTACACCGTGCGATCCTCAAAGCTCCCGAAAGGAAGGTCACTCACGGCGCCCGAATCGGTCACCAGTCCGGCGCAGCGGGTGGAGATGTTCGACAGGCGGTTCCGAACCTTGCGGATCGTAGCGACGTGGTGCGTGCGCCAGCTCTCGCCGTCCTTCCGTTCCATGCCCTGCAGCACATCGCGAAACCAGGCGTCGAGGTCGGCGAACGACTGCACCATGTGCTTCTTACTCAGGATAGGATCGCTGAACTCCTTGTCGACAACGTTCTGCACGATGAAATCGATCAGCGCATCGGCCTTCGCATCGATGTCGTCCCTGTTGAGAAGGACTTCCGCGAACTGGAGCACCTCGCGCAGACCCCAGGTGAGCGGCGTGACGTTGTCGAGAAGAGCCTCGTTGTTGCGAAACGTGTTCAGGGCGAGACCCTTGGCCGTGTAGGGGGCGAAATACTGCACGCTTTCGAATGGCTTGGGCTCGACTCCGAGCTTCTCATACAAAGCTTCGTCCGACTTCTCGATCTTTCCCGGCTGATCGAGATAGCAAAGATCAGGTCCCTTCACGTTGAAACACACGGCGGCAATCGATCCCTTCTCTTCCGGGAAATGTGTGAACATCGATGCAAGCAGCCACTCGACAGCACTCGTCTTGGTTGCAAGTCCCGAAACGCCTGTGATGTTGAGGTGCGCCGCTTCGGGTCCGAGAAGAAAATCCGCGTCGAGAAAGATCACGGCTTCCGTTCCCCCCGCGCGATAAACGCCGATCGGAATTCCCGTGTTCGAATCCTCGCGCAGATAGCTGTCCATCCTCAGCGCGACCTGGACATCAGCTTCCTCGGCGAGAAAGACCTGCCCCATCGGCACGGGCTGGAGCGGCTCCTCCGGCATCTGTCTCAGGACAGCCGCGGTGTAGAGTCGGATCTCCGCTCTCTCGGTGGCTGCGTAGCCCGCCGTAGTCGGCAACCCGTCGTGGCCGAGCACGTCGTGCATTGGCGACTGCAGATCCGTGTAGCTGAATCCCTCGACGATGATTCCGTAGATGTGGGGGATCTGCCCGTCCACCGGGTTGGTACCGTCGACGCGCACAATCGTCCCGATTCCTACGGGAGAATCGATCGCCGTCCAGAAATGGAATTCATGCGGAGTGTTCGGCTTCCGCTCCGTCGCGACGACGCGACCAAGTGCTTCGCTCATGAAATTGCTCTCAGGAATTCTTCGCAGTCGCGAATGCCGTACGACATTTTGTCCCAGCGCCCATCCGGAAGGGCGAGTGGAGATTTCTCGGCGAGCACCCAGCGCGAGATCTCGTCGGCACGCTCGGTGGGATTGTCGCACTGCGACATCTCGATGCGGACGAGTCCCCAGAACACATCGTGACCCACGGGCTCGCGAAGGCGCAGGTACCAGCTCAACACCGTGTTGCGTGAGCGTGACGAGACCTCGAACACCGACGATCTTTCGCCACTGGTCAAATCCACAACGGTCTTGAGCGCCTCGCCCTCGACGTAAAGCGTGAAATGACTCTTGATGACCCCGATCGCGTTCGCCGAGCTGGCCACGCGCTCGCTGCGACCAATGCCACCATCTATGAACACTGGCCCCGCGGCAGAAGCGCACCACGCTTCCGCGAGCGCATCCTCGAGCAAGTCCCGCTGGCGATCGACCGTGCGAATCGCGCGCTCGAGCAGCACGGCAGGATGCTCGCTTGGGAATTTTCCGCTTTCGTCAGCGGTTGACGTGTCCACGACCTCCAACTGGTGAAGCTGGCGGCTCGAAGCTTCCAGCAGGTAGCTGGCAGCTTTTTCGGTTGTGCCGTTCCCCGCGTATTTCCGTTCGTATCCCGCTCGCAGTGCCTCCGCAACGGAAGGCAGGTACCTGAGCGGAAGATAAAGCTTCTGCTCCACTCTCGGAGGTTCCTGCGCCCAGGTGACGAGCCGGCGATCCACGCGGACGCGAATCGCCGCCGAGGTTGTGCCGAGGACGAGCGGCACGCCCACATCGCGTCCGATGACACGAACCTTTTGGGCGCCGTCCAGAAATGCGCCAAAGCCTGAGATCATCCCGCGCGTGACATCCGGCACCTTCATCGCGCGCAGCATGGACCCTTCGATTACCTCCGCCGACCGAAGCTGCGGCTGCTCGGATCTCGCGCTGATATCGAGATCGGCGCTGCCCTCGACTTCGCTCGCGCGAGGCAGCCACTCCTTCAGCAAACGAATAGCGGCCCGGCTCGCCGCATCCGGACTGGAATTGCTCACCAGCATCGCTGGGCTACTCCAGCCCGATGTCCCAGGCCTGCTCGAGATCCTTTTTCGAGTACGCCCGGAATGCGGTTAGGGTGTGAGT
>DATHHC010000221.1:0-4731 GCA_035317285.1 Gemmatimonadaceae bacterium | reverse complement strand
CCGACGTGCGGATGGCGTTCTTCGCCGAGCACGGGTTCCCGCCAAGCGAATTGCGGAGGCTGGCAATCGGGCCCGTCGTGAGGAAAGATGAAGTCGAGTACTTCCGGGAAGTCGGGCTTCACGACAAAGTAACTGTCACCTACGCTCTGCTAGCGATGAGCGCGGACGGCGCGCGATTCACGATCGAGAACGAGATCTGGTCAGTGGGTGGGGAGCGCGCGGCAACGGTGCGCTCTACTGCTGGGTGGCTCGATCTAAATGCGCGGAAGCTGGTTGCCCCGCCACCAGCTTTGCTCGCGGTCTTCTCCAAGGCTCCTCGCGCGCCGGGCTTTGTCGAGCTGCCGCCACTCGCGAAAAGCGGGCGACATCGGGAAGACGCACCCAGGAGTTAACGGCAGGCCACCTACCACATTGGCAAGAGGAGTATCCGCAGGATGTATCGCGTTCGTCAGGAAGACTTGCCCTTCGTGGGCAGCTCACACCAATTCGTCGGCGCCGAGAACGGCGACGTAAATGTCTCTGTGTTCCTGCTCAATGCACTCCCAGGCAAGGGTCCCGGGCCACATCGTCATCCGTACGACGAAGTTCAATTCGTGAGGGAGGGCCGCGGTCTCTGGAACGTCAACGGCGAGGATTTTGAGGCGGGGCCAGGCGACATTCTTGTCATCAAGGCTGGCGAGATCCATGGCTTCCGCAATATTGGCGAAGTGCCGCTCGTCCAACTCGATGTCCATCTCAGTCCGCGTTTCATACAGGAGAACATGACCTGAGACTGAGTCTGCGCCGTAGGGATTTGCGTGGTGTGGACCCACGTGCGTCCAAAATCCAGAAAACGGATCTTGCCAGCCGATAGCCTACGGTTGAGTGCTCCTCGATCGCGGAGGGATGAGGCCCTCGCTCGCTGCGTTTATCAGGACTGGCGCGTTGCCAGGTCCATTCTTGTTCCAGTAGACGAGCGCCTCCTGTGGCCAAATGGTCGCCGAGCCATCCACTTCGTTGATCATCGTGTAAGCGCCGAACTCGCGCGCGAACGCCTTTACCGGAACGTATACCGCGCCGTTTTGCTCGAGGCCGTTCACCGGCAGCTCGCGCCCGTCCACAATCACCGCCCCATTGCTCAGGCTTACTCGTGCGCCGGGCTTCAGGATCGGAACGAGGTCTTCGGCCGCTGCGTAGAGGGTGTCGGCGCGCAGAAAGGCAGAGCGTCCGGCCGCCGTTGGTAGCCGCCGGTTGACCACCGGCGACTCTTCGCTGATTTCCGGCGCGACGACTGCATAGGCGATGTCCGGAGCTGGTCTTTTTGGCGCACCTTCCGAAGGTGCACCTGCCACTACCGAGCCTTTGGGCCCCGCCTTTCCAGAGGGGGACTCGGCATCACCCGCCCGCCGTTCGCAGCCGACGCAGACAACGAGCAGAAACGCGAATAGCGCGGCGTCAGCCCCCACGATGACGACCCTTCGTCGGTTCCTCATTTGGTGAAAGCTAACTGACGGCCGCAATCGCATTAGATGCTAAACGGCAAGTGGGGCGACCTTACAAAAGTCGTTGTTGACATATCCATGCGCGCGTGCCTATATAGGGCATGAGCTATGGAGCAGTCATGGCGGCGCTGGCAGACCCGACCAGGCGAGTATTGTTCGAGCGCCTGCGCACCCGCCCCCACACGGTCGGCGAGCTGGCCCGACTCGCCAGGATTCAGCAGCCGAGTGTCTCCCAGCACCTGCGCGTCCTGCGCGGAGCGCGACTCGTAAGTGACCGCAGAGAAGGGACCCGACGCTACTACAGCGCCTCGCGGGAAGGCCTCGCCGAGCTCCGACGCTACGTCGAGAAGATGTGGGACGATGTTCTAGCGGCTTACGCCGCCGACGATCCAAATCCGCAGTCCACGGGGAAAACCGCTCGACCCAAAAAGAAAGGAGCACGCTGATGTCCGACAAAGCGAAAGACGCTGTCGCGCCCATCCGGCGATCGATCTTCGTGTCATGGACGCAGGAGGAGGCGTTCCGGCGCTTCACCCAGGATTTTGCGAAGTGGTGGCCCAGCTACTCGTACTCCATCGGCGGAAGCAGGATCAAACGCGTCGTCTTCGAGCCACGCGCGGGTGGGCTGATTTACGAAGAGCACAAGGACGGGACCCGCATGAAATGGGGCAAGGTCATCGCGGTCGACCCGCCGCGCCGGATCGTCTTCAGCTTTCACCCGTCCAGGGCCGAGTCTGACGCCCAGCACATCGAAGTCATGTTCGCGATCGACGGCGGCCGCACTCGAGTTGAGCTCGTGTCATCCGGCTGGGAAAGGATGAGCGACAAGGCTCGAGCGACGCGCGGTGGATACCAGCTGGGCTGGGGCCTCGTGCTCAACAGGTTCGCGGGACGGTTCAGCCCGGCTCTGATCTTCTTCGGCGCAATGTCCTTTGGAATCACGATCATCGGGCAACGCGGGAGATTCATCAGGGAGAGTCTTGGCAAAATGGAGAACTAGTGGCTGAACGACCCTGCTGATGTTCATCCTCTTCCATTTTGGCGGCGTTCTGCTGCAGTCGGCCAGCGTAGCCATTTCGGCGAATGAGCTGCGAACGCGTGCGGATACGGAATGGATCGTGGCCGCCGCGGCCAACGTTTTGCCACGCGGGAGCATTCTCGCCGTTGGTGGAGTGCTATCCAATTCGACCGATGCCGCTACGCGCGAAAGCAATTCGCGCGATCGAGGGCCTCTGGATGTCGTAGCGCGATCGTTGGGGCTACCGCTGGATACCAGCACTGTCGCGTCAAACCCACCCTACTGCGCCTCTGACACAAACTCTCGTGGGCCACACGGGTATCGCATCGAGCGTGTGTCGATCGCGCGGGACGACCACCACGTGGCGGCCGGCAGATCAGATTGGTTTCACTATGTTGTCTCGTTCACCCGAACTTGTCGAACGGAATTGGGGCACCGGCACTACATCGGAAGCGACGTGCGCTTCGACGCTGTGCCCGACGTCGTGTTCGGCTACAAGTGGGCCGTCGGAAAGGTTGACCAATACGCCGATCCCCTTCCTGACCGTGTGCCCACGTTCTGGGAGCGACACGGAGGTATGGGCTTCGTCCTGAAGCCTCTTCTCTATGGAGCGATAATCTTCCCCGTGCTCGGCCTGCTTTTCGGCATCTTGGGGGGAGATGGTGGGCTTCTCCGGTTGCTCGGCGTTTGGTCGATCGTGGGCCTGGCGATGGCGATCTTGATGGGGGTGGGAGGAATCGTCGGTGGTCTCGTGGTCTTTGTGCTACCGGCTGCAGCCTACGTGGCAGCCGCCCGACGCCCTCAATCCACTCCCGCCTTCGGACGTGCGACGCTGATCTTTGTGCTCGCTTATCCGATCTGCGTCATACTGGCAATGCTCGCCATCTCCAGTGGGTTTCCGTGAGGAAAGAGGACGCCGCCGAAGCTCGCTTGACGCCTTCGCTTCCTCACTCCAAGTTCGACTCGCCACACTTCAGCCCCGGGATCGTCCCTTCTCCGGTATCCTGACATGCGAAGACGTAAGGTCGTTCAGTTTCTCGGCGCCGCTCTTGCGCTGCCCTTCATCCCCCGCGGCGCCGATGCCGCGATAAAGTTTGGACGGGAGCTTCACCTCCGGCTGGACGACGTTCCGTTCGCAACGCTCAACCGCGAACAGCAGGCGCTCGTGACCACGATCGCCGAGATGATAATTCCGGAGACCGATACGCCGGGCGCGACGAGCGTTAAAGTGCCGGAGTTCATCGATCTCATCCTGACCGAACGGGCGAGGGACGAAGAGAAGGCTGCGTTCCTCGCAGGGCTGCGCGACATCGATGTGCGCGCCGCGACGATGGGGTCGAATCGATTCGTTGATTTGCCGGCGGCGAAGAGAGTCGAGCTCCTGACAACGCTCGATGCCGCGAGGAGAGACAAGGCGGGGGCCGGGCTCGCTTTCGGGCGACTGAAAGCGCTCACCGTGTACGGATACTTCACGTCGGCGCGCGTTGAGCAGGAAGTTCTGAAGATGCAAATGTTCTTCAATGGATATCAGGGCAACGTCCCGTTCACTCCGGCGGTCTGACCATGCCCCCAATGACATTTGATGCGATCGTCGTCGGCTCGGGGATCTCCGGCGGCTGGGCGGCAAAGGAGCTGACTGAGAAAGGACTGCGCACCATCGTGCTCGAAGCGGGGCGGCCGATCGATCCGGCCGTCGACTACGTGGAGCACGTTCCTCCGTCGCAGAAGCGTTACCGCGGAATGGGTAACCGCAAACAGGTCGAGCGCTATCAGCCAATCCAGAAAAACACCGGTGCGTGCGACGAGTGGTCGTCCAAGTTCTTCGTCAACGACCTCGACAACCCGTATTCGTTTCCCGATGACAAGCCCTTCTACTGGATTCGCGGGCGCCAGGTCGGCGGACGCTCCATCATGTGGGGCCGGTGCGTCTACCGCTGGAGCGATCTCGACTTCACGGCGAACGCGCGAGAGGGTTATGGCGTCGACTGGCCGATTCGCTACGCCGACCTCGCGCCGTGGTGGAGCTACGTCGAAAAGTTTGTCGGCATTCAAGGGCGTCGCGAAAACCTGCCTCAGGTGCCCGACGGTGAATTCCAGACGCCATGGCCGTTGAACGCAGCGGAACAGAAGTCGCGCGACATTCTGCTCACGAAATTCGGGGGTGAGCGCGTAATCACCAACGCGCGACTGGCCATCCTGACCGAGGATCACGGCGGTCGCCAGAAGTGCCAC
>DATHHC010000220.1:0-19031 GCA_035317285.1 Gemmatimonadaceae bacterium | reverse complement strand
GGTGGGCCGCGCCGCGAGACTGAGCATCAACTTGCGCGGAATCCACCGCCCGTCGCACAACACCAGCGCGATGTTGTGCTCCCTGAGCAGAGCGAGCACGCCGTCGCTGATCCAGCCGCGGTGCCTGAACTCGATCGCGATGCGAAGATCCTTTGGGACACGCCCGATGAAGTCCACCAGGGCGGGCAGCTCACCCGGCTGAAAGTCCGGTCCCAGCTGCACGAGGATCGGTCCGAGCTTGTCGCCCAGCTCGCGCACGCGCTCGAAGAAGATCTCGGAGGCGCCGGTGACGTCGCGCAGCCTCTGCTCGTGCGTGATCTCCTGAGGAAGCTTGAGCGAGAAGATGAATCCCTTGGGCGTGCGGTCGGCCCAGCTGCGAACCGTCGTCGCAGCCGGTGTCGCGTAGAACGTCGAGTCCACCTCCACCGAGTCGAACGCGCGCGCGTACACGGTGAGGAATTCCGGCGGCCGCGTGCCAACGGGGTAGAAGGGTCCCACCCAAGCGTCGTAGTTCCAGCCCTGAGTTCCGATATGGATTTCCGCGGACATGACGTTCAATCGGAAGCCGCGACCTCCGTATGTCAAGCCGGTGCTTCCCTTCATGCATCACGCACCACGCGTCCCGCGGCGCCTCCCGCCTCCCGCTTCCCGCCCTACCGGGGCCTCAGCTCTCGAGCGCGAGGGTCTCGTCTCGCGACAGCCTGAATGAGCGGCGGCGAAAGAAGCGTCGTGAGCAGCACCATGAGCGTGATCGCGCCGAACAACGATGCGTCCAGCGCGCCAATCGCCAGTCCGGTCTGGGCGACGATGAGCTCGACCTCGCCCCTCGGAAGCATCGCCGTCCCGATCAGCGCCTTGTTCCCCTTGAACCAGACCGGAACGTAGGCCGCGATGATCTTCCCGATTGCGCCCGCCAGAAGCAGGACCAGCGTTATCAGCAGCGTCCTGGGTTCCGCCAGCGCGTGGAGATCGACCGACGCCCCGACAGAAGCGAAGAAGATGGGAGTGAGCAGACTCCCCATCGCCGCCGCCGACCTCTGGACATCGTCGCGCTGATCGATGCGGTTCAGCAAAACGCCCGCGACGAATCCGCCGACGATGATCGCGGAACCGAGCAATCCGGCGAGAGCTGCGAGGGAAAAGGCAAATGCCAGTCCCATGATCGCGATCGTCGTCGGCGACCGGAGCCGCTTCGCCGCATGGAACAACGGTGGGACGACGAAGCTTCCGACGACGATCGCGATGGCCACGAATCCGAACGCGACCGCGGTCGTGCGCACCACGCCCGTCGCCGTTATCGCCGCCCCGGCCGCAAAGTTTCCGATCACCGAAAGAATTACGAGTCCTATGATGTCGTCGAGCACCGCGGCCCCGAGGACAACCCTGCCTTCTTCCGTTTGGAGAAACCCCAACTCGGCGAGCACGCGCGTCGAAACGCCGATCGACGTTGCCGTGAGCGCAGCGGCGCACACTATCGCGGCGAGGCGGCCGACACCCATCGCGGACAGGGCAGCGTATCCGATGACGAATGGAAGCACCACTCCCACGATTGCGATGACGGTCGCGGTGCCGCCAACTCTCGTCAGCGCACGCAAGTCGGTCGCGAGCCCGATCTCGAACAGCAGGATGAGGAGTCCCAGCTGCGCCAGGGTATGAATAGCGAGATCATTTGGATCCAGAATCCCGAGCACCGACGCCCCGAGCACAACTCCCCCGAGTAGCTCTCCGAGGATGGCCGGCTGGCCCAACCTCTCGGCCAACACCGACAGCGCCCGCGTCGTCAGCAGAACGGCCGCGAGGACCAGCAACAGGTGAACGAACGAGTGTGTGTCCGTCATGCCGCGCCCTTCATCGATACGTCTCGAAGAATCCGGTGCCCGTTCCGGAAAGCGGCTCCCCATCGAGGCGTCCGGATATCCGCGCAGTTCCCTTCATCTGAATGAAGTACGGCCGCGCTTTCTCGCTGCCGAGCGGATCTCCGCGTTCGCCTTCGCCCGCGCCATCCTTGGCGCCGCGACGCGGCCTCGTGTCCGTGGCGATAGCATCCTCCACGGTTATCTCGACCCGCAGGGTGTCATTGCCGCGCGCGTCTTCGAACCGCGCGCGCGACGGAACCCGCAGCGGCCCCGACGCCGTCGGGACCGTCCTGCCATCCTCGTACGAGATGATCTTCGGACGAAAGACAGCGCGGAAGCCGAGCGAATCCACCAGATAGACGAGCACGGGTGGAATCGATGCCGAGCTGTCGCCAGGATACACGCGGCCATAGAGGAATGTGTACTGGCCGGCGCGCGATGCGCCCCAGTCCCACGTGACTCCGCGCCAGATGCCCCAATTGTGGTCGTGGTACGACTGGGCATCGCTGAGCTGCTCGCACCGATTGTCTACGCACAGCGTTCCCGTGGCCGTCGCGCGCAGCGCGGGAACCGTGTAGCCCGAGACGAACCCGCCCGAGCCCATCGCGACGCCAGGGAAGTATGCGTAGGGAGCGGAATGCACGCGTAACGCGACGGACATCCTCCCTTGCCCGCCGCTCTCCTCGCGCGCGGCGGCGCGCACTTCGTACTCGCCATCGGGCATTACCATGACGTGCGAGTCTCCAAACGTTAGGTCCGCATCCGTCGTCGAGAATCGAACGCGCGACCGATCGATTATCGCCGCGAATCGGCGCGTCGCGCCATTCTGCTCTCGCAGCGTAATACCGATCTGGCCACCCCACTTCGTGCTCGTCACGTCACCACCGACGATGAACGAAATGAACGCCCACCGCTTCTGGTCTTGTGACAGGACATTGAAGTAGTGCCATTCCGCCCACGTGTCCCGGTTAGAGACACTGTCCGATGGTATATGGAAATGATCGATCTCGTTTCTCAGCTCGAAGGGTGCCGGCGAGACCCAGCGTCGGTCGCCATCATCGTTGTCCCAGATCCCGTCCACGACTTCGGGCGCGGCGCCAACTGCTTTGGTCGCTGCCGGAATCTCTCCACTCGCATAGACGGGGAATTCCTGACCGCCGGCTGTGCGCACGTAGAGGAGCCTCCCCTCGATCTGCGGCGCCACCGCCGAGATCTCTTTGTCATTCCTCGGCGACGCCAGCACCTGTCGATAGAGGAACGACGCGTGATCGATCGAGAAGAAGAGGCCGCCGATGCCGCCCGTTTTCATTACCTCGACGTCGAGCCCCTCGGGCAACACCGTGATCGTCCCCCCGCCCACCAACTTCTCGTTTCGCGCCTGGGACAGCATCGCCTCACCGATCGAGAGCAGCACGATCATCACCGCGACGCCCACGCCGAAGCCGAAGAAAAGCAGGACTGATCGCCACGGGCGATAGGTGATGTTCCGGAGCGCGAGCTGAACGATCATCCGTCCACCACTTTGCCGTCGCGCATGTGGACTTTGCGCGCAGCGGCGCTTGCCAGGTCTTCGTCGTGCGTCACTACGACGATCGTCGTCCCATCCGCATTGAGACGCTGAAAGAGCGAGATGATCTCCGTACCCGTCCGGGCATCGAGCTCACCCGTCGGCTCGTCCGCCAGAAGAAGCGTCGGCCTGTTCGCCAATGCCCGGGCGATCGCGACGCGCTGCTGCTCGCCCCCCGACAGCTCCGATGGTCTATGCCGTTCTCGGTTGCCGAGCCCAACGTACTTGAGCAGCTCCGCCGCCCTCTCGGCCCTCTCTCTCTTGGAGACGTTCGCCTCAGCCATCGGAAGCGAGACGTTCTCGAGCGCCGACAGAATCGGCAACAGATAAAAACGCTGAAACACGAAGCCGATGTTGCGCAGCCGGAACTGCGTCGCCTCGCGATCGCTCATTGCATCGACCCGCTTGCCCGCGATTGAGACGGTGCCCGACGTCGGCTGGTCGATCACGCCAATGAGATTGAGCAATGTCGACTTGCCACACCCCGACGGACCGACGATCGCCACATAGTCTCCACGATCGACATCCAGCGTCACACCCTGGAGCGCGTGAACCCGCTCCGCCCCGAGCGCATAGTCTCGCCGCACGTCCCTGAGCGAGACGATGGGAGATTCAACTTCTGCGCTCGCGGGCCAGCTCACGCGATCGCCTCACGTCGCAACGATTCCGCGATCGGCAGCGACGCCGCGCGCCACGCCGGATAAATGCCGGCGCCAATTCCACTGGCGATGAGAAGTCCAAGCGCCGACCACGCGGCCCGAGGCTGAAAGAGGAAGAAATCGATCGCCATCGGCAGGCCCGGGAACGCCGAGAGAATGGTGTTGAGATATCGCGCCGTAATGAGACCAAGTCCCAGGCCCAGCACCGCGCCGGCGAAGCTGATCGCGACGCCCTCCAGCACTACCTGCTGGATGACATGCAGTCGTGACACGCCGATGGCGCGCATCACCGCTATCTCGCCGGCCCGCTCATTCACCGACACCGTCACCAGAGTGGTCACGAGCAGGAATCCGACGAACAGGCTGACGACGCCGAGTATGAGCGCGAGCTGGCGGAAGTAGCTGAGTCGCTCATCAACCTGCGCGATGGCCGTCGCGATCGAGATCGCCGTGACGTTGGGGAGCTGCTTTTCGATCCAGTCACGAACCTGCTCCGCGTTCGCACCGTCGCGCACGCGAACCATGAACAGCGACGCCCGGTCCCGGGTCTGTGGCCTCATTGCTTCGAGCGTCTCCCGCCGCATTGCCGACGACGACTGATCGTTCGCTCCATATATGAACTTTACGAGGCCCATTACAACCAGTTTTCGCTGCCCGGAATACGTGCGAGTCTGCGGATCGTAGCCTGTCGCGACGTTAAGCGTGTCGCCAATGCGGGCGCCGAGCTGGCGTAACAGGTAGTCGTTGACGACGATCGCATCCGCCGTAGTGACATCGCGCCCCGAGAGTAGCTCGTAGTCGCCCTGCACGCTCGGGTCGATTCCAAGGGCGGAGCCGCTCACATCGCGGCTGCCCATGAGAATGTGAATCGATGCGCCGAGAACCGGACTTATTTCACGGATGTCGGGATTTGCCCGCAGAGTGCTCGTAATCGCACTCACGCCTGGAATCGTCGCGTCGCTATCGAAAGGGAGACTGCCCTTTGGAGCGAGCCGGATCTCGAATCCACGCGACAGCAATAGCGAGCGAAACGACTCGCGCATCCCCGTCGCCAGCATCACCATGTCGAGCAGCATTGCCGCGGCGACCGCTACTCCCAGAACGGCCAGGGCCGTGCGGGCGCGATGCCTGATCAGGGAAGCCTGCGCGAGTGCTCGTCTCACTCAGCGTCCGAACAGTGCGAGTGGCGGCGTGCGCACGAGGCGCAGCGACGCCGCTACTCCCGCCGCGATCCCGAGCACAAGCGAGAGTGAAACGGCGAAGACTATCGTCGGCAGAGTAACGATCGAGAACGCGAGCGGCGTGTTGTAGAGCGCCTGGTAGTGCCAATTCACGACCAGCGATACCGCCCAGCCGAGCACCACACCGAGCGCGCTTCCGAGCACCGCGACCACGGCGGCTTCGATGATGATGGAGCGCACCACCGTCGCGCGGGAAATCCCCATCAGACGGAGCGCCGCGATGTCCCTTCTCCGCTCCTCTACTTTCAGCACCATGATGCAGAGCAGAAAAACCGAGCTGGCGACGATTGTGATGATCCCGATCGCGCGGTGGAAGCGGCTCACCACTTGAAACGTGCGAGACGTCTCGACGGCGATGTCGCGCGACCGATACGCCCTGAAGCCGAAGGCGACGCGGTTGATGCGATCGATCAGGCGCGGTATGTCGGCCGACGGACTGGTTGCGATTGCGAACCGATCGACCCGATCGCCGTAACCCGAGACGGCCTGTATCTGATCGAGGTGCATCCTCACGCGCAGATCCGCGCGCGCCACCTCGGATGGATCGGCCCCGCGCCGGACTATCGCGCCGACTATCGCGCTGTCACCAGCCGCTCCGGGACGCGCTGAGACCGTAACGCGGTCGCTAACCTTTAGATGCGCCCGCGCGGCCAGTGCCTCGTCGATTGCGATCGTGCGCGGTCGCTGCACCATCGACGTCTCGGGTGCCCTGCCGACCGGTGATGAGCCTTGTACGAGGAGTGACGTGAAGAGCGCGGCGAGAAGCACGCCCGAAAACTAGCCGCGCTTCCCTGCCTTGTCTGCAATCGGAGCGACCAGCACGTGGGCCGCCAGCAAAGGGCCGATGGACATCTCCTGTCGCCCGGAACCGAGTATGATTGGTCCGCCGTATGGCGCGCGCGATCTGACCGTGATCTTCTTCCCAGGCAGGATCGACAGGTCGCCAAGATACCTCAGCATCTCCGGATCCTCATCCTCAACCCGCACGACCACGCCCGACGCTCCGACGGGAAGATCGGCCAGCGACGTGTACTCGGTCTCGTCCACCGACCCATCCTTCGTGGGAATCGGCGCGCCGTGCGGATCGACTTCCGGCTCGCCGATCGTGGCGGCCATGCGGTCCACCAGCTCATCGGACGCCGCGTGTTCCAGCCTCTCCGCTTCCGCGTGCACCCGATCCCACGGATAGCCGAGTGCCTCGGCGAGATAGGCCTCGATCACGCGATGGCGCCGCAGAGTACGAAGCGCAGCGCGACGACCGCTCTCAGTGAGCTTGACTCCATGGTAGCGCTCGTACGCGAGCAAACCCTGATCGGCCAGACGACGCACCATCCCGCTCACGGACGCAGGCGCAAGTGCCAGTCGCTGCGCGATCTCATTTGTCGCGGCTGCGCCGGTCCCTTTGCCGATCGTGTAGATCGCCTTGAGGTAGTCCTCCACCGGCGCGGTGAGCGGCTCGCGCCCAGATCGCGATCCTCTGGATTCCTCTCGGGCGGCGCTCACGATGGCACGGTTGGCGATGCCGGAGTCGTACGAGGACTCGCGCGCACCATCAGTACCGGCACCATCGTGATGTGACGAAGCTCGCTCGCGACGCTGCCACGAATGACGTCGGATATTCCGTGGTGCCCGTGTGTCGTCATCGCAATGAGATCGCAGTTCTCTCGCACCGCGCACGCCGCGATCTCTTTCGCCGGATCACCCCCGGCGAGAATGGCCTCGGCCTCGAACCCATCTTTCTCGAGAGAGTCGGCGATCGCCTCGATGTACTCGCGGTCGCTCTTCATCTCTTCCGACTCGCGGAGGTCCAGCGCGTTGATGTTGCGGGCAGCCCAACCGTCGGCGACGTGGATCAGCACGATCGAGGCGCTGTTGCACGTGCTGGCCAGCTTGCGGACGTGCGCCAGAATCACGTCGTCATACGGCGTGTGCTCGACCGGCACAAGAATACGCTCGTACATCAGCCCACCGATCCGGTGAAGAATTGGAACAGCAGCCAAACATTTAGACCCGCGATGATAAACGCAACCAGGTACGCGAGACTCTTTAGCCAGACGGGATTTACGAACTCACCCATCTTCACCTTGTCCGACGTGAACTTGACCAGCGGGAAGACAGCAAACGACAGCTGCATGCTAAGGATCACCTGGCTGAATACCAGCAGTTTGGCGGTGCCGCTCTCGCCGTACATGATCGCGACAATCGCGGCGGGAACGATCGCGATCGCCCGGGTGATGAGCCGGCGCAGCCATGGACGGAGCCGGATGTTGAGGAACCCTTCCATCACGATCTGGCCGGCGAGCGTGCCGGTGAGGGTCGAGTTCTGTCCCGAGGCCAGCAGCGCCAGGGCGAATACCGTACTTGCCCCGGCTCCGAGCAACGGCGTCAGCAGCTTGTAGGCATCCTGAATCTCACCGACCTCGGCGTGACCTGACGTGTGAAACGTTGCCGCCGCGATGATGAGAATCGCAGCGTTGATGAACAGTGCGAAGGAAAGCGCGATCGTCGAATCAATGAACGCGAAGCGGACCGCTTCCCGCTTACCGCTTGGCGTCTCTTCGTATTGTCGCGTCTGCACGATCGATGAGTGCAGATAGAGGTTGTGCGGCATGACCGTGGCGCCGAGTATCCCGACCGCGACGTAAAGCATCGCCGGATTGCTGAATACCTCCGGCTTCGGAATGAACCCGCGCATCACTTCGCCGAATGGCGGCTGCGAGAGAATGATCTCGAACAGGAAACACGCGCCGACGGTCGCGATGAGGGCGATGACGAGCGCCTCGAGCAGTCTGAATCCCTTGTTCTGCAGGTACAGGACGAGCAGCACGTCCAGCGATGTGATGATGACGCCGTAAGCGATCGGAATGCCGAAAAGCAGGTTGAGCGCAATCGCGGTTCCAATTACCTCCGCTAGATCACACGCCGAGATCGCTATCTCGCAGCCTATCCACAGGAACCAGCCAACTGGCTTGGAGTAGTTGTCTCGGCACGCCTGCGCGAGATCGCGTCCTGTGACAATTCCAAGCTTCGATGCTAGTCCCTGGAGCAGGATCGCCATCAGGTTCGACGCGAGGATCACACTCAGGAGCGTGTAGCCGAACTGCGCTCCACCGGCGAGATCGGTCGCCCAGTTGCCGGGATCCATGTAGCCCACTGCCACGAGATATCCCGGTCCGGCGAACGCAAGGATCTTGCGCCACCAGCCCTTTCCCGCGACCGGGATAGTCCGATAGACCTCGACCAGCGAGGGAGTGGTTCGTGCGCGCCGCCACCCGGGCGGTGGTGGTGCCGGCGGCTCCAGTTTGGGCCGGCGAGGTGTCTGGTTGAGCTGCGTCGCCAAAGGGTATAGCTCCGATTTATTGAGAACCTACGAAATAAGTTAGTGTGCCCTAACTTTTGGCGCAATGGTAATTCGCACTTGGTTTTGGTGATGTTCACCCGCCCCGAGTTGCCGTTCGCGCGACAACCGACAGCATCTGTTTTCGAGGATCGTAGTTTTTCTCGGCGACACGAGTCGCAAGAAGGTTTCCGAATCGACGAGAGAACGACGACCATGCTGTCCTGGCCTTACGCCCATCTCCTCATCAATCACTTTCCGGTCGTGCTCAGCGTCTTCGCGCTTGGAGTGTCAATCCTCGCGATGTTGCTGGGACGGAGGGGACTTTGGCTCACGGCGATGGGCGCGCTAACCGTGGCCGGCGCGTTCATTTATCCGGTTCACTTCACCGGCGACAAAGCCGATCACGCTCTGGGCGATCCCTGGTACATCCAGGCAGGCACGATCGAAGCGCACGACGACGCTGCCAGCATTGCGTTGACGGTCATACTGATTGTCGGGGTATTCGCGGCCTATTCGTGGTGGCGATCTCTGAAGCGGCCCGCCGATCTCATTCCGGGTTGGATGCGCGCTGGTGTTGTCGTCGGGGCACTTGCCGCCGTTGGAACGGTGGCCTACACCGCTTACCTCGGCGGCAAGATCATCCACGAAGCACCAATCATTCATTTGAAGGACCCACCGCCCGGGCTGCCCCCCGGAGTCGCCGCGGAAGCTCGTGCACATACGGGTGATTAGTCGCTCCAATCGAGCTACCTTTTCCCGGAGAGCAGCGAGCCGCAAGTAATCCTGCTGTAAGCTGGCGGCGGCTTAATTAGACAAGTCAAAATCCGGAGAGCCCGTTGAAATCGAGACTCATTCTGTCGCTCGGCGCCGCCGCAGTGGCGCTCGTCGCCGCCCCATCGCTCGCAAGCGCGCAGGCCAAAGCGCCAGGGTATCACGTCATCCGGCGCATCAACGCCGGCGGCGAGGGCGGCTGGGACTACATCACGGTTGACCCTGAGAGCAACCGGCTCTTCCTGTCGCGCGGTACCCACGCGATGGTCATCGACCTCGGCCGCGACTCGGTCATCGGCGACATTCCGAACACTCTCGGAATTCATGGCGTCGCCCTCGCGCCTGAACTGAACCGCGGATTCACCAGCAATGGCCGCGACTCGAGCGTGACGATCTTCGACTACAAGACTCTGGCTCCGATCGCGGTCGTCAAGATTCCGGGCAGAAACCCTGACGCGATCCTGTACGATCCGGCAACGAAGCGCGTGTTCACGTTCAATGGTGGCAGCTCCAACGCGACGGCGATTGACGCGACCAATGGCACCGTCCTCGGCACGGTGGAGCTCGGCGGAAAACCCGAGACCGCCGTCAGTGAAGGCGGAAAGATCTACGCGAACATCGAAGACAAGAGCGAGATCGCGGTATTCGATCCGAAGACTCTTGCCGTTCAGGCGCGGTGGCCGTTGGCGCCGTGCGAGGAGCCGAGCGGGCTGGCGATCGATCGCGTGCACCAGCGCCTCTTCGCGGGATGCGGGAACAAGACGATGGCGATCGTCGACATGCGGACCGGCAAGGTCGTCGCGAGTCCCGCGGTGGGAGATGGAGTCGACGCCGCCGGGTTCGATCCGGGGACACAGCTTGCGTTCACGTCGAACGGCGAGGGTTCGATCACCGTCGTGCACGAGGATACGCCCGACAAATACACAGTCGTCGAGACCGTGCCGACTCAGCGTGGCGCGCGCACGATGGCCGTGAATCCGAAGACACATCGCCTGTATACGGTATCCGCGGAGTTCGGGCCGGCGCCCGCGCCAACCGCTGATCGTCCGCGTCCACGCCCGCCGATGATTCCGGGAACTTTCGTAGTACTCGAATTGGATCGTTGAGCACCACCTGATTTAGCTCCGAGCGATCAGCTGCAAGGCAGGCAGCTGGTCGCTTTTGTATTGTATTTACCAGATCAACGAAGCAGCGCCAGAAGTTGGGTCAGTATTCGCTCGGTCATTCCCCAGACGACATGCCCTTCGTGCTTGAACACGAGCGCGTTGATCTGAATTCCGCGCGCGAACACCGTATCTTCATGCCAGGCTTCCGTTCGCGCCAAAGCGGCGAACGGAAGCCAGAATGAGAGCGCCACCTCGCTGCTCAGCACGAGCGGCTCGCTGCGGTCGAGCAGCGCCACGTACGGCCGCACCATTATCGCCGGAAGACTAACTCTGATCGGACGCAGATCGTCCAGCGTTCCGATCAACATGCCTTCTCGAGCGAGGTCGATGCCCGTTTCCTCGCGCGTCTCCCTGATCGCGGTGTCCGCGAGCGACGCGTCTCCCGCTTCCATTCGTCCCCCGGGAAACGCGATCTGCCCGCTCCAGGGATCCCCTTCGTATTCCGCCCGCTTGATGAACAGCAGCTCGAGCGCACGATCCTTCCCCAGGCGAACGATCAGCGCAACCGCCGCCCTCCGCACGCCTGCTTCCTCTTCGGCCACGATGGGAATGTGAGAAGCGAGCGCTGAACGGAGCTTGACCACACTCGGCTGCATGAGGAGATCCGCAAATCTCTCTTCCGCTCGTTTCTCCTCAGGCCCTGGCATTTGTCGAGCATCCCATCGGGTTGCGGCTATGCCTTCGGCGTCGCGTTGCGAATGAAGAACTTTGCCGTCTCCAGCACGACCTTCTCCAGAACGGACGGAACTTCGTTCAGGGGATGCGTTGCGCTGAAGCCGTGGTTCCCGCCCTCGATCAACCTGAGCGTGCTCATTCCCTTCGACAGCGAATGAAGATGCTCCGCCTCCGAGGCAGCGACCGTCTCATCCTTTGTCCCGTGAATTATCAGCCACGGCGCTTTTATTTTTCCCGCGGCGGCTTCGATGTTCAGTTTCGTCTTCCCGTTCAGCTCGACATCATCCAATAGGTCCGTCTCCAGCCGCATCACCTGCCCTGTGCGCGAGTTGGTGATGTCCGTGTGGCCGCGCTTCCGCCACGTGATTACGTCCTCCTGCGACCAGCGATTCGTGAACGAGATCGCTGCCCAGGTGACCAACGAATTCACGTTCGCCGCTTCCGATGCCGCGAACAGAATCGCCATGCCTCCGCCGCGCGAGTGGCCGAAGAGGCCGAACTTTCCGTTGATCCATTTCTTCCGGCGTGCATACTCTTCGACGAGCTCCAGGTCTTCCAGCTCTCGCGAGAACGTGTTGCCGGCAAAAGCCGCGGCCTGCGTGAACGACTCACGATCGGGGCCGATCCCGCTCCCCGAAAAATCGAACGTGATAGCCGTAAGCCCGTCCTGAGCCAGCGTGCGCGCGAGATACGGGAAGAACGCCCAGTGCGCGAATCCCTTGAAGCCATGGCAGATGATGACAGATCCGAGCGACGCTTCCGCCTTGTAGGCTTCGCCGCGGATTACAAGTCCATCGCGGCATGGGATCTCGAACAGTTCCGGCTCGATGGCACTCGCGGTCGGGCCCTTCATCCCTCGACATCACCGTTGATGTCGGCCCACCCCTGAAATCCGCGCGCCATCGACGCGACGTTCTCGTACCCCATCTGCTTCATCGTGAGTGCGGCGAGCGCCGAACGGTTTCCGCGCGCGCAGTAAACCACGACCTTCTGCTTCCGGTCGATGATTCCTTCCACCTTCGTCTCGAGATTTCCGCGCGGCAGGTGCGTCGCGTGCGGGATCCGTCCGAGATTCCATTCGTTGGGTTCTCTCACGTCGAGATAGACGACGTGCTCGTTCCGCGCCTGCATGTCGCGCACCTGCTCCGGCGTCACCTCTTCAATCTGTTGCTTCGCTTCGTCGATCAGGTCCTGTCCGGTCTTGTTGGTCATGTGCGTCAGGATGCGTATGATGTGACGGTGAGCGTTCGCGTTTTCGTGTCCAGCGCTCCCGTGGCGCCGAGCGGAATCGTCCACTGCTCGTCGATGTGTCCGACGGGAATTCCCGCCAGGCAGGGGACGCCGAGCGCGTGCGCGGTTTCGCCGAGCACGTCGTCGAAAGAGCGGCCGCCGCCTGCGTCTTCCTGGCACTTGACGCATTCGCCGAACACAATCGCCTTGCAACCCGTGAGTGCGCCCGAGAGCATGAGCTGCTGAAGCATCCGGTCGATCCTGTACACCGGCTCGTTGATGTCCTCGAGAATGAGTATTCCCTCGGCGAGATCCGGCATGAACGGCGTGCCGCATAGCGAAGTGAGCACGGCCAGATTGCCGCCGACGAGTCTCCCCTCGGCCGAGCCGGGATTGATCTCCCGCGCCCTGGGCGCCACGCCGCACGAGTCCGTTTGACTGACGACGGCGCGCTCAAACGAACCGCGCGAGAAATCGGTGAGTGACTCCCGCGCGGTGGGTCCGTGATACGTGATCAGTCCGCACATTCGCTGCACCGCTGCGTGCAGTGCCGTGATGTCGGAGTATCCGATGATCGCTTTGGGCATGCGCGAGATGGCGTCGTAGTCGATGCCGGCCAGGATGCGGATCATTCCGTAGCCGCCGCGCAGGCACCAGACCGCGTCGATGTTTGGATCCCGCAGCGCGGCGTTGATGTCCTTGAGCCTATCGCGGTCGTGTCCCGCCAGATATGCGGTCCGATCTTTCGCGTGCGGGGCGACGATCGGCTCCCAACCGAGTGCGCGCGTGTTTTCCTGTGCGCGCGCGAGCTCTTCAGGTTTTTGCAGCGGACCAGCGGGCGCAACGAGCGCAACCCGCGCTCCTGATTCGAGCGGTTTCACTCGACGAAAATGTTTTATTGGCACGAATTCATTGCTTGTGGCGCGAATTACGCAGTGAGTTAGCTCTTTGCATGTTTTAATATGGCACATGCGTTGCTTTTTTCGCTGCCAGTAACAAACAACTCCGGAGGGTAGAAGAATGGCAGGTACGGAAGAGAAGTTTGGTGCGAAAGGCGGTGGCGGGCCCGGTGGTGGTGGTGGACCCGGCGGCGGCCAAGGCGGTGGTGGAGGCAAGCCTGGCGGTGGTGGCGGCGGACAAGGTGGTGGTGGTGGCGGAATGGGAGGAGGCGGCGGCGGTGGACGTCCGCCTGGAGGCGGTGGCGGCGGCGGTCGCTAACTCTTCTCACTCGAGCGGGGCGTCGCATTTGCGCGGCGCCCCGTTTTTTTATTGATGCACCATCTCGCGCCATACCTCTGGTCGCTGCCGTGGATCATTCCACCGGTCTTCACCTGGTTCCGCGTGCGCAACTCGCGCTCACTGGACGATGAGAGCGACATCCCTCCAGAAAGTCCACCGCTCGTATCGGTGATCGTTCCCGCGCGCAACGAGGCGCACAACATCGCGCCCTGCGTGACGTCGATTCTCGCGACGACCTACCCGAACCTCGAGCTCATCGTCGTCGACGACAGCTCCACGGATGGAACGCCGCAGATCGCGCGCGATGCGGCTCAGCGCGATCCCCGCGCGCGCTTCATCACGGCGCCGCCGCTCCCGGAAGGCTGGTTCGGTAAGCAGTGGGCGTGCACGACCGGAGCGAAAGTCGCGCGCGGCAGCGTCCTCCAGTTCACCGACGCCGACACCGTGCATGGGGCGGATCTCGTGACGCGTTCCATCAACGCGATGCGCCGCGTCCGCGCCCAGTTGTTCTCCGTCGCCGGACGCCAGGAGCTCGGCGGATTCTGGGAGAAGGTGATGCAGCCGCAGATCTTCACGATTCTCGCGATGCGCTACGGCGGCACCGAGTCGATTACCGAGGCGACGAACGTGCGCGACAAGATCGCCAACGGCCAATGCATCTTCGTCACGCACGACAGCTACAACGCGATCGGAGGCCACGCGAGCGTCCGTACGTCGGTAGCCGAGGACATGATGCTGGCGCAACGATTCTATGCGGCGCGAAAGAGAGTGGTGGTGATGCTCGGCCCCAACCAGCTATCGACGCGGATGTACGGGTCGCTCCGGGAGATCATCAGTGGCTGGCGGAAGAACGTCTTCGCCGGCGGGCTGGACTCCGTGCCGTTTGGGAAAGTGGGTCAGACGATGTTCCCGCTCTTCCTTTTGATGCCGCCGCTGATGCAGCTGCTTCCTGTTCTGGCGTTGGTACTGGCAGCGTCCGGACTCGCGACGAGTAGCACACTGCTCGTGTGGGCGGCCATCTCGGCTTCGGCGACGCTCCTCTGGTGGATCCTGGTCTACGTCACGATCAAGGAAAACCCGCTCTACGCGCTGGCGTATCCCCTCGGTGCGCTCGTGCTGCTCTACATCTTTTTTACCGCGGTGATCCGCGGCCGGCGCGTCAGCTGGAAGGGCAGGACTTACATCTCGCAGTAGCTCGGCCTAGTGTCTTATGAAATGATCCGAGTCATTCGTGACGTAGTGTTCGTTGTGATCGTGGTGGGCGTGCTCCTCTTCCTCGCCGGCCTCGTTGGCCACCGGCTCGGCAATTGGACCGATCAAATGCCGGCTTACGTCGCGATGCTGGTCTGGATCGGGTGGGAGGGGATCCTGCTCCTGGCCGGAGTCTCGGCCATCTGGTTGTGGCGTCACAATCGCCCGCACTGATCCTCGCTCCCGATCGATATTAGCCTTCGCTGGAACTCGCGCGGGACTGGCCCCGTACGGCATAGAATGCCCGTCAACCAATCTTAGAGGAGAATCACAATGGGAGCCCGTGACCTCGGAGCACTCATCGCGCTCGTCGGAGTCCTCGCGGGCGTTGTTGTGCTCGCGGGCGCCTTTGCGGGCGCCTATTTCTTTGGAAAGAGCAAAGGCCAGCGAGAGTCGCTGACTACGAGTAGAGATCCGGAGCTCATGGCGCGACTGACACGCGTCGAGCAGATCGTCGAATCCACGGCAATCGAAATCGAGCGCATCAGTGAGGGACAGCGATTCACCACGAAGCTGCTGTCGGAGAAGAAGGCGTTCGATTCGTAGGGCTCGTTCTCACATCACAGCAGCGATCCCCGTCGCGTCGCACGTCCCACCACGATCCGCAGTCGTCACTTACAGTATCGCTTCACCTCGTCGTCAACTGCGGGCGTGAACTGAGGAATCGCCGTCAGGAGCTGAGCGGCCTCAGTCGGGAATTTTTGTCCCCCCGCTGGCAGATTGATGGAAGCCAGGTTGAATGCATCTCGAGCCATGCGGGCCAGCTCGCAACTCTTCTTTTCGTTGGCATCGTTCACCGCGCTCTGCCCGAGCGAGAACGCGCTGGCGCCCAGCAGGAACTTGGCGTCCACAGAGCTCTGGAGCGTGTCGGACAGCTGGAGAAACTTGATCGCGCGCTGAAAATCGGCGCGGTTCTTGGAGACCGTCCCGGCCTTGTAGGCGTCGTTACCCTGCTTGAGCGCGAGCGGCGATAGTAAAGTGGGATCGATCCCGTTGCTCCTGGCGTTCTGAAGGGTGGTAGCCAGATCGTCGTACTGATTCAACGAGTCCTGGACGGTCGCGAGCAACAGGTACCCCTGAGGATTCTTTGGATTTGCGGCGATAACCTTCTTGGCCGCATCTACTGCCTGCTGTAGCTGACCGGCCTGGTAAAGCGCCTGCGCGTTGAACAGCTGGAGGTTCGCGTCGTTCGGGAACTTCGCGATGCCGCGCGCCGCGGTTTCCGCCGCCTTTTGCGGCTGCCCCATGGCGGTATACGCACCTGCCATGCGGCCAAAGAAGTCAGCAGTCGCGAGCGCGGTATCCACTTTTACCATCTCCTCGCCGACGGCCACCGCGGACTTGTAATCCTTCGCGTTCAGGTACACGAGCCATCCGAGATTGAGGAGGGCCGGATCGCCAGGATTGTTCTTGATCAGATCCTGCATCAGCGGCACGGCCCGATCTGCGTGACCGATCTTCGCCATTTCCTCGACGGCTTCTTGAACGAGCTTGATGTTGGTTGGATCGGAGACGGCAAGGGCGTTCAGGATGTCGAGCTGCTTGGCGGTGTCGCCCCTGGTGCGGTAGATATCATTCAGTCTTCTCAAAGCGACGACATTGGCCGGGTCGCTCGCGCGAATTCGCTCGGCGACGGCGATGACAGAATCGTCCACCTTGAGTGCGGCATACGCGTCGACTAGACACGCGGCCGCAATGTTGGCGTTTGGATAACCGGCCATCGCTGAACGTGCGGCGCTGACGCCCTCCTGATATTTCCCCTGGGCGACCGCGTTATGGCACGCCGTTTCGCCACTAATCTGCTTGCCTGCCGCCTGGATCGACTTGGCCACCTGGCTGGCGGCGTCATCGAGCTTCGGGGCCTGAGCGGTCGGAAGGATCTGGCCGCGGGTCGGATCCCGCGAAATGATCAGTCGCGAATCGATCTTGTATCCCGTAGGAGTCTTGGTGACAGTTCCATCGAGGTACTGCGGAGCGTGAACGAGGGTCGCCAGCGCTTTGGCATCGGTAGGAGGGAGCGCCTCGTTGATGGGGTATCCCGACGCCTCCAGACTTTTCTCGATGTCGGCCTTGGGTACGACGACGAGATCGCGAACATTGGACTGTTTCGAAAGCTGGCTGCGTATGGCTTCGGCTGCCTGACCTCCGAGCGCCTTTTCGGAGCTCTTGAGCGTGGCAATCATGACGCGCTCGCCGGTCTTGGCGCTTTGGGCGAGCACGGGCGATGCGGCGAACGCGACTAGTGTGAGCAGCAGACCCGATTTGCGTAGGCGTGTCTTCATTGTTGCAACCTCCAGGACGGTGTCATTCTTACCCCCCCTTCCAATGCGCAGGTCCGGGACAAAGTATCTCAGCAGTGATTGGCGTCGCATAGCCACCAAATGATGTAAAGCGACGATCGAAGTCCGGTTACGCTCGATGCGTGCAAAGTCTCGAGCGTGCTCTGGAACTCCTGCGACGTGCGCATTCGTTCGAGGGGGCAAATTCGATTCCAGCGGAGCTCGGATTCAGCGGCGCTCCGCTTCCACTCGACCAAAAGGCTCGCCGGGCCCTGCGACTACCCGATCAGGTCCGCTCAGCAAGGATATCACTGGGAGCAGATTGTCTTCGCGCGCTGGTCCTTGAGCTGGATGACGCCTGCGACCTCCGGCAGACGCTCGGGTCAACGGCATCGGCGCTTTCGAACAGCGCCCCACAATTCCTTTGGATCGTTTGCGCGTACCGGCCGAAAGCGGGCGAGATCGCGATCGCGTGCTGGTCGTCCCTGGCGCGATCGCGCGTTCGGGTCGCCTCACTCGTGTGCAGGGCGGACAAACTCTATACGAGCGACGCAGAGACATTGTGCGCGCTCTCCGCGGTTGTTGGCGAATCGGATCTGATCACGCACTCGCGATGGCTCGATATCCTCGGTCGCGAGGCAATCACTCGACGATTCTTCTCCGCTCTTCAATGTGTCGTTGCCGACCTCGCCGAATCTCTGAGCGGCCGAGTAAGCCAGCCCGAGCGAGGGGAGCTCGCATTGCTCTACGTCTCTCGACTCATTTTTCTGTCGTTTCTCGAGACAAGAGGTTGGCTCAATGGCGATTTCGGTTTTCTGAGCAACGGATACTCGCGTTGTATTTCCGAGGGCGGACGATACCAGCAGAGAGTGCTGGAGCCTCTCTTCTTTGGAACGCTGAACACCACGGTGCGCGATCGCTCGGCGCGAGCGAAGGATTTCGGGCGAATCCCATTTCTCAATGGCGGCCTCTTCGCCCGGTCGCATCTCGAGAAACAGCGGCGAGGCAGTGAATTCACTGACGAATCATTCGGAAACGCGTACGGCTCCCTTCTCTCGCACTACCGCTTCAGCGGACGTGAAGACTCGGCTGACTGGTCCGAAGCGTCCATCGATCCGGAAATCCTCGGCAAGACGTTCGAGGCGCTGATGGCGGCGCCCGACCGCAAGACGAGCGGCGCGTTCTATACGCCTCAGGACCTCGTGGAGGACGTCACCGGCCACGCGCTCGCGTCACTTCCTGCGGCCGCGGGGCGTGTAGAGGCACTTAGTCGAATCAAAGTCCTGGATCCCGCATGCGGATCCGGCGCTTTTCTCGTTCACGCACTCGAGAGGATTGCCGCGCTCCGGAGAGAGCATGGTGAATCCGGTTCCGTCGCCGATATTCGGCGCCGCGTGCTCACGTCTTCGATCTTTGGCGTCGATCTGAATCCGATGGCCGTCTGGCTTTGTGAGCTGCGCCTCTGGCTGTCGATTGTGATCGAGAGCGACGACGCCGACCCAATGCGCATAGCTCCCCTTCCCAACCTGGACCGTCACATCCGCGTCGGCGATTCACTGGCGGGCGGAGCGTTCGACGATCGCGGTGGCCCGGTCGCCGGCAGAAGGATCGTGAGTCTTCGCGGCCGCTATGTGAGGGCTGTGGGGCCGAGGAAGCGCACACTCGCGCGGGCACTCGATCGACTGGAGCGCTCAGCCGCTCTCGACGTACTCGCGCGGAGGCAGGTTGGAATGAGCGCCGAGCGTAAGGAGATGCTC
>DATHHC010000219.1:0-3621 GCA_035317285.1 Gemmatimonadaceae bacterium | reverse complement strand
ACCTGCTCGATCGGGCGTCCCCCAAGCGTAGCTCCTTCGAGAATCGAGTAAGTCGGCATCACGCCACCAACGTGCGCGGCGAAGGCGCCGAGGAAAGGCTTGATGTGCGTATCGATGCCGCCGGAAAAGCTGGCGAGTTTTCCGTAGCTGGAATGACTGTCGAATCCGTTCTTTTGCGCGCCGTATCCGACCCAGTGCTTGACCACCGCGAGGACGCCGGCGGAATCGACGCCCGATGCGCCGTGCTGAAATCCTTCGACGTACGCCTTCACGAGATCGCGCGCGAGATCGGGGTCTTCTCCGAACGTCCCGTTGATGCGGCTCCAGCGCGGCTCCGTCGCGAGATCGGCCTGTGGCGAGAGTGTCTCCTGAATTCCAACGGCGCGGTACTCCTGTCGCGCGATGTCGGCGAAGCGACGCACCAGTGCGGCGTCGCGTATCGCCGCCAATCCGAGGGTCTCCGGCCACTGTGAAAACCGGCCAGCTCTGCTACTTGCACCGGCTACGTTCTGGAAATGATTCCTGGGATCAGTGCTGATCGTGAGAGGAATACCGAGTCGCGTCGACTCAGCCAGCTCCTGGATCGAGTTGTTCTGGGCCGCGAGGGAACGTGGCTCGCCGGAGAGGCGGGTGATAAAGCTGTTGACGCCGGTTTTGCGTATGAGCGCCGCGATGCCAGTGGTATCGTAGGCGGTCCCGGCTCCGGGGATCCCGGGCGGACCGGCGCTGCGCGCGGTGCCGTGCATCATCATGCCGGCCTTTTCCTCGAGAGTCATGCGACTCACGAGATCCTCGGCGCGCGCCGACGGCGGGAGGCGCCAGTCTTCGTACGGGTCGAGAACGCCGTTTTTATTGAGGTCCTTGAAGCGGAGGCCCTGGAGAACGAGAATCTGCGAAGAGCGTGATACGACAGCGCGTCGTTGCTGTGCGGGAGTGGCGCTGGCCTGAGCGTAAAGTGATAGCGGCGAGGAGAGCGCGAGAAGGGCAATCAGGCCCACTCGAGCGTAACGTTTTCCGCACAGTGCCAGAAGGCGGTGCCTGATCATGGCTGTAAACTAAGGCCGTGACTTCGCGGTCGCTGCTGATCCGGCGACGCGGACCGGACCAACAAGAGCGAGGTGGGCTTCGAAGTTCTTGTCCTGCTCTTCGCGCCGCACCCGCCAGATCTCGCGCAGAGCCGTCTCGTCGGCAACGCGCCAGTACGCGGGCGAAAGCAGCGGGGCGGCACGCTCGACCGCGAGCAGAACGACTGCGGTCGTCGGATATGTGGGAGGAGCATCGCCATAGACGCGCCGCATCGCTTCGCCATAAACGGCGCTTCCCTCCGAGTGCAGCTCTGTCCTGCCAAAGAATCGATATCCCCGACGCGAAAGCTGCTCGACCACATTGAGCTCCATCCACGGCGAGCGCTCGAGATTCGCGCGGGTCCCCGGAGACGCGATGTCGAAGAAGTACAGGTGCGTGTCGTCCCACACTCCGATGGTGCCCTTGGGTGAAAGATTCGGCCGGCCCTCGGGCGTGACCGTCGCCGCGAAGCAGAGATGAACGGCCTCGATCACGGCGCGCATGTCTGAAGTGAGCATGGTGGTCTCGTACTCGTCAGTGGCGGTAACTTCCTGCATGCCCACTAACGATACGAAAAGGATACCCATCGCCGCCATTCTCATGGTCTTTGGCGCTTTGGCTGCGACGCCCCTCCGCCCAGCGTTCGCGCAGGCGCCACCGCGCCGCGCGATTCTCATCAGCTTCGACGGATTCAGCGAGCAGCGCGTTCGCGAGTACGCCGACTCGCTCTCCGCGCCTGTCATATGGTCGATGTTCCGCGACGGCGTCTGCGCCGAATCGGTGCGTCCCGCGTTCCCCAGTGTCACGCCCGTGGGCCACGCGTCGATCTATACGGGCGCGTACGGGAATGTGAACGGAGTGTCCGCGGCATCGAATGGCGCGCTGCCGCTCCAATCGACAACGATTCTCGACTACATAGATGGCTTCAGCGCTCGCTCTCTCCGCGCCGAACCGATCTGGATCGCGGCCGCGCGCCAGGGCAAGTCGGTATTCGGACACTTCCCGACGCAAGCACCGCAGCCGCCGGGCTACGAGCCAGTCACCGTTCCGTCGCCCGCTCTCGACTCGGCACGTGCTCGCGCGGTGGCGACGCTGGCGAGGCCGAACATCGCGGTGGTCAACATGTACAACGACCTGGTCGCACCCGCCCGCGTCGTTCGATCGCCGGCCGAGATGTCATGGGCGTTCGGCGATGAGGGAGACTCGCTGCGCGCGCGCGTTCGCGACGACAGCACCGTCGTCGTCGAACTGGCCCGCGATCCGCGGCGGGCGGTCATCGTCCATCTCGCGCCCACCGACACGACCACTCCGCGCGGCAGAGCGCTGGCGCGATTCTTCTCCGACCCGCTGCGCGTCGACCTCGCGCGCGGACGTCGCACGTTCGTGTATTTCCGCCTCTTCGAGCTGTCGCACGATCGTTCGCGACTGCTCCTCTATGTGAGCGAAGCGCGCGTCATTCAGGCGAATCGCCCCGAGGTCGCCGCTGCGTACGACGACGCCGTGCACGGCGTGCCTGGTAACGGCGGCGGACGGCCCATGGAGCGCGGCGAGCTGGGCCCGCGCGTTCAGCAGGGCGGAGACGGTTCGGCCGAGTACCGTTACATGGAGACGGTGGAGCTGGTGATGCGACAGTTCATGCGCGGCACCGAATGGGGGTGGCGCACTTACCACCCCGAGCTCGCGACGGATTACTTCCCGTATCCCGACGAGGCGCTTCACACTTTTCTCGGGTACGCCGATCCCGGGACACCGAACGTGTCGGACGCGGCGCGCGCAAATGCGGCGCGCATGCTGAAGCGAGCGTACACGATGATCGACATGCGGCTCGAGCAGATGCGGCGCCTGGCGTCGAGCGAGCCTAACACGCGGCTGTTCGTGACGGGGGAGCACGGGATGCGTCCCGCATGGCTCACGTTCAAGCCGAACGTTGTGCTGCGCACGGCCGGAATTCTGCGCGCCGACTCGGCCGGGAAAGTGGATCTTGCTCACACGCAGGCGGCGGCTACGCGCGGAGGCTGGATCTCGGTGAATCGCGTCGGGCGGAAGGGCGGTATCGTGTCGGCCGACTCAGTCGACGCTGTGCTCGCGCGCGTCGAACGCGTGCTGCGCGCGGCGCGTGATAGCTCGGGCAAGCCAATAGTCACCGCGATCTTCCGCGCGGGCACGCCGGCCGGCGATTCGCTTGGCATCGGCGGTCCCACTGGCGGTGATCTCTATATTGGTGTGGCGCCCGGCTATTACTGGGGACCGGTTGTGACTGGCCCGATGGTCGAGCCGCTCGCCTTCCCGCACGGAGAGCACGGGTTTCCGTCGACCGACTTCGACATGCGCCCGCTTGGCTGCATGCTCGATGGTGGCGGGGCCGGAAAGCGAATCGGTGAGATTCGCTCGATAGACTTCGCGCCATCGGTTGCGGAGTGGCTGCGAATATCGCCGCCGGCTGATGCGCGGGGGCGGGCCGTGTGGCGCTAGGCGCGGATCCGTTCACGCCGCGTGTGCCTGCAACTGCAACTACGCTGCTGCCTGCTGCCCGCTTTACGCTTGACCGCTTTTCGC
>DATHHC010000218.1:0-5027 GCA_035317285.1 Gemmatimonadaceae bacterium | reverse complement strand
TGTATGTCAAGATCGAGAGGCTCAACTACATCCTCCTCCGAATGTCGGCGTTCTTTGATCCCGGCGCCGCCCCGCTTGAAGTCAGCTATCAGTTGCGCCAGTCGCTGATAGCCGTTGGTTCGGGGCAGATCTTTGGCGTGGGGTTCGGAAAGGGCCGCCAGCAGTACGGATTTCTCCCATTCGGCTACGACGACTTCATCGCCGGACACATCGGGGAAGAGTGGGGTTTCATCGGGCTCGCGCTGCTCGTTCTCGCCTTCGCGCTGTATGCGGCGCTCGGGTTCAGGATCGCCCGCAAGGCGCGGACGCCCTTCCTGCAGCTGGTAGCCGTGGGATTGACGGTCACAATGGTGTTGACCGCGTATCTTCATATCGGTGTGGCAACGGGATTGCTTCCGACCACCGGACTGACGCTACCGTTCATCTCCTATGGCCGCTCGAACCTGATTCTCTCTCTCATCATGACCGGCATCCTCGTCAACATCGGCAGTTCTCGTGAAAGGGTATTTGGCGGAGCAGCGACAGATCCACTCGCTCTTCGCGCGCTCCCGGCCAGATGAGGATCATCTTCGCGGGAGGCGGTACGGGTGGACACCTCTACCCGGGACTCGCGATCGCGCGCGCGCTCAAGAAGGCTGACCCCCGGGTAGAGCCCTTTTTTATCGGAGCGAAGCGAGGCATTGAGCGCGACGTTCTGCCGCAGGTCGGATGGGCGTTCGAGCTGCTCGACCTGCACCCACTCTATCGCTCGCGCCCGTGGGAGAACTGGAAGACAATCCGAGGAGCGATGAGCGCGTGGCGAATGATCGCCGGCGAGGTTCGCAGCGAGGCTCCGGCGTGCGTAGTCGCAACGGGTGGATACGCGTCCGGGTTGGCGTTGGGGTACGCGACGACGCACAAGATCCCGGTCGTTCTCCAGGAGCAGAATACATTTCCGGGCATCACTACCCGCTTCTTCAGCCGCTTTGCTTCGCAGATCCATCTGGGATTTCCCGAAGCGCGCCGCCACATCTCTCCATCGAAGAAAACCGAGGTGTTCGACTCCGGAAACCCAATCGAGCCGCCGCCGGCCGACGCATTCGAGAAGGCGCCGGCGCGTGGCAAATGGGGGTTCCCCGAAGCGGGGGGAAGCGTTCTGCTGGTTTACGGTGGAAGCCAGGGATCAAAGGCGATTAATGACGTCGTCGCCGCGTGGATCGACCAGGGTCTACCGCCGGATCTCTTCGTCATCTGGGCTACGGGCAAAGCGAACTACGAGTCGCTCGCGCGCTACGCCAGTGCACGCGTAAAGGTCAGGGCGTACATCGCTCCGATCTCGGAAGCGTATCGCGCGGCAGACTTCGCGCTCACGCGAGCCGGTGCGATGGCGACGGCGGAGTTGTGCGCCTGGGGAATTCCGTCAATCGTGGTCCCGCTTCCCACCGCTGCGGCTGATCATCAAACCGCCAACGCGAAGGCCCTCGCCGCCGCTGGCGCGGCGGAGATGATTCGTCAGGCGGATCTCAACACCGATTCGCTTTCCCGCGCTGTCGAATCGATGCTTGCGAATCCTGCCAAGCTTGCAGGTATGCGCGCAAAGGCTCTCGAGCGCGCGCGGCCAACGGCAGCGGCGGATATCGCCCAGCACATACTCCGTCTCGTCGAGACCGAGAAGCAGCGGCGCTGACGCGAGTCGGATTGCCGAGCAACTGCCGATGACTCACCCCGATAACTCCGACCAGCGCCCGATTCACTTCGTCGGGATTGCCGGCGCCGGAATGCGCGCGCTCGCCGAGCTGCTCGTCCGGCGCGGGGTTGCCGTCACCGGGTGCGATGCAAATCCAGGTTCGACCGTTGATTTGGAATCCCTCGGTATCAGCGTTGCCACAGGACATAGCCCCGAGCACGTCGAGGGCGCGCGCGAGCTGATCGTCACGTCGGCGATGTCCGTGAATCATCCCGAGCTGATGCGTGCGCGGGAGCTTGGGATTCCGATTACGAAACGAGCCATCGCCCTTGGGCGCGCGGTCGCGGCCGGACGAGTCGTGGGCATCGCCGGCACTCACGGCAAGACAACGACGACCGTGATGACGACCGCGGCGCTCGCGGCTGCCGGTCTCAAGCCGACGGGCATCGCCGGCGGGCGCGTCGCCGAGTGGAAGGGGAACCTTCACTACGAGTCGGACGAGTTGTTCGTCGTCGAAGCCGACGAATACGATCGATCCTTCCTGGCGCTGTCGCCGACCGTCGCAGTCGTGACGAATGTGGAGGCGGACCATCTCGACATCTACCGCGATCTCGAGGACATCAGGACTACCTTCTCGCGCTATGTCCGGGACGCTGCCGCGATTGTTCTTTGCGACGACGACGCGGGCGCGAGATCTCTGGATCTCCCCGCCAGTGCCGAGGTTATTCGTTACGGGCTCAAATCACGCGACGCCCGCCTCGTGGCGAGCGACGTGCGCTCGGATGGCCACTCGACGACTTTCTCCGTCAGCTACGATGGCCGCGGCCTTGGCGATGTCGCTCTCCGCGTGCCGGGCGTCCACAACGTTCAGAACGCGCTGGCAGCGATCGGCGCCGGCTTCGCTCTCGGCGCCACACTCGACGCGATGCGTGATGGACTCCTTCAGTTCGGGGGCGTCGATCGCCGTTTCCAGCGCCTCTACGATATCGCGGGTGTGACCATCGTGGACGACTACGCGCATCACCCGACCGAGATCGCGGCGACGCTGCAGGCCGCCCGCGCATCGTATCCCGGCCGGCGCATCGTGGCGGCCTTCCAACCCCATCTCTTCTCGCGCACTCGGGACTTTTTCGCTGCCTTCGGGGCGGCTCTCTGCGGGGCGGATTGCGTTTTCCTGGCGGAGATTTATCCCGCGCGAGAGCAACCGATTCCAGGGATCACGTCGGAGCTTGTTGCGTCCTCGATGAAGCTGGCGGGACGCGCCGTGATCTGGCAAGGCGCGCGCTCCGATCTCGCCGACGCGCTCGCGCCGTTCGTGATGGAGGGCGATGTGGTGATCACGATCGGCGCGGGCGACATCACGCGCACAGGGCCCGAGCTCAAGACACGACTGGAAGGGCGAAGCACGAACGTCGACCTCAAGGCCAAATCGGAAGGACGGAAATGATTTCCCGGGAGCGACTGGGAAGGCCGGGCTGGAAGATACTCGGGCTGCTGTTTCTGGTCGCGGTCATCATGGCCGGCGCGTGGGGCACTCGCGCTGCCGCCCGGCAGATGGCGTTCTTCCGGGTCCGCAATGTCGAGATCAAGGGCGTCCGCTATCTCCAGGCGAACGACATCGTGTCGCGACTGAAGATCGATACGGTCGCGTCTCTGTGGGATGATCTCGAGCCTTACCGGCAGCGCGTGATGAAGCACCCGCAGGTCTCCAGCGTCGATATCTCTCGGCGAATGCCGGGCACGCTCGTCGTGACCATACGGGAAAACCTTCCCGTTGCGCTGGTGCAGACACCGACCGGATTGCTCCCGTTTGATTCGCTCGGCAGAGAGCTTCCGATCGATCCCGCGCGCACATCGCTCGACCTCCCGATTGTTGCGAGTACCGATCCCGTTCTTCTTAAGCTCGTCGGAGCGATTCGAGCGACCGAGCCGCGCTTGTTCGCGCGCATCGAAGAGGCGAGGCGATCGGGCGGGGGTGAAATCCTGCTCGCGCTCTCACGCAGCCCGCGCGCGGCAGGCGTTCCGGGCGACAATGCAGCGCCGGAGAGCCGAACGTTGCTCGTGCGAGTTCCGGTAGGACTGTCAGTAGAGCGTTTGGCCGATATCTTTCCGGTTGAAACCGATCTCGCTCGCCGACAGGTGAATGTTGGAGAGCTCGATTTCCGCTATCGCGATCAAGTCATCGCAAGGCTTCAATGAATCCCGAACGCATCATCGCTGGCCTGGACATCGGTTCCTCGAAGACGACCGCCCTGATTGCACAGGCCGTCGGCGGCGGTGACAGCAGACGCGGGCCGACGCTCAAGATCCTTGGCGTCGGACAAGCACGCACGACGGGCCTTCGCCGCGGCGTCGTATCCGACATCGAGGAGACCACCAAGTCGATCAAGAAGGCAATCGAGGATGCAGAGCGAATGTCCGGGATCAAGATCGACACGATCTACGCGGGAATCGCCGGCGAGCATGTACGGGCCATGATCAGCAAGGGAATCGTGGCCGTGAACGGCGACGAGATCTCGAAGGCCGATGTCGATCGCGCGAACGATGTTGCCCGCGCGCAGCCTGTGGCGCAGGACCGGGAGCTGCTGCATGCGATTCCGCAGGAGTATTCTGTCGACAAGAATCAGGGCATTCGCGACCCAATCGGCATGATCGGCACTCGGCTCGAGACGGAGATGTACCTCGTCACGATCGGCGCGTCTCCAGCGATGAATCTCCGGAAGTCGGTCGAAAGAGCTGGCTACCACGTGCGCGAGCTCGTGCTCGAGCCGCTCGCCAGCTCGTTGAGCGTGCTCACGGAGGACGAGAAGGAGCTGGGCGTCGCGTTGGTGGAGATGGGCGCCGGCACGACGGATATAGCCGTTTTCCACGAAGGCAAGATTCGGCATCTGGGAACGGTGAACTACGGCGGAAACAACGTCACCAGCGACATCGTGCAGGGCATCGGGGTGACGCAGGCTGACGCCGAGCGCCTAAAGGAGCGATACGGCTGCGCGTACGAGCCGCTGGTCGATCCTTCCGACATCATCCAGCTACCGAGCACCGTCGCGCAGGGCGACAGGCAGGTTCCGCGCGAGGTTCTCGCGCACATCATCCACCAGAGGATGGACGAGATCTTCAACCTCGTGCTCAGCGAGATCGAGCGTGCGGGTTTCAAGCAGCGTCTGAACGGTGGTGTGGTGATCACGGGCGGTGCCGCGGCGATGGAGGGTGTGGGCGAGCTCGCCGCTGACGTCTTCGGCACCGGCGTAAGGATTGGCTCTCCCGCCGAGAACATCGGCGGCCTGAGCGACTCGGTGGATGCCCCTCGCTTCGCCACAGTGGTCGGTCTCGCCCTCTACGGAGCGCACCGCTCCTCTGC
>DATHHC010000217.1:0-6373 GCA_035317285.1 Gemmatimonadaceae bacterium | reverse complement strand
GAGACGTCTGGCGTGAACGTGTAATTGAGGCGCAGGGTCGCGGCCGTGGTGGTCTGGTCGAGGTGCGCAAACGTGTAGTGCGTGCCCGTGGCGTCGGTGAAGTTGCCGTACCACTGGTTGTCGGCAATGTTGTGCGACCAGCTGAAGGAGAGCGACGAGCTGAATTGCCCGAAGAACTTGTAGTCGATCTCGGGGCTCACATTCCACGACTTGTTGCGGCCGTCGTCTCCCTTGAAATAGTTCATGTTGAAGTACGGCACGAGCGCTCGCCGATCATTCCCATTGATCGAGAGCCACGGGGAGATATAGGAGTCCTGCCGGATGGCCGGCCCGCCGCGCGCGCTGCGATCGTCGTACGTGGTGCCGAGCTGTCCGATGGTTACGCCCTGGTGCCAGCCCCAGTTGTTCTTGAAGGTGATATGGACGTTAGTGTTGTACGCGGCCTCGAGCGGCAAGCCGTCCGTCGTCCAGTACTGCCACCAGTTGTTGTTCAGCTGAAAGCGGTTGTAGTACTTCCGTTGGTGGCGGTCGAAGAATCCCATCCAAGTGTTCCAAGAGACCTGATCAGCACGACGCAGAAAGCCGAGGTCGTTGACCTCGAACCCCGGCGAGCGACGCTGGTAGTCGGTCTCGAACAGAAGGTGCTGTCCGCCGGTCTTGCCGAATCTGAACTCTTCAGCGTCACCGGTGAGCTGCGTGGCATTGGAGTCGAGCGGGAGTGCTGCGTCCGGGCGCTGAAAGTTGTGCACGCCATCGGTCTGCGTCGAGAGAATCACCGCCTGAGTACCCTGCACGCGACTCTGGTCGAGCGATCCCGAGATCTCGTAGTTGTTGCTGAGGAAGCGGTGCCGGAAGTCCAATGCGCCCACGTACGCACTCTTGGCGAGGTATGGTGACGACCACGAATCCACATTTCGGTTTACTGCCGTGAACATTCCGCCGATGGCGCTGTTGCCGCCGCGAAAGTCCTGTGTCGCGCGCACTACGCCGAAGTTCGAACGCGGCTCGTAGGTCGTGTCGCCCGGGCTCGTTACGCGCTCGGTCATGGCGTCCAGCACACCAACGGTCGTTCCATGCGGGAATCGGCCGAGCAGCTTGGCGGCGCCCAGGATTGTTGTCGGCTGGAGCGGAACAGTGTCACCGTAGACGCCGGCAAGCTCGGGTGTCCGCCCGATGCGCCTACTATAGTAGAGCGTCTCGCCGTTGCAGTTGACTGCGCTGCAGTTCACGTCGAAGCGAAACAGGCCGCGTCCGGCGACGAAGAATGGCCGCCGCTCGTCGAAGAATGACTCATACGCCGAGAGATTGAGGACTGAGGGGTCCGATTCCACCTGCCCGAAATCGGGGTTGATCGTCGCGTCGAGCGTCAGGTTCGACATGACCCGATACTTCACGTCGCCGCCAACCGCCAGGTTCGCTTTCTGTCCATAGGCGTTGTTGGTGATCTGCGACGCACTCTTGGTGACGACGTACGGCATCGCCTCGAGGCGGCGCGGTGTTTCCAGATCGTCGAGACCATCGAGCTTTCCGAGCTGCGATATGAGTCCGGACTTCGACTGAGTGAACACAGGCCAGGCGAGACGTTCGCTGTAGCGATAGATGTCTCGATCGATCGTGAAGCCGAAGATGTGCGTCCGGTCTCTGCTGTAGCGCATTTGCGAGAGGGGAATCCGGAACTCAGCCGTCCAGCCCAGCGAGTCGATTCTGGTCGCGGCATCCCAGACTGCGTCCCACGCGCCGTCCTCGTTGCCGTCATCGTAGACGGCCTGGTCGATCTTCACGCCCGCCGCGTTCACGCCGAACTCGTAACCCGTGCGCTTGTCGTGATAGGAGTCGACGAAAAGCCAGACCATGTCGGATGGCGTGAAGCTGTCGCGCCGCTCAAGGAGCTTGATGATGCTATCGGGATGCGGGTCGAACGCCCGCACGAACACGTAGAGATTCGAAGCGTCGTAGGCCACCTTCGCTTCGGTCTTGAAGCGGGGCTCTTTTCCCTCGGTGGGCTGCCACTGCTTGAACCCGGTTATGGGCGGGGCAGTGCGCCAGACCGCATCTTCGTCCTTGCCATCGATTACGGGCGGAGCGTCCGCGTGAGTGGCGGTAACGCCAGTGTCGGTGGGCAACCCGATTCTTTGGGCGACGGGGGGTGGAGTGGACGGCCGCGCGTCAACGCGGGCGGGTACCTGGTCGGGGACCTGGAAACTCAGCGAGAGTCCCAGGAGAGCGGCGGCGCCAATCATATAGCTGTCCAGTCTTGGGTGGAGGCGTGTAGTGACTGCTTCAGCCTTCTTAGATACCCGTTCGGTCGATATGGTTGGAAAGTTTCAGCACAGATTAGTCTGTCCCGAAGGGAACGGAGTGCTGAACCCTCTCCATAGCCGCCAAACGTTTCCAGGTTTGCCCAGGAGGCGAAGGACGGCGTCTGTAGGTCTGTGAGCTGGTGGCGGTCAGGCATCCTACATCCTCTCGAGTTCTTCTACACTTGTAGATTCTACACTTGTAGAACGGTCTGTCAAGGGGAGAGGTTTAATGAACTCGTGGCGTCTCGAGCGGGAATCATCCCCGCGAGGCGGGAGTCATCCCTGCGAGCACTCCGCGCATGTAGGCGAACGATTGCTTCATTCCAGGCATTGGCTCGTTCTCATCGATCTCGTACTCGAGGTTGACGTACCCACCATAACGGATTGCGCGGAGCTGCCTGAAGAGTTCCGGGATCGGAATCTTTCCTTCGCCGACAATGCACTGGCTGTCTTTGTCCTTCAGATCGCGCAGATCCTTGGCGTGCATGTCGAGGAGGCGCGGGCCGGCGTCGGCAACGGCGCGCACGACGTCAGTGCCTGTCCGCACCGTGTGTCCGATATCGATGCACAGTCCCATGCGCGGGTCCATCCCTTTTACCGCCTTCAGCGCGTCGTAGGGAGAAGGGAAGTCGGGGTCCTCCGGCCCGTGATTGTGTATTGCGATCTTGATCCCGTATTGCTTCACGAATTTCTCTACGCGAGGCAGCACGCTCGGCTTGCCCGTACAAACGATCACCGGCATCCCCGCGGCCTTTGCGTACTCGAAGTACTTCCGCACGCCATCATCGGTGTCGGTCTCGAAAGTGATCGTACCGCCGCCGACAATCTCGAGCCCTGCCGCCGTGATCTCCTGTCGCGCCGCGGCGATCTCCGCCGGTGACGATTCGTACGGGAGATGAAACGATTTGAGATTGATGTACCGCGTGCCGAGCGCGTTGGTCATCTTGATGGCATCAGCGCGTGAGAAGTGTCGGAGCGAGTAGCTGGCGACGCCGAGCTTTACGTAGGGCTCATCGGCGATCCGGTTTGCAGCTGTGCGGTCGGCAGAGTGCGCGACAGCCGCGGCTTTCGTCCGGGAGACTGCGCTGGCAGCTCGCGGCGTTGTTAGCTGGGCGCTGGCGGCTCCGAGAGCCGCGAGCTTGAGAAACCCGCGCCGTGACACCTCTCGGTCCGTCATCTATCTCCTCCCTAGGTCAAACGGTATGCACGCTTTGCAAGATCATAGGCCAGAGCCTTGGCCATCTCGCTGGCGTCGCCCATGTCGATCACGTGTCGCGCCACGAGACCGCCGAGGTAGTTCGCGTCCACGCGTCGAGCGAGGTCGTGCCGAGCGGGGATCGAGCAGAAGGCGCGCGTGTCGTCGGTGAATCCTGCCGTGTTCTCGATCCCGGCGGTCTCGGTGGTCTGGCGACGAAAACGCGTCATCCCTTCAATTGAATCGTGGAACCACCACGGCGCCCCGAGGAGCATCGCCGGATAGTGGCCCGCGAGCGGCGCCAGCTCCCGGCTGTACGCCGACTCGTCGAGCGTGAACACGATGAGATGAAAGCGCGTGTCGTTCCCATGCGCATTGAGAAGCGGACGCAGGTTGCGCGTGAACTCAGTCGCCACCGGAATGTCACCGCCACGATCGGCTCCAAACCGCCGATAAATCAATTCGTTGTGATTGCGCAGTGACCCAGGGTGCAACTGCATCACCAGCCCATCGTCCACCGAGAGACGCGCCATCTCCATGAGGAGGTGCGCCTCGTAGCGCGCCTGATCCTCCTCGGTGGCCGCGCGCTCTCCGGCCTTGGTGAACAACCGCTCGGCCTCCGCATCCTTGAGCCGCTCGGTGCGCGGGGTGAGGACGGCGTGATCCGTCGCAGTCGCGCCCATCGCCTTGAAATCAGCACGTCGCCGCGCCACGGCCCTCATCAACTCGGCGTGGCTTCCGATCGTGCCGCCAATCACGTGTTCGAAGCGCGCCAGCTCCGCTGACCAACCTGGCGACGCGATCCGGAACAGCGCGTCCGGCCGAAACGTCGGAATCACGCGGCCGCCAAGATCTGCCCCGTGCAGCGCCTTGTGATGCTCGAGCGTGTCGCTCGCGGCGTCGGTCGTCGCCAGAACTTCGATGTTGAACCGCTTGAAGAGCGAGCGCGGGCGGAACTCCGGCGACTGCAATCGCTCCGTGATCGCGTCGTACACCTGCGGGGCGGTGGTCGAAGTCAGCTCGAGCTGCACGCCGAACACCTCGCGCAGCTCGTACTCGAGCCACGCGCGCGTCGGCGTCGCGCGAAAGAGGTGCCAGTGGTCCGCGAACGTCTGCCATATCTTGCGCGGATCGCTCTCCGCGTTCGGGGGCTTGCCGTCGATTGGCGCGACGCCGAGTGACTCCAGCGGCACGCCGCGCGAGTAGAGCAGCCGCAGGACGTAGTGATCGGGCGTGATGATGAGAGAGGTCGGATCCGGGAACGGGTCGTCCTTCGCGAGGATCGCGGGATCGACGTGCCCGTGCGGAGAGATGATCGGCAGCGCGCGGGTCTGGTCGTACAACACGCGCGCGTGTTGCCGAATTATCGGATCGGGATCAAAGTAGCGATCCTCGTGGAGCCCGGTCACACCACCGGCTTCCACCGCGGGTCGTACTCGCGCGACCAGAGCCTGGCTGCTTCCTCGTCGTGCAGGATGTGCCCGTTCTTCGGATCGGTGGTGAGCTTGCGGCCCACTTGCTGCGAGATCGTGCCGAGGTGACAGAGCGTTCCCGTCTTCGCGCCGTCTTCGATCGGGGCTGAGAGTTTGGTCCCCGTGCGGACAGCGTTCGTAAAGTTGTCGATGTGCAGCTGCGTGAGCCAATCGTCACCAAGCGTGTTCAGCGCGTCGCCCTTCGGGGCTGCCTTCACTTCCTTGACGACTTTGTTCTTCAGGTCGTAGATGACGTAGCCGTCGCGATCGACAACCACGCTGCCGTTGGTACCGAGGACCGTCGTGCCGCGGGAACGCCCGTAGAGGTCGAGTCCGTTGCAGCTCTGTCCCTGCCAGATGATGCTCTTGCCGCCCTCGAATACGAACGTCGCTTCCTGGGTGTCGGGAAACTGCCAGTCGTCGGCGTAGTGGAATCGTCCGCCCGTCGAGACGACGCTCGTCGGGTAGTCGACGCCGAGCAGCCAGCGGCCGACATCGATCTCGTGCGTTCCGTTGTTGCAGATCTCGCCGGTTCCCCAGTTGGTGAACCAGTGCCAGTTGTAGTGGATGACGTTGTCGCGATACGGTGTGCGCGGGGCAGGCCCCTGCCACAGCTCGTAGTCCAGATTCGCTGGCACCGGGACGACTTTGCCCTTTCCGATTCCCGTGCGCGTGTTGGCGTACCAGGCGCGCGCGAGATACGGCGTGCCGATCTGGCCTGCACGGATCGCGTCGTAGACTTCGACGAAGTGTGGGCCTGAGCGTGCCTGAGTCCCCAGCTGCACATGGAGCTTCGGGTGCTTGCGCGCGGCCGCGACGATCAGCTCGTCTTCTCGCGGATCGTGACCGCTCGGCTTCTCGACGTACACGTGCTTGCCCGCGTCGAGCGCCAGAATCGTGGCCGGCGCATGCCAGTGATCCGGCGTGGCTATCGCAATTGCGTCGACGTTCTTGTCCTCCAGTACTCGGCGGAAATCGGAGACGGTTTTCGGTGGCGTCGTCTGGAGTTTCGAGGTCTCTGCGAGTGCTTTGGAGAGGACATTCGAGTCGACATCAACCAGGTAGCCGACAGTGGTGTTGGCGCCGCGCGCGAAATCCTGCGCGTGGACCATTCCGCGTCCGTTCAGTCCCATGACGGCGACCACCATCTTCTCCGAAGGCAATCCCTCGAATGCGAAGAGAGGCCCTGGGCTTCGTGACGCGGCGAAAGCGCCAAGGCCTGCGACCGATGCCTTCTTCAGAAAATCACGGCGATCCAGCGGATCTCTAGGTGTCATGACAGCTCCGAGTGTTACAAGGGCCGAATCTTGATATTCCGGAAAAAGACTTCGTCGACGTGATCCTGCAGTACGATGTGCCCCGCGCGCTTTTGCGCGAAGCCCTTGATGTCCCGGTATTTGCTTTTC
>DATHHC010000216.1:0-2314 GCA_035317285.1 Gemmatimonadaceae bacterium | reverse complement strand
CCCGAGCCGGTGCCGTCGTCGGTGCGAACCGTCAGCGTGTAATTGGCGTTCGTCGAGCGGTTGTAAGCGAAGAGTCCGTGGTTGTTGCCGAGTGCGTTGGCGCCGGCATTGACCACAATGAAGCCCGCCGCCTTCAAATCGCCCGCTTTGCGCGCGGGCTCGAGCGCCGTCAACGCGGCGCGCGCGCGATCTTCCGGTGTGAGATTGGCCGTCGAATCGAAGTAGCCGTTGACCGGCACGTACGTCTGTGCCGTGAGTCCAGGCATCGTTTCCGGATCGTCGGGCGAGAGCTTGGCCAGCGCTTCCGACTGCTCGACGGTGCGACGCAGCGATGCGTCCGAGAAATCGTTGGTTACAGCCGCCGCGTGTTTCTTTCCGAACGCGCTCTGGATGCCGATCTGTCCATTCACGACGCCGCCCGAAGTCGACATCTGATTGGCCGCGAAGCGGACGTCGGCCTGGTAGCCGGTGTTCAGGTTGATGGTGATCTCGTCGGCCTTGGACATCTTCACCACTTTTTCTATCAGCGCCTGCGCCTGCTCGCGTGGCATTACTGCGCCTTCGGGCATGAGCTCCGCGGCGCGCTCGAGAAGCCGCTTGGGCTCGCCTCTGAAAGTTGAGCGGCTCATGCCTTCCTCCCGGTGTTGATCACGTTGATGTTGCGGAACCGACTCGGCACACAGCCGTGACTGACCGCGTTCGATTGAGATGGTTGTCCCTTACCGTCGTTGAAGGCGCCGCCCATGAAATAACTCTTCGGGCCGCCGATCATGTCCATCGAGTTCCAGAAATCGGGTGTGCGCATCTGATAGGCGACATCCTTGAGGACGCCGACGATCTTGCCGCCCTTGATCTCGTGGAAGACCTGCCCGCCGAACTGGGCGTTGTAGCGCTGCTGGTCGATTGAGAATGATCCGTCGCCTTCGATCGCGATCCCTCGATCAGTGGCGGCGATAATGTCGTCCCAGCCAATGTCTTTTGCGCCGGGAAGCAGGGAGACGTTCGGCATCCGCTGGAACTGCACCGTTCCCCACGAGTCTGCGTTCGAGCATCCGTGCGACCGCGCCGGTTTGCCCTGAGAGTCGTACCACCACTTGAGCCAGGCGGCCTGCTCGCGCGTCGTCTGGTAATCGTTCACCAGTCCATTCTTGATGATGAGGAAGGTCTCCGGCTTCACGCCTTCGTCGTCGTACCCGATCGTCGCGCATCCGCCTTCCTGCGAGCGGTCGCCCTGGATATTCATGAACTCGGGCCCGTAGCGGAATTTGCCGAGCATTTTCTCGGGGGGCGCGACGAAGCTGGTGCCGGCGTAGTTGGCCTCGTAGCCCAGCGCGCGGTCCAGCTCGGTCGGGTGAGCGATTGATTCGTGGATCGTGAGCCAGAGGTGCGTCGGGTGGAGAACCAGATCGTAGCGCCCCACCTCGACCGACTTGCCATTGAGCTTTTGAACGGCCTGCTCGGCCCACTTGCCGGCGTTGCCGACGAGATCCTGCTCGAGCACATATTCCCAACCGCGGCCCGCGGGCGCGACGACGTTGCTGCGCGTCTGGAAGTCGGAATTATCGGGCGCGACCGCCGTGACTGTGAATGGAACGGAAACGCGCACGATCGTTTGCCCGATCACCGTGCCTTCGGTCGACGCGAAGTTGCGATCCTCCTTCACGAACATCAGCCCCGAGTTCACGAACTTCACACCCTTCACCTTGAGCGCCTCGGCGTTCGCCTTGAGCAGGAGATCCGCGCGCTGCTCGATCGGAATGGTGAATGGGTCGATCTTGAACGAGCTCTTCCAGGTCGCATTCGGGTACGCCTGCACCGGCGTCAGTTGAACGGGTTGATCGCGGGCGATTCGATTCGCCTTGGCGATCGCGACCGCCTCTCGCGCCGCGGCGGCTACGCCGTCGGTGGTGAGCATCTTGGTCGCGCCGAATCCCCAGGTGCCGTCTACCAGCGCGCGGACACCCGCGCCAATGTCGTCGATATCGGCCGTGTTGACGATCTGCTGCTCGCGGGTGAACACGATGCTGCGACGGTACCGGCCTATTCGTACGTCGGAGTAGGTGGCGCCCGCGGATTTCGCCGTGTTGATCGCGGTCATCATGAGGCCGCGGACGACGTCATCCTGGGGAAGCTCGACCTCGGGGGTGTGGAGAAATCCGCCGAATGATTTGGTTGGAGAGAGTGCGCTCGTGGCGGCGATGGCCGCAGCCGCCATTCCGCCCTGCTTGATGAAGTCGCGACGTGTTTTTTTCATGGCTCTCGCTCGGGTAGGCGACTAATATCGGAGGCGGTCCAGCGCGTCGCAATACGGTGA
>DATHHC010000215.1:0-6423 GCA_035317285.1 Gemmatimonadaceae bacterium | reverse complement strand
GCGGCGGAGATGCTCGTCGCCCGGAAACAGCGCCAGCGCGAGGTCGTCGGTCCGCTTGATGTCTTTCGGATCGCCCGAAAGCGCCACCCAGCGGAAGGGACCCTTCCCTTCGCAGAAGAGCGGCCTGATGTACTCGGGGACGAAGCCGGGGATGTCGAAAGCGTTCGCGAGCCCCGCATCGAGCGCGACGGTGCGGATGTTGTTGCCGTAATCGAACGTGACCGCTCCGCGTTGCTGCAGCTCCAGCATCGCCGTCACATGTTTTACTACTGACCTGGTCGAGTGCAGAAGGTACTCATCGGGGTCCGTTTTCCTCAGTTCGAGCGCTTGCGCGAAGCTCATTCCAGCGGGCACGTATCCATTGAGCATGTCGTGCGCGCTAGTCTGGTCCGTGACGACATCGGGCGTCAGTCCGCGCCGAACGATCTCGGGAAGCACATCGGCCGCATTGCCCAGCAGCCCGATCGAGGTCGCTTCGCCCGCACGCGTTGCGTGAGCGATGATCTCGATAGCTTCGTCGAGACTCCCCGCCTTGCGGTCGAGGTAGCCTGTTGCGAGGCGCTTTTCAATGCGCGACTCGTCCACCTCGACGATCAGCGCTACCGCACCCTGCATTGTCGCGGCCAGGGGCTGAGCGCCACCCATTCCTCCCAGGCCGGCGGTCAGAACCAGGCGACCCCGGAGTGTTCCGGCAAAATGTCTTCGCGCGACTGAGCCGAGCGTCTCGTACGTGCCCTGCACAATTCCCTGCGATCCGATGTAGATCCACGAGCCGGCGGTCATCTGGCCGTACATCATCAGGCCCCTGCGCTCGAGCTCGCGGAAATGCTCCCACGTCGCCCAGCGGCCGACAAGATTGCTGTTGGCGATGAGAACGCGCGGCGCACCGACGTGGGTTTGAAAAACTCCGACCGGCTTTCCGCTCTGCACGAGCAGCGTCTCGTCCGCGCCGAGGTTGGTCAGCTCGCGCACGATGGCGTCGAAGCACTCCCAGTTGCGCGCGGCCTTCCCGGTTCCGCCGTACACGACCAGATCCTCGGGTCGCTCGGCCACATCGGGATCGAGATTGTTCATCAGCAATCTCAGCGCGGCTTCCTGGTGCCAGCCCTTGCACGAGATTTTGTTCCCGCGGGGCGCGCGTATCTCTCGAGGCCCGCTGGGCCAGATATCGAACGCGCTCGGATCGAAACGCACTCTCAGATCAGTCATGCAACCGTCCCTATGTCGGCGAAGCGCATCTCGGAGATCGCGGTCCGAAGTGCCGAGATGTCGCCGCTCAGTACGCGGTCGGCTTCGAGCCTCGGCACCAGCTCACGCACACGTTGATGTGCGATGCGCACGCCCTGCCCGGGGCGCAGTGGCGCCCTGAAATCGATCGCCTGCGCTCCACACATGAGCTCGATCGCCAGAATGTTTTCCAGGTTGCGAAGAACGCGCCGCGCCTTCCATGCGGCGCCCATTGCCATGGGGACGACATCTTCCTTGCTGCCATCGGTCGGGATCGAGTCCACGCTCGCCGGGTGCGAGAGCACCTTGCATTCGCTGGCGAGAGCCGCGGCCGTGACTTGCGCCATCATGAAACCCGAGTGAAGCCCGGCGTCTGGCGAAAGAAACGGCGGCAGGCCCTGGTTGAGGTCGGGATGCACGAGTCTGTCGATTCGTCGCTCCGCCATCGTAGCCAGATGTGTCAGCACGATTGCGAGGAAGTCGAGCGCCATTGCGACTGTCAGGCCGTGGAAATTTCCGCCGCTCAGGGTTTCGCCATTCTCGAACACCAGCGGATTGTCGGTTGCGGCGTTCAGCTCTCGCGAGACTGCTTGGTCGATGAAGTCGAGCGCGTCGAATACAGGTCCGTGCACCTGCGGCATGCAGCGGAGCGCGTACGGATCCTGAACGCGCGGATCGCCGTGCCGGTGCGACTCGCGCAGCTCACTGTCGGCGAGCAGGTCGCGAAGGAGCGCCGCCGAGCGCGATTGCCCTTTCTGGCCACGGGCATCATGGATCCGCTCGTCAAACGCCACCGGTGTACCGAGCAGAGCCTCGAGAGACATCGCGCCAGCCACATGAGCGGTACGCCAGAGACCTCGTGCGTGGACCAGCGCGATGAGTGCTACCGCGGTGTGGGCTTGAGTCCCATTGAGAAGTGTGATGCCTTCCTTCGGGGCCAGAACGACCGGCTTCGCGCCGATTTCACGTAGCATCGTTGCGGCTGGGGCTTCGCGATCACCCTTGATCAGCGTTCCTTCGCCGATGAGTGAAAGTGCGAGGTGCGCGAGCGGGGCGAGGTCCCCGCTTGCGCCAACGCTTCCCTGCTCCGGAATCGGCGGATAGACATCGGCGTTGAGCAGCTCGAGAATGAGATCGACGAGCTCAGGGCGCGCGCCGGAGTATCCCTTGGCAATCACGTTCGCGCGGAGGAGCATCATCGCGCGGACTTCGCGCTCGGGAAGACGATCGCCGACTCCCGAGGCATGGCTGCGGACGACGTTCACCTGGAGCTGCGCCAGCTTGTCCGGTGGTATCGCGACTTCTGACAGCTTTCCGAAGCCGGTGGTGACTCCGTACACGACCGAGTTGCTGCGCACGATGTCGTCGACGACGGCGCGGGTGCGCAACATTCGCTCGCGCGCCTTTGGTGCGAGGCCAACGCGAATCCGGTCGGCGGCCACCCCATAGGCTTCATCAACGGTGAGCGTATCACCGTTGATGAGAAGTTTTTCCGTCATTTCTTTTTTCGAGGGGCGCGCCGGGCGGGGCTACGCGACTTCGACTTTTTCGCGGGGCGAGGTTTCTTTTTGCCGCCACGAAGTTTTCTCGCCGGGCGAAGCTTTTTCGCCGAGGGACGCTTTTTCGCGGAGCGAAGTCTGTCTGCCGGACGAAGTTTTTTTGTCGGGCGAAGTCTGCTTGCCGGGCGAAGCTGCCGATCGGATGGATCCCACCGCCATCCACCTTCGCCGGGATTGATTTCCACTCCGCCAAGCCAGCGCGTTTTCTTGTGGATGCTCTGCCAGTCCTTGCTGCCAGCAAGGACTTCCCGCCCGAGCGGCGTCAGCGTCAACTCGCCCTCGACGAATTCGCGCGATCTCTCCGCGGTCGGTGCGATCACCGGCGTGCCGTCCTTCCACGTCACGAGGGCATCCTTCTTCCCGCTCAGCCTCTCGAGGTACGAATAGAACACGATGTCGCCGAGGAATACGCTGTCCTGCTTCGTGGCCGTGTCGAGGAATGCGGCGACCGGTGTCGAATGCCCGGCTTCGATCGCAGTGAGCGCTTCGCGCTCTGATCGGGACAGGCCGTTTGTCGAGGAGGGAAACTCCTCAAGATGCCGAGTAAGAGCAGAGGCGAGGTACTTGAGCGCGGAGGTGTCCTCGTCCAGCAGCTTCGAGATCGAAGTTGGATCGGCCGAGCCAAACGCTTTCCACGCCCGCTTCGCCAGCTCGAGCTGTTCCGGAGTCACGCGAGGGCGCTTTTCATCGAGCCGCTTGAGGTCGGCCGTCGTGAGCGGAGGGATGTAGCCGTCCACAACGATTACCGAGAGCGTCTTCCCGCGCGCGGCGCCGCGTCCGAAAAAGTCGAGCAGCTGGATCAGCTGAAGCTGATCGTAGAGATCGTCCTCGAACCAGAGCACAACCTCGTCGAAATAATCCAGGTGCCGGATCACCCGATCGCGCTCGACGAAGTCACCGCTCACGTGCGCGAAATCATCCCACCCCTGCTCCGCTATGAACGCCGCGCGCTCCTTGCTCAGCTCCTCGAGCGAAAGCGACGAATCAACGGGTCCTTCGTGCAGCACATCGCGCCAGGGTATGATCTTGCCTTCGATGCCGGCCTCGCTCAGCGTGCCGGCGGCGCTGTCACCATTGGTGATGTTGAGCCTTTGGGTCAACGTCAGGGAGTTACTGGACGGTAGGTCGACTTATCATAGTTGAATTTTAGGTCGGGCTCGGCGGTGAGGGCAATGAAGAAGTTGAACGCGAAGTTCCCGTTGGGTGCTTGCGTGAAGGCAAAGATCGCCTTCCAGTCGTGGAGCACCCGCTGGAGCGTGACCTGGTGGCTACCGAATTTCCTCGCCTGGAAGTCGTAGTTGGTATGCCAGGAACCAGCCCACATCGGCGTCAGGTGGAAGTTCAGGTTCGCATCGAGGTTGTTGCGCCCGGGCTGCCGATAGAACGGACCGCCGCCAGTGAGCGATGGGGGCTGGACTACACCGGTCGGGTTGGCGGATTCCTCTTCAATGCACTGCGCGTAAATGATGGGATTCGCCAAAGCCGGCGCGCACCTCACGGTGGGATCGTTGTCGACGATGACCCCGTTGCCCGTCGGTGGACGTTGCCTGCTCCAGCCATACGTCAGCGTCGCGGACCATCCCTCCGAATCCGGAATGTCATATTGGCGATTTCTCGAAGTGATCCCTGCCACCGGCGCATTGGCCACCCTGTTGTTGAGCGCGGCGTCTGGACTCGCCTCGACCTGCGGATTCTGAGTCGGCCCGGCGAGGCCGAAGACTCTGCTGAGGGCGCCAAAAATCCCCGACTGCGAGTTTATCGCGAAGCCGGCACCGATTTCCTCGCGGAACGGTTTGAACCGCGCGCTGTCGCTTGTTATGTCGCCCTGATACAGGGAGTAGCGAACCGATCCATGAAAGCCCGGGAGGAGATCGGTCGCGAAATCGGAGGTGATATTGTCAGTGGCAAACCCGGAGCGGTGCGTCTGGCGCGCTCTCTCGAAGTCGTAAGCCAACGGCGGGTTAATGTTGATCGAGAGAACTTTTATCTTCTTCGGCTCGGCGGTGGAGCTCGTATCAGTCGACCGGAGCTTCGCCTCGAGCACGGTCGCTAACGATAGACTGACGCGGTTTTGCGCGATCGCGCCCAGGTACCCCTGCCTGGTCTTGTTCAGGGCCCGGAGATACTCGTCGCTGATATCCGCCGAAGGTGCGTACGTGTAATTGAGAATAGGCGTGATTGAGTGGCGGAATCGTGTAACTGCGCCAAAACCGGGAAAGAGCGCGAAGAGCGTGGGAGACGCAGAGAGGCCGGCGTAGGGGCGCTTCCTCTGGTGAACGAACTTTCCGCCGCTCAGCTCGGTTCTCACCCAGAAGGGGCTTGGATCGACGTTCCCGAACGACACCGAGGGCGCCACTTTCAGGGAACCCTGAAGAAAGCTTGGGAGTGAGATCCCGGTTGACCAGTCGAGCGTTGTCGAGAACCTCCGGGCAAAGATTCTCGTCGCGTTGTTAGAGGAGTCGTTTACGTCGTGGACGACGACCGTCGAGAGGGCGTTGTTATCGTCGTCCGAAAAGCTGAACGAGTTGCTCCAGCTGAAGCCCGCGATTCTGATCGGGGTGTTGAAGGTCGACGTGGTCTTCCGCGAGTTATTCACCCGACGAACGCTGTCCCGCAGTCCGTTCGCGCCCGTGATGTAGCGAAACGGAAACTCGCTCCCGGCATCGCTATTGATGATTTGATCGGTATTGAAAGTAAGACTGGGCGACGTCCACTCAAACCACGAGACCGGGGAGACAGTCGGCATGGAGAGGCTGAGGTTCGGAAAGTTTTGCCCTACCTCCGTTCGTCCTGGGTGCTGCGTTCGGGTGCCACCGACGCTCAGCGCGGCGGGACCAATCTTTCTGTCATAGCTCGCGCTGGATGTAATGTTCGCGAGAACCGCAGCCGGATTGAATGCCGTATTCCTCTGAATGAACGTGTTGGTGACGTAATTGATGTTCGCGGTGAGGTGACTGGTCTGAGAGAAGGCCTGCGAATGGTTCCAACTGACGCTCGTGTTCTTTGAGCCATCTCGCTGATCGTGCTGGGACAGGCCAAGGCTCCCACTCACGAACCTGTCGAGCCAGCGATACTGCATCTGTCCGTTGAGCTGCACCCAGCCCGGATCGCCCTCCGAAGGGCGCGCCCCGCTCCGCCAATCGAGTGCGACCTGGGCATCCATGTAGTCGTTGATCGCGAAGTAGTAGCCGAGATTGTCCACGTGGCGCCGGTACGTGGGACTGTTGCGAAACAACTCGCTCACTCCAAAACGGGGCGTGATGACGCCGCTGCGGCGCCCCGAGCGGATGTCCTGGAAAATGAACGGCAGCCACATGATGGGTACGTCGCCGATGTAGAGCACCGCCGGCCGCGCGACCATGATGTTCTTCGAGATCATCTTGATCTCGTTCGCCCGGAAATGGTAGTCGGGTATCGAATCGTCGCAGCTCGTGATCGTGCCGTTGCGGACGTAGAACGCCGTCTCGCGTCCACGCGAGGTGTCGCTCACGAACGTTGCGTCTTTGCCATAGACGATCCAATGCTGGCCCGTCTGCTCGATCGCCGTCGTGATGTTTGTCACGACACCCCTGTGGAGCTCGATGTTGTAAGCCATCAACCCGCGCGCGTAGACATCGTCCGGCTGCTGCTCGGGATC
>DATHHC010000214.1:0-2862 GCA_035317285.1 Gemmatimonadaceae bacterium | reverse complement strand
ACCAGGAGAGTTAGACTCACTGCTGCAACGCTCGCTGTTGACCGTCCGCGCGGGCGTAATAATCGGTCGTTCGCGGGGGCGACCGCCTGGTGAACTGGCAAACGACTGGACCGTCGACAGTCTGTTCGATCGCGTGGAGAGCGATCTCAGGGATCCCGGACGCGTCGTGCGCCAACTCCGCCTGGACGGGCGGTACGGATTCCCGAAAGACTATCACGCCGAAACGCCACCGATACCAGACCTATGGATTCAGGTACAGGTCGATAGCTTCGCCGTCGTCTCGCACGCTCGAGCGTCAGTCACTCGCCGGCCACCTAACGATCGCTGACAACGTGAAACGCCGAAGCGTCATCGTCCACATCGCGACCAGCGCGGACGGTTACATCGCGCGCCCTGACGGCGATCTCGAGTGGCTGACGTCCCGTCCCGCTCCGGCAGGTTTCTATGGTATGAACGCCTTCATGAAGTCGATCGACACGATGCTGCTTGGCCGAAAGACCTACGAGGCGGGCCTGGCCATGGGAGCGAAGTTCGACTCGAAGGATCGGAGCATCGTCTTCTCCCGTCAGCCGCGACCAGCCGACGCCCCGTCTGGCGTGGAGTGGGTGACCGCTGCAATCGGCCCATTCGTACACCGCCTTCGAGAGCAGCCTGGCAAGAATATCTGGCTGATGGGCGGCGGCGAGCTCATCGCGTCTTTTCTTGACGAGCAGGCGATCGACGAGTTCGTCGTCAGCGTGGTCCCGGTGTTCATTGGTGATGGGATTCCCCTGGTCGCGCGGCGTCACCGCCACGTGCGCCTGGATTTGCAGTCCACTGAACGCTTCGAGGATGGTCTGGTTCAACTTCATTACCGCGTTCAGAACGATTCCTGATCACACTGCTTGCAGCTGAACGAGAGCGTGGATGGCGTCCAGGGGCTACTCGTCGGCAGCCTGCCGCAATCAAAGGCCGCGACGAATCCGCCCCATCAGCGAAGGATCCCGCTGCTGCGCGGCGAGCTCATTGCGAAATCTCTCCTCGGCCTTGTCGATGGCGCTGAGATAGCCGGCACGATCGATGAACGGGTCCGCCGGATTCTTTGCGGTGGCGCGCTGTTGAAACTTGCGCCACCGGCCGAATTCCCTCGCGTGCGAGGCAAGCCAGATGTCGGCGGGCAGGCTCCGCAGCTTTTCGAAGCTGTGCTCCCAGTCGGCCCGGATTCCTGGATACGTCTCCGGCTCGACGAGCGATTGGTTCCCCATCAGCGTGAGGCTGCAGATGTGAACCACGAGCAGCTCCCGGTCACCGTCGCGGACGGGAAACGACCACGATGTGCATCCGCGCGTGTGGCCGGCGGTGACGTTCGCGGTGAGCTCGATCGGGCCGACGCGGACCTTCGCGCCGTCCTTGAACCGGTGGTCAACGCGCGGAGCCGGGTACCTCACGAAGTACGTTATGAACCTGAAGATTCCGGCAGCGGGGTCGCCGGCGCCACCGGCCGCCACCGCGTCAGCATCGCCTTCGCTGACCCACAGCTCGGCGCCGGACGCCTTCTGCAGCTCAGCCAGTCCGCCCGCATGGTCGAAGTGCGCGTGGGAGTTGAGCAGCACTTTGACGTCGGTGATCTTGAAGCCGAGCTGGGCAATGCTCGCCATGATCATCGGGGCGGTTCCGGGATAGCCGCCGTCGATCAACACGTGGCCCTCGGGGCCGGTGATCAGGAACGAAGTGACGTCGTTGGCGCCCACGTAGTAAAGATTGCCGGCGATGCGGAACGGCTCCGCGTACTTCTGACCACCGTTGTTGGTGGCTTCCCGCCAGTTGGAGAAGAGCACCACAGCCAGAACGGCCACCACTCCGATCAGAATTCGCAGCCAGGGCCGCTTGGGGATGAGCCGCATCTACTCGCGAATGGCGAGGCCGAGGGCGAAGCGGAATGCGGTACTGTTGCTCTTCTTCACTGCTTCCCTCAGGGTTGACGCATAGGTTTCTCAGGATCAGACGTATCACCGTCCGTATCACGAAGTACTTTACGGTGCAAAGTCAGCGAGGACAAGTGGCTCATGACTGCGTCGGAGCCATGATTGCCCGAGATTAGGATAAAAGTCGCCATGTCCATATCTCCATACATAACGCAGTACGTCATGACGGTCTTTGAGTGCTCACGGCTCTCGGGCCGGCTTGCCGATTCAAACGATGAAGTAACTGCGTCCCGATTTGTAAGCGCAGCCGATTTTCGAAATCTCGCGGCTCCTCAATGGACTCGAGAAGTACTTCCCCTTTGTTATTCCCGCCCGCAAAATCCAATCATCGGACAAGTCCGATGGTCTCCTTCAGGGGTGCCGTAATGCAAGCATTCGCAACACGTCGACCACTGCTGGTATTTGTTGCCGCGCTAGTCACTACGACCTTCCAGCCCAGTTCACTCAACGCGCAAGCGCGACCTGGCGTTCTGCCGGCCGCTCTCATGTCCGACTCGGTAGCTTGGGAACGTATCCTGACTTACGTGGTCAGTTCACTGAGCACGCACCTGGTACGGACCGCGAGTGATACCTCGCGCCAGCCGTGGCGCATCAGTCTTCCGCCCGACGAACCGCAGCGCGCCCTGCTCGATGCACAGCTTCGCACGATCCTTCGCGCACGGCCGGTGCTGCCGGGAGACACGGTCGTATACGAGTTGGAGATTGGCCCCCTTGCCGTGGCGAATGATACCGGCCGCGTCCGTGTCCGGACGGACTTTGCCACGCGATGCTCCGGTACGACTCGGTCGGGCGGATTCGGAAACATTGATCGAGTATACGTGGTGCGGCATCCGCCATTGGGCTGGAGTATCGCGCGCTCAGAGGGCGTGCAGCATGGCGATCGCTTTGGGTGTCCCAG
>DATHHC010000213.1:0-2026 GCA_035317285.1 Gemmatimonadaceae bacterium | reverse complement strand
CGCGCCACCGAGCTCAAGAAGATCAAGACCACGGACCCGGACGATACGGGGCTGATGAGCTACGATCCGGCTTTTCTGAACACCGCGGCGTGCCGGAGCGCCATCACGTTCATCGATGGCGACAAGGGAATCCTCCGCTATCGTGGCTACCCGATCGAGCAGCTCGCGGAAAATGCCACGTTCCTCGAAGTGGCGTGGCTGCTTCGACACGGCGAGCTGCCGAACCAGCAGGAGTACGACCAGTTCGTCCACGACATCACGTTCCACACGTACGTGCACGAGAACATGCGGAAGTTCCTCGAGGGCTTCCGCTACGACGCGCATCCGATGGCGATGCTCAACAGCTCCGTCGCGGGACTGTCGGCGTTCTACCCTTCGGCGCGCAACATCTTCGACGAGACCGAACGGAACATCTCCATCATCCGGCTCCTCGCGAAAACGCCGACCATTGCCGCGTTCTCATATCGCCACGTGAAGGGGCTTCCCTTCGTGTATCCCGACAACCGGCTCTCTTACGTCGAGAACTTCCTGTCGATGATCGCGCGCATGAGCGAGTCGAAGTACGAGGCGAACCCGGTGTTCGCGCGCGCTCTCGAGATCCTGTTCATTCTGCACGCGGACCACGAGCAGAACTGCTCGACGAGCGCGGTCCGCAGCGTCGGTTCCTCGCACGTCGATCCTTTCTCCGCAGTCTCCGCCGGAGTCGCCGCGCTGTTCGGTCCGCTTCACGGCGGCGCGAATGAGCAGGTCCTCCGCATGATCAACGAGATCGGCAGCGTCAAGAACGTCGGCAAGTTCATCGAGACAGTGAAGAGCGGCGAGGGCGGGAGATTGATGGGTTTCGGTCACCGCGTCTACAAGAGCTACGATCCGCGCGCAAAAATCGTGAAGAAGCTCGCCGACGAAGTGTTCAAGGTCGTAGGCGTCGACAAGGACCTGGAGATCGCGCTCGAGCTCGAGCGCATCGCGCTCTCCGACGATTACTTCACATCGCGGAAGCTTTACCCGAACGTCGACTTCTACACGGGGCTGATCTACCGCTCGATGGCGTTCCCGACCGATTTCTTCACGGTGCTGTTCGCGATCGGCCGCATGCCGGGCTGGCTGGCCCAATGGGAAGAGATGTTGCTCGACAAGGAGCAGAAGATCGCTCGTCCCCGGCAGATCTACACCGGCTCGCCCGAGCGGCCGTACCGGAGCAAGCTCAAGTCGAGGTAGCACCTGACAACTGCAAACTGCAACTGAACATGTCGTCAGCCTGAGCTTTGCAGCTGGCAGCCATCAGCCTCACTGCGTCGGGACGTCACCAGCGCGGGTCAAGCCACAATCAACTGCCTGTGCCGTCACGCCACCAATGACGTCCCGACGATCTAAGCCTGATAGCTGATGGCTGTCAGGCTCCGGCTGACGACGTGTTCAGTTGCAGTTCGTTTTCGGGCGGGTTCTCGGTCCAGAGTCCAGAAATCGGGACACGCGCCGTCCTCCCGAAATGACAAGTCACCCTCGAACCGCCGATTGACCTGAGGATTCCGGGGGTGCGAAGTGGGCGCGCTAGTTGCGACGGTTTCCCCGACTCCACCCGCCAGGTGATCCAATGAAGCCGCTCCCGATTTTCCTTGTCGCAGCAGCACTGCTTACTGCCTGCGTCAGCACCAACGCCGCGCTCATAGATCCCAGCGTCCAGCTGGCCCGGACCTGCCCGGCCGCGATAAAGCTGTACACGACCCCCGACCGCGTCGGGAAGCCCTATCGCGAAGTGGCGATGCTCAACGCCAAGGGCGAAAGCAACTGGTCGGATGAGGGGGACATGATCAATTCAATGCGCGACAAGGCGGCGGAAGTGGGTGCCAACGGGATCATTCTGAACAAGATCGACGAGCCGAATGCCCTCACGAAGGTGATTGGGCAGGTTGCGAAGACGGGTAGCCAGCGAAAGGGTGCGGCGCTCGCGATCTACGTTCCGTCGGATTCGGTGAGCAACGTGACGGTCTGCGCGAAGAAGCAATGACGGGCCGTCTCATCTATT
>DATHHC010000212.1:0-3636 GCA_035317285.1 Gemmatimonadaceae bacterium | reverse complement strand
CGAGCAGAAAGTGTCCGACGTGCTCCACAAGATCGCGGCCGAGGATCCCTGCTTCCGCATCGAGCACAGCGCGCAGACGAATGAGACCGTGATGCGGGGACTCGGCGAGATGCACCTCAAGGCGATCCTCGACAAAATGGCCTCGCAGTACAAGATCGAGCTGGACACGCATCCCCCGGCGGTCCCGTTCCGTGAGACGATCGCGTCCAACGCCGAAGGTCACAGCCGGCACAAGAAGCAAACCGGGGGGGCTGGGCAGTTCGGTGAGGTCTTCCTGAGGGTGGAGCCGCTGCCGCGCGGAAAGGGTTTCGAGTTCGTCGACGCGGTGAAGGGGGGCACGATCCCCCGGCAGTTCATCCCGTCGGTCGAGAAGGGCGTGCGCCACGTCCTCGAGACGGGCTTCGTCGCCGGCTTTCCGCTGCAGGACGTGCGCGTCATCGTCTACGACGGCAAGACGCACCCCGTGGATTCGAAGGACGTCGCGTTCATGTCCGCCGGCCGCAAGGCGTTCCTCGACGCGCTCGCCAAGGCGCACCCGATCGTTCTCGAGCCGATCGTCAACGTCGAGATCGTCACGCCCGAAGAGAAGATGGGGGACATCGCGGGCGACCTCTCCGCCCACCGTGGCCAGATCAGGGGCTCCGACTCGCCGCGGCCCGGCGTCCTGCAGATCACCGCACAGGCTCCGCTCTCCGAGCTCGAGCAGTTCCCCGCGCGCCTCAAGTCGATCACCGCCGGCCGCGGCTCCTACAGTCTCGAGTTCAGCCACTACGAGCCCGCGCCGCCGCAGTTACAGCAGAAGCTCCAGGCTGCACATAGGCCGCAGGCCGAGGCGGAATAGGGAAACTACAACTATGACTACCGGCCGGGGGCTGTGGGCGGGCCGGCCAGGGGCTGCGTGCGGGCTGTTTCTGCGCGCCGAGTTCTGGCAAAGGGGGCAGGATTCTGATCACGGCGTTGCGCGACGACCTGCTCATTCTCCTGTGTGTCCGATTTCAAGAAGCTACACGTCTGGCAGAAGGCGGTCGCGCTCGCGCTCAATGTTGATCGAGTCTGTAAGAAGATTCGCGGCGCACAATACGCTTCGCTGCGGAGTCAGCTCTTTCGCGCGGCGACGTCGATTCCCGCCAACATCGCCGAGGGGAGACGGCAGGACAGCGACAAGGAATTCGCGCGGTTTCTACGCTACGCGCTCAACTCCAGCTCAGAGTTGGAGTCTCACCTGATTCTCGCTCGAGGGTGCAACGCGATTTCAGACGGTGATTTTCGCTCACTAGTGACCCAGACAATCCGAGTGCGGAAAATGTTGTATGCACTTTTGAAGTGCCTCGCCGTTGATGGTCCGCCATCCCCGGCGCCAGTGCGCGCGCACAAAACAGCCCGCCCGAAGCCCCCGGCCGGCCCGCCCGCAGCCCCCGGCCGGTAGTCGTAGTTGCAGTTTGCAGTTCCCGGCCGGTACTTATCAGTTCGTAGTTCCCCTCGTCCACCCAACTCGGTAGTATGAAGCATGACGCGGATCCTCCTTCTCCCGTCTGCCCTGGCGATTCTCGCCTGCTCCGCCGCAACCTCGACGCCTATCACTGACGTCGCCGGAACGTGGGGCGGCGACAACGCCGGAATGATCGTGACCGGCACCGACGTCCACGTCCACATCGGCTGCACGCTCGGCGACGCTACCGGCCCGATCCGACCCGATGCAAATGGATTATTCGAAGTGCCCGCGACCTACAACGTCGATGCTTATCCGGTCAATCGCGGCATTACCCACCCCGCCATTTTCACCGGCCGCATTGTCGGCGAGACGATGACTCTTACCGTCACGCTCACCGATACCGCGCGCGTGCTCGGGCCGGTTACTCTCACTTTCGGCAAGGAGCCAATGATGGGACCGTGTCCCATCTGCAGGGTGCCGCCCTCAGTCCGCGATCGTACTCTCACAGGCGTGCTGCTGCACCACTAGTCGCCGCCGCTCGTGCCCGGAGCGACGGACGGGAGGGAAGATGATTCACGTGCAGGACGTCGCTCCACCGCCGGCAGTGTCGCGCAAGCCGCGCGACGATGAGATAGACGTTCACGGGGTTACCAATCGCGGAAAGAATCGCCCCGAGAACCAGGATCATTTCGTCATCGGGTCACTCGCGAAGCGCCTCAACATCCGCCTGTCGAGTCTTCCGGAGCTCAATCAGATCCCGATCGCCGAGGAACGCGTCGCCTTCTTCGCCATGGTTGCCGATGGAGTCGGGGGCGGGTTGAAGGGCGAACAGGCGAGCCGGATGGCTCTCGAGATTGCGACGCGCTACATCAATGAGACCGCCCGCTGCTACTACCAGGCGGCGGAAGCGGAAGCCGATCTCGTCAAGGCACTGGAGGAAGGCGCGCGAAGGTGTCACCGGGCAATTCAGGCCGAAGCTGCCGCCGATCGTAGCGCGGCCGGCATGGCGACCACGCTGACCGTCTTCATTGGCGTGTGGCCGTGGATCTACCTGCTTCAAATCGGTGACTCCCGTTATTACCAATATCGCGACGGCGTGCTGACGCAGATTTCGCGCGATCAGACAATGGCGCAGGAGCTTGTCGATGAGGGAGTGATACCGCAGGAGCTCGCGCTCAAGTCACCACTGACGCACGTTCTCTCGAGCTCCGTCGGCGGACACAAAACGGAGCCCGTCGTCACCCGGCTGCCGAATTCCTGGGACAACATCCATCTCCTCTGCAGCGACGGTCTGACGCGGCACGTTTCGGACGAGCGAATCGCCGAGCGTTTGGGACAAATGCAATCAGCGAAGCAGGTTTGCGAGGATCTCGTTCAGGATGCGCTCGACGGCGGTGGGTCCGACAACATCACGGTGGTCGTTGGAAAGGCGATTCAAAAAGATTCCGCGGCGTAGTGGCACCAACCCCCGGCCGGTAGTCGTAAGTTCGCAGTTCCCTACGCGGCGGCAGCCGGCGCGGGGCCCGCGTCCACCAATTTCTTGGCGACGGGCTCAATCCGAAAATTGAGGCCTTCCAGTGTGCGCGACCCAAGCAACACGAGGTCGCCGGGCTCTCCGAACACGACGTCGTCGGTAGTTCGTTTGCCGTCGACATAGAGAAACGCCGCGCCGGCCCAGCGCTCGAGAATGGTGCCGTCGGCCTGCCGGAAGTGCCACTTGTTGTACCGCTCTATGCCAAGGGACTCGAGCACCTCGGCTGGCACCCATGACAATTCGGTGCCTGTGTCCACGAGCACGGATCTGAGCGTTCGTCTCTCCCCAGGACGGGCGGGATTCTCGATCTCAATGTCAACGCGGAAGCTTCCCATATCGTCGGGCACAATACCTCCTGAGTCACCTCGAGTAGTACTATATCGTTGCGGGGCGTGTCAACGCCTCGCGATCTTGACCGCCGGGACTCCCGCAGTGCTGACGCCCGGAACTTCACGGAGGATCACTTAATGAAGATGGCATCGCGCAGCATAGTCGGTCTCCTCGGCTCGCTGCTCGTAGCATGTGCGCCGGCGATGCACGCGCCACCGGTGGGTACGAGAGCTGCTCGCGAGCTCGCACCCGGTGTCTCATACAGTCAGTTCACCGATCCGCGTGGCCCGTGGGCCTTCAATCTCGTTCGCGTCGATCTGCGGCGCGCCAACATCGAGAT
>DATHHC010000211.1:0-2099 GCA_035317285.1 Gemmatimonadaceae bacterium | reverse complement strand
CAGCATTTCGCACCGCCAGCTCGGCGAAGTCGGGTCGGTTGAAGGCTCTCGCGGCGGCGGCGACCCCCCGGAGCATCAATCCGTTCCAAGAAGCCAGGATCTTCTCGTCTCGGCCGGGCCAAACGCGGAGAGCGCGTGCGTCGTAGAGGACCTTCCGCGACCGGGCGAGTATGACATCGAGAGCCCCCTCATCCACCGCAACGCGTGCGGCAGCGGCGGCGCGATCTGACGGCACGAAGAGGATATTCGTTCCCTCGAAGTTTCCTGCGCGTGTGACGCCGTAGTAGGCCTTGAACGCGGCAGAGTCTGCGCCGAGGAGAGAGTCGAGCTCGCCTTCGCTCCAGACGTAGAACTTGCCCTCGTGTCCTTCGCTGTCCGCGTCGAGCGACGAGTAGAAGCCGCTTTCCGGGGAAGTCATCTCCCGGGCGAGCCACTCGACGGTCTCGATCGTCACGCGGCGGATCTCTTCGTCTTTGGTTTCCTGCCACAAATGCACACCGAGCCGCGTGAGAAGCGCGTTGTCGTAGAGCATTTTCTCGAAGTGCGGGACGAGCCAGCTTGCGTCGACCGAGTAGCGCGCGAATCCGCCGCCGACCTGATCATAGATTCCACCGCGCGCCATTTTGCGGAAGGAATTCACGACGATCTCGAGCGCGTCTTTCGTTTCTGTACGCTTCCAATGGCGCAGCAGGAAATCGAGCACCATGGTCGCCGGAAACTTGGGAGCAGTGCCGAATCCGCCGTTCTTCGCGTCGTAGCGTTGCGCCAGTGATTTGTAAACGGCCTGGAGCGTGTCGCGCGTGAGGACACCACTGCTTCGCGTCTGGGCGAGATTGTTCTCGTAGATCTGGCGGAGCTGTTGAGCGCTATCAGTCACGCCTTCGCGTTTGTTGGCGTACGCTTCCGTCACCGAGTGCAGTACCGTTCGGAACGAGGGCAGGCCGTGCCTGTCGTCGGGCGGGAAGTAGGTCCCACCGTAGAACGGGCTTCCGTCGGGCAGGAGGAACATCGTCATCGGCCAGCCGCCCTGCCCGGTCATCGCCTGAACCGCCTGCATGTAGATGCCATCGATGTCGGGCCGCTCTTCGCGATCGACCTTGATGTTGACGAAGTTGGCGTTCATGAGGCGCGCGGTGTCCTCGTCCTCGAACGACTCGTGCGCCATGACGTGGCACCAGTGGCAAGCGGCGTAGCCGATGCTCAGCAGGATCGGCTTGTCTTCGCGCCTGGCGGCGTCCAGCGCTTCGGGCCCCCATGCGTACCAATCGACGGGGTTGTCGGCGTGCTGGAGAAGGTAGGGGCTCGTTTCGCTGGCGAGACGGTTAGACATTACAGTTCGTATTTTACTCGATATTCACCCGGCCTAGAACAGAATGATTCTTTTGTTGATCGCACTTGGAGGCGCCGCGGGCTCCGTCCTGCGATATCTGATTGGCGGCAGAGTTCAGCACTTTGCGCCCCACGGATTCCCGCTCGGCACCCTGTTCGTTAACGTCGCGGGTTGTTTTCTCATAGGAATCTTCATTCGGCAGTTCATGAACATCCAAACCCACAACTATCTGCGGGCGCTGTTAGTCGTAGGGTTCTGCGGCGGATTCACGACCTTCTCGGCTTTCAGCATGGAGACGGTCGGCCTGATCGAAGGGGGCGAGTACCCTCGCGCAATGGGGTACATAGCGCTCAGCGTTCTACTCTGCCTTACCGCGACATTTGCAGGGATGACGGCGATGCGGATGATTGCCGGTACGGGCCATGCCAGGTGATCCAGCCTGTTGGTCGCACCTCTTTTACGAAGACGAAACCACGGACGAGCCTCAGCCAATGACCAAACCAGCCAAGAAAACTCGAGGCGCGAGCAAGACTGCCGCCGCCCACGCAACCATTCCCGCGGATCTCAAGAAGTTTCTCTCCGACAACGACCCGCGGATCCACAACGAGCTGTTCGAGTTTCTCCGCATCCCGAGCGTGAGCGCGAAGTCGGACCACAACGCCGACACGACGCGCGCGGCAGAGTGGGTGAAAGCGTCGCTCGACAGGATCGGCGTGCCCGCGAAGATCTACCCCACCGCCGGCCACCCCGTCGTCGTCGGCGAATGGAG
>DATHHC010000210.1:0-2425 GCA_035317285.1 Gemmatimonadaceae bacterium | reverse complement strand
CGTGCCTTGGGCGATGCGAAGAAGCGCGAGATCCTCTCCCTCATCGTCGGGCTCCGTTATGCGGATTCTCCGGCATTCCTCACGATCACCCAAGTGATCTCAGGCTATACCTTCACCGCGAGCGCATCGCCCATGGCGGTGAGCGTACCGCCGGGACCCACGGCCTCCATCACGGGGCTTGCCTCCTACTCCGATCACCCGACGTTCACTTTCACGCCGACCACCGGGCAGAGCTACGCGAAGTCATACATTCACCCGCTCGCTCCGGCGCTCGTTCTGCCGCTCGCCGATAGCGGCGTTCCGATTGATCTTCTGCTCAGGATCGCGGTTCAATCGATCGGCGGTCTAAGTAATGCCGCCATGCTGGGAAGTGCGAGCGGGGGCGATGACGGCTCGCCCGGCTTCTTTGATCTCCTCGCGGTCTTAAGGCGTCTGCAGCTCGCGGGGGAGGCCTCGATCAATTTCAATCCCGCCCCAACTGGCGGGGAGGTGCGGCTCGTGCTCGGACTCCCCGATCGTGTCGAGTCGCCTCGCAACGCCGCCGACATCGCTCGGGTGCGCGAGCTTTTGAATCTTCCCGCGGGCCCCGAGCCCTACTTGCTTTCGCCGCCCGGTGTGCCAGTGGGACGGCGCTCCATCCGCGTCGTGACGCGCTCCGTGCTCGGGATCTTGAGCGACCTCGGCGCCGAGATCGATGTACCCGAGTCGGATGTCGAAAGTGGCACGACCAAGGCGCCCATTCACCTCGTGGGCGGCGAGGCCCGTCCTACCATGGTCATTCATGCGGCGAAGTCCATCCGCGGTCCAGCCTATGCGGACGTGCGCTATCGTGACTCGCACTTCTGGATCGACGATGCGGATTTCGACTCGAAGTACGCGCTCACCGTGGTTCAAGACCTCATGGCGCTTGCCGAGGAGACGGATGTCTCGCACGCACCTATTGTGACCGTGCCGGCGAACTGACGCGCACGTCGAGTGGGCATTACGTGTACCGACAACGACTGCAACATCGATAGTTTGAAGAAGATTCAACGGCTTCCCGCGGTGGAAAATGTGGCTGTCGCCTGCGTTACGGCATTCGCAGCGACCGCACCGGATGCAGAGCATGGGTCCTGAGGCCGCGGCGCTGCTCGAGGGGTGGCTCAAGTCGCTCCTCGGCTCGAGCGCCACGGCGCCCGCCATCGGCTCGCTCAACTGGGCGGGCGTGGGAGCCGTGCTCATCTTTGCCGCGCTCGGTCTCGCGGCTCAATCGATCGCTGCCGCAATCGTCAGATCCGGCGCTCGGCCGCGGGCGGATTTGGATGCCGACCCGACGGTGCGCCCGCATGTGGGTCGTGCGGTTGGCAAACCCGCGTATTCGCTCATCTGGATCGCCACCGCATATTTCATGGCAGCGCCGCTGGTCGTCGCCTTGGGACCGAGCGCCGCCGCGGCGACGCTCGAGCGCATGCTGGGCGATCTCCTCGATCTCGGCAGCTTTGCGGTGCTCTTCTGGGTGTGCTACCGCTTCACGAGCGTGCTCGATGAGCGGCTCCAACGCTGGGGGGCGCGCGGCGATCGCCTGGCGCACAACTTGCTGCTCCCGTTGATCGGGCGGAGCCTCCGGATCCTATTGCCCATCCTCGGTGTGATCTTCGCCCTGCCCCTCCTCGACCTTCCCGACCGCTATGGTCGGCTGGTCAGCAAGGGCACGAGCATTCTCTTGATCATCGCTCTCGCGCTGATCGCCTTCCAGGCGGTGCGTACGCTCGAGCGGGCGCTTCTGCTGCGATTCGACATACATGCGCCGGACAACCTGCGGGCGCGCAAAGTGCACACGCAGGTCCAGGTGATCGGCCGGGCGATCGACGCGGTAATCAGCCTCCTCGCGCTCGCGTCGATCCTGATGCTCTTCTCCGAGGTGAGGCATGTCGGTACGAGCCTGCTCGCCTCGGCCGGCATCGTCGGTATCGTCGCGGGCGTCGCGGCGCAGAAACCCCTTGCGAACGTCCTCGCGGGCTTTCAGATCGCACTCGCCCAGCCTGTTCGAGTGGACGACGTCGTCATCGTCGAGGGCGAGTGGGGGCGCATCGAGGAGATCACGCTCACCTACGTAATGGTACATCTCTGGGACGACCGCCGGCTCGTTCTTCCGCTCTCCTATTTCATCGAAAAGCCGTTTCAGAACTGGACGCGGACGTCCTCGGAGCTCCTCGGCTCCGTCTTCGTCTGGGTGGACTACACGTTCCCCGTCGAGGAGGGCCGAGCGGCGCTCAAGGAGATCATCGAGGCTAGCCCCCGCTGGGACAAGCGCTTCTGGAATTTGCAGGTGACCGATTCGGACGCGAGAACCATGCAGCTCCGGGTGCTCGCCACCGCGGCCAATGCCTCGCAGGCGTTCGATCTGCGCTGCGAGATCCGGGAGAAGTTCATCGCCCACATTCAG
>DATHHC010000209.1:0-30735 GCA_035317285.1 Gemmatimonadaceae bacterium | reverse complement strand
CTGCAGGATGTCGAGAGAGTCATCATTTACGATCCCGACCGGCGCATCATCGCGGACTCGGATCCCATGAGACCCGGGGATCGCGCCACTGACCCCGGCCCATTCGGGCTCGTGCTGGCCGGCGAGGGTGAAACCTATTTTACCGCGAACGGCCTGAAGTTCTTCCGCCTGGTGCAGCCGCTGCTCGGCCCCTACGACGTTTCCCGAAAGACCAGTGTGATCGGGTCGGTTGCCGTCGATATGCAGATCTCGCCGGTTGACGAGAGAATCGCCCGGAACCTCCTGGGCGACATCAAATTGAGGGTGACGTTGCTGTCGCTGTTCGCCATCTTCCTTTTCATCTACACGAGGCGCGTCTTCGTGCGTCCCCTCGTGCGTCTCGCGGCCGCCGCCGACCGCTTTGGAACTACAGGCTTCTCACCGCCGGTCCACCTTCACAGTGGCGACGAGCTCCAGGCACTCGCGGAATCGTTCAACCGATCGGTCGAAGAGCGTGGACGAAGCAACGAGCTGCTGCGCGCCCGGCACGCAGCCGACGACGCCAATGCCGCGAAGAGCGAATTCCTCGCCAACATGAGCCACGAGATTCGAACTCCGATGAATGGGGTTCTGGGAATGCTCGAGCTCGCTCTCGATACGAACCTCTCGGGAGATCAGCGCGACTACATCACCACCGCACGAAGCTCCGCCGAGTCACTTGTCGATATCATCAACGACATCCTGGATTTCTCAAAGATCGAAGCCGGCCACCTGGCGCTCGATTCGTCGCAGTTCAGACTCGGCGAGAGCATTGCCGACACCATCAGCACGCTCGGCCACCGCGCCGATCAGAAGGGGCTCGAATTCGGGCTCGAGATCGACCCCGATGTTCCTGACGCGCTGATCGGCGATGTGGGAAGGCTCCGCCAGGTGATCATCAACCTGGTTGGAAACGCCATCAAGTTTACCGAAACGGGTGAGGTTACCCTTCGCATCGACGTCGACAGCAACGAAGAGGATCGGGCAGTCCTGCATTTCTTTGTGGCGGATACTGGAATCGGAATTGAGCCCGAGAATCAGGAACGCGTGTTCGAGGCGTTTCAGCAGGCCGACACGTCCACCACGCGACAGTACGGCGGGACAGGCCTGGGGCTGGCGATCGCGTCACGCATCGTGACGTTGATGGGAGGCCGCGTCGGCCTTACGAGCGAGGTCGGCAAAGGTACGGTGTTCGATTTCACAGCCGAATTCGGAATTCAACTCGCGGATACCGTTCCCGGATCAGTTCCCCACACGATGTTGTCGAACCTTCGCGTGCTCGTAGTCGATGACAACGTAACCAACCTGAGGATTCTCGATGGCATTCTTCGCAGCTGGGGCATGCGTGCCACCCTTGCGACCGGCGCCGGCGAGGCTCTGAAGATCCTGTCCGAAACCGATCAGAGCACGGAGCGGTTCGCGCTGATTCTCACGGACGCTCGCATGCCAAAGATGGATGGCTTTCAGCTCGTCGAGCGCATCCGTCAGATGCCGTCACTACACGCCGGCACCGTTCTCATGCTCAGCTCGGTCCACAGCGCCGAGGATGTTGAACGGTCGCGTGAGCTCGGCCTTTCGTACCTGATAAAGCCGGTGCGGCGATCCGCTCTGCTGTCGGCAATTACGGAATCGCTGGTTGGATCGGAGACCTCCGACGATGACGCGGTTACAGCTGTCGTTGAGCCCGGGCAGGGCAAGTCGCTCAGGGTTCTTGTTGCCGAAGACAACCCCGTCAACCGCAAGCTGGCGTCAAGCATTCTGCAGCGCGCGGGGCATACGGCTATTTTGGTGACGAACGGGCGGGAGGCAGTGGACGCGATGGAGCGCGAACGATTCGATGTCGTGCTGATGGATGTTCAGATGCCGGTCATGGGTGGATTCGAGGCGACACGCTTGATCCGAGAGGCGGAAGCCCGCTCGGGAATGAGAACCCCTATCATTGCCGTTACCGCCCACGCGATGAAGGGGGACCGGGAAGCCTGCTTCGAGGCAGGCATGGACGGGTTCGCGCCCAAGCCGATTCGTTCGGGCAAACTCCTGGAAATGCTCGCTCGACTGGGTGCGGGATCGATGCCCGAGCCGAGGATTCAGGTGGAGATCGCCGACGGCAGGGATTCGGAAACACTGGATGAGGTCGGCCTGATGAACCTGGTTGGAGGAAATCGGGAGCTCGTCGGCGAGCTGGCCGGGATCTTTCTCGAAGATCTCGAGCCCCGCGTCACCGAGATCACTACCGCCGTCCTGGAACGCGATGCCCCTCGTCTGATGGCCGGCGCACATGCACTTCGCGGCTCGGCGGGGAGTCTGAAAGCGGGAATTGTCTCCGCGGCGGCCGGTGTCCTCGAAAAAATGGGCCGCTCAGGCGAACTTGGTGGCGTGCAACAAGCATTGACGGAGCTGAACGCCGCCCTTGTGAGCCTGCGTCCGCGACTTGTCCTTCTGGCGGGGAGGGCATAGTGGCTACGGTTCTCGTGGTGGACGACGATCGTGTATTGTCTACTCTGGTCCAGAGTCTTCTTCGAGAAAAAGGGCACAAGACACTTGCGGCTTACGATGCAATTCAGGCGATGATGATTGCGATGCGGCCTCCCCCGGTCGATGCAATCGTACTCGACGTCAACATGCCCGGCGGCTCGGGCGAGCAAACGCTGCAGAAGCTGAAAAACAATTCGCGCACATCGAATATTCCCGTCATCATCCTGAGCGGCAGCATCGATGCCGCTGGTCAGGAGAGAGTGCGGACGCTCGGCGCGGCCGCCGTGCTCTCGAAGCCGCTTGAACCGGAGAAGCTTTTCGAGGCTCTCGTCGCCGCTCTCTGAGCCGGGCGTTGTTCCCGCGGTTGATCACAAAGATCAATGCTCCATTGAACTCGCGCCGGTTGAAGCTCGAAGCCGCTAGTTTCAAGGGAGAGGCCGATCCAGTGAATTCCGCATCCTCCCCAGCTCACTCCAAAACAGCATCGCCGGCCGTCGTCCTTCTCAGTGGAGGGCTCGACTCGACGACAGTGCTCGCCATTGCGAAGAGCGAAGGCTTCGCCGTTCACGCGCTCACGTTCAGCTACGGCCAGCGCCACTCGACCGAGATCGATGCTGCAAAGCGAATCGCGCGAAGCGCCGGCGTCGCGCGCCATCATCTGGTGGAGATCGATCTCACCCTCTTCGGCGCCTCTGCACTGACGGCCGACATTCCCGTTCCGAAAGATCGCGATCTCGCGGCCTCCTCGCCCTCGTCGAAAGAGATCCCCGTCACCTACGTCCCGGCGCGGAATACGATTTTTCTCTCGTATGCGCTGGCGCTCGCCGAGGTCGTCGAGGCGTCCAACATCTTCATCGGCGTGAACGCGCTCGACTACAGCGGCTACCCGGATTGCAGGCCCGAGTACATCGAAGCGTTCGAGAAGATGGCGAATCTCGCCACGCGCGCCGGCGTGGAAGGAAAAACGCGGTTGGTGATCCGCACTCCTCTCATCGCCCTCTCCAAGGCCGCGATCATCAAGCTCGGCACCTCGCTGGGCGTCGACTACTCGAAAACCACGAGCTGCTACGATCCGGGACCGGGCGGCGAAGCGTGCGGGCGATGCGATGCATGCCAGCTCCGCCTCAAGGGATTCAGCGAGGCCGGACTCGAGGATCCGATTGGATACGCGAGCGCGGGGAGTGCGCGAGGGCGGTGACTTACACGGTTAAGGAGATCTTCTACACTCTGCAGGGCGAAGGCGCGCAGACTGGACGCGCCGCGGTATTCTGCCGCTTCTCCGGGTGCAACCTCTGGTCTGGGCGAGAGGAGGACAGGTCACGTGCGGTCTGCCAATTCTGCGACACCGATTTCGTCGGCACGGGACCTGACGGCGGCAAATTCAAGAGCGCCAAAGAGCTTGCGGACGCGATCGATCGGTCCTGGAAGGGCGAGGGTCGCAATACAAACGGCGAGTCTTCCCCGAGTTCAGCGGGTGCGCCTAAGAAGTACGTGGTCTGCACCGGCGGCGAGCCACTGCTCCAGGTGGACGAGAATCTGATCGCCGAGCTCCACGCCCACGGCTTCGAGGTCGCCGTCGAAACCAATGGCACCAGGCCAGCGCCGAAATCACTCGATTGGATTTGCGTCAGCCCCAAGGCGGGTGCGCCGCTCGTCCAGACGACGGGGAGCGAGCTGAAGCTCGTGTACCCTCAAGTCGATGCGCCGCCCGAAAAGTTCGAGGAGCTTGGGTTCCGCCACTTCTTCCTGCAGCCGATGGATGGACCAGACACTGCCGCGAACACCGAGCGCGCGATCGATTATTGTCTGCGCCACCCCCGGTGGCGGCTCAGTATCCAGACGCACAAGCTGGTCGGATTGCGATAACTGGCAACTACATACGTACGACTACCGAAATCCAACTACAAGTACGACTACCGGCTGGGGGCCTTGGGCGGGCCGGATTGGGGCTGCGTGCGGGCCGTCCCTCTGTGGAACAACATTCAAGGGGGTGGGCTCGAATGATCGCACGCCCCCCTTCGCCGGCTTGTGGGTACCAAACAGCTAGCACGCAGCCCCCGGCCGGCCCGCCCGCAGCCCCTAGCCGGTAGTCATACTTGTAGTTGCCCCGGCCTTTGCTTATCAGGTCCGTAACGCAGGGCCCATCGCGCTCGGGCGCTCACTCCTTGGGATCCGCTCCTTCGCTTCGGCGTCGAATGCGTCGAGATACTTGATGCCCGAGCCTGTGTTGAACAGCACGACTCGTTCGTTGGGCTTCACCTTACCCCGGTCGATGAGCCTGCGGAGCGCCGGCACGCACGCCCCACCCTCGGGTGCGGCAAAAATCCCTTCCCTGCGCGCGAGCTCTCGCGCCCCGGCGATCAACTCCTCGTCCGTGACCGCGACGGCGGTGCCTTCGGACTCGCGAATCGCATCGAGTATGAGAAAATCTCCGATCGCCTTCGGGACGCGCAGACCCGAGGCAATCGTCGTCGCGTTCGGAATCTCCTCCGCGAAACGCTCCCCCTTTTCGAAGGCGCGAACGATCGGGGCACATCCCGCCGCCTGAACCGACACCATGCGGGGGCGCTTCTCGCCGATCCATCCGAGCTCCTGCATCTCGGCAAACGCCTTCCACATTCCCACGAGCCCCGTTCCTCCTCCCGTCGGATACACGATCACGTCGGGCAGCGTCCACGCCGACTGCTCGGCGATCTCGTAGCCGAGGGTCTTTTTCCCTTCGACTCGGTACGGTTCCTTGAGGGTCGAGAAGTCGAACCAGCCTTCCGCCTCCTTCCTCCTCGCCACCTCGGCGCCGCAGTCGGTTATCAAACCGTCCACCAGCGTGATATGCGCGCCGGCGACTTCGCACTCGATCAGATTCGCGCGTGGCGTGTCGCGCGGCATGAAGAGAAATGCCTGGATGCCGCCGAGCGCGCAGTAGGCGGCGAGCGCGCCGGCGGCATTCCCTGCCGACGGGGCCGCTATTTTTTTCACGCCGAGCTCTTTCGCCATCGAAACAGCGACCGACATCCCCCGGGCCTTGAAGCTCTGGGTGGGATTCAGCGACTCGTCCTTCACGTACAAGTCACTCAGGCCGAGCGCGGCACCAAGATTCTTCGCATGATGAAGCGGGGTCCAGCCCTCGCCCAGGGTAACGATGTTGTCCTCCCGTCGCACCGGCAGAAGCTCCCGATACCGCCAGAGGTCGGATCGTCGCGCAAACAACGACTGGCGCGTGAGAAAGTTGGCGATGCGCTTCAGGTCGTACCGCACCAGGAGCGGCTTGCCGCAATCGATGCAGAGATTGTGAAGACGTCTGGCCTCGTACTCGCGATGGCAGAAGGAACACTCGAGATTCTTGACGTGCATCGGTGTCGTCGAGGGATTGGCGAGGGGTGGCTCGCGGGCAGTTCGGCGGGAAGCGCCTTAACTTTACGAAACTAATGACATTCCAGCAGGATTTCTTCGGGACCCATTTCTTCTACGCGATTCGCCTGGCCGGAGCGCTGCTGATCGTCACGCTCGTGCCGCTGTTGATTGACCGCCGCTTCCGCCGCTAGATGTACATCGGCCACGTCGGCGCCGCGCTGACCGCAATGCGCGTGCGCAGGAGCATCGGGCTGCTGGTGCTGCTCCTCGCCACGTACGCGCCGGACTGGGTCGACACGGGACTCTGCCTCGCGAACGTCTACAATCCGCAGGGGATGCTGTCCCACTCGATCCCGGCGGTGCTGGTTTTCATGGTGATCGGATTTACCGCCTACGCGGCGGCGACGCGCGACTGGACGGGCGGTCTCGTCATCGCCGCATTGATCCTGTCGCACCTGGTTCTCGACTGGATTACGGGCTACAAGCCGACGTGGCCCGGCGGCCCGATGATCGGCCTCAGGCTTTACAGCCATCCCATCGCTGATTTTTTCGTCGAGGGCGCGGTGATAGCCGCCGGCACGCTGCTGTATGCCCGCACTCTTCCCCCGAGCCGGCGCCCCTGGGTTGACGTCTCCATCATGCTCGGCGCTCTCCTGGCGCTTCAGTTGACCATCGACATTGCACACATGGTGATGACATCCCTCCCGAAATGCTGAGCGGGCAGCGAACTTTTCATTCCACCACCGGAGGGCGAGGGATCATGAGTAGCGGCGACGCATTTCCAGCGCGAGCAGACACGCTCGCCCTCATGCACGAGTACACCGCCAGCGAATCGCTCCGCAAGCACATGCTGGCTGTGGAAGGAGCGATGCGCGCGTACGCGCAGAAATTCGGCGAGGACGAGGAACGCTGGGGCACCACCGGACTCATTCACGACTTCGATTACGAGCGCTTCCCCAACAACGCGCACTCTCCCATCGATGAGCATCCCTCGGAAGGCGTGCGGTTGCTTCGCTCGAAAGGTTATCCCGAGGACATCCTGGAGGCGATTCTCGGCCACGCGCACTACACGAACACGCCGCGGGAATCGAAAATGGCGAAGACACTCTTTGCTGTCGACGAGCTCACCGGGCTGATAACTGCGACCGCCCTTGTTCGCCCGACGAAGAGTGTGCACGAGGTCGACGCCAAATCGGTGCGCAAGAAAATGAAGGACAAAGCCTTCGCCCGCGGCGTAAATCGCGAGGATGTAGTAAACGGCGCGAGCGAGCTCGGGGTCGATCTCGACGAGCACATAACGTTCGTGATCGGCTCCATGCAGGCGCGCTCGGCCGATCTCGGCCTCTCTGGCTCATAGCGCGCTATCAGCCGCGAGCTTTACGCATCTACGCGCTCGTCAGGGGCGCGCTTCGAATGCATCTCGGCTTTGGGTCGGTGAGGGTGTCCTCTCCGGCGCTACGCTCGCTTGGTCGGAGCCCCTAACTGCGCTCCTTCGCTCCGCTCAGTCGCGGGTCTCCTCCTCGCGCTCGCTTTGGAAAGCGCCTGCGAGGACACCCTCACCTCCCTTACACAGATCTGTAACTGCGCGCGCCTGGACGGCGCGTGATGCGTAGCAACTCGCGTCTGTTTTGCGCGTGTGCACCCAATCGGCCCCTCGACGCTCAACGCGCCGACTTTGAGGGCGAAATGTCGTTTGTGCGAGGCGAAGCTTCGGCGAGATTTCAATCGCGCCCCGCGATCGAATGGGAGGCGCCCGGCCTCTAGATCAATGCCTGTTAGGAAAGTCGGAGGGGGTCCTCGTAGCGGCTTCAAACGAGCGCGAGGAGGAGACCCGCGACCGAGCGGAGCGAGGGAGCGTAGTTAGGGGCTCCGACCAAGCGAGTGTAGCCGCGGAGAGGAACCCCCTCCGACTGACCGACGCGCCGAGATCTAAAACGCCAAGCGCTCGAAACTCATTCCATCGCGAAGACGCGATTGAAAATCACGTCGAACGCGAAGCTCTTGGGTTTAGTTTTTTTCTCCATGATCTCGGCGATGCGCTCGAGGCGGGCGGGAATCCCCATGATCTTTTCCTGCGCCATACGCCCCAGATCGTTCAGACCATCGAGCGATTCGATCGACCAGTACTTGATCAGCTCCTGGACGATGTCGAGGTAGTCACGCGGGCCGTAAATCCCGGCGCGTCGCACGACATCCGCCAGCTCGCGGAAATGCGGCATGTTGACGCCCGGCATGTCGATCGCCGGCATGATCTTCGACGCGGCGATCAAACCCTGGTTCGGATCCCGCTCGATCACAGCCTTGAAAACCGAGCGGTAGAACGTGTAGTGCCGCGCCTCTTCTTTCGCGACGTTCGCGAGCACCGTTCCGATTGTCGGCTCGTACTGCGAGGCGAATTTGCCGGTGTTGGCGTGCGACACCTGCGTCGCCCTCTCCTGGAGGGACGTGTAGACGAACACGCGATAGGGGTCCTTGTCCCACTCGGGCTCGAAACCCGCCTTGATGTACTCGAACTGCATCTTCTCGATCACGAGGGGATCGAACACGCCGGCGTCTCTCGTGTAGTCGTGCAGAATCGCGCCGTGCCGGTCTTCCTCGGCGGTCCAGAGGTTGTTCCACTTCGCCCAGATGCTGTCGGTGCCGAGGTACACGGCGAGCAGGCGATGAAAGTGCGGCAGCCCCTCTTCGGTGAGGAGGTTCAGCGCCAGCGCGACGCGGGCGGGATCGCTAATGCCTCTGGCGCGCTCTCTCAACGCCTTCAGATGGTGGTCTGGGTCTTCTCCCGGCGGCGGCTCCAGCAGCTCCGCGGGGAACCAGAGCACGCGCTTCGCTTCGTGCGACGTCATCAACTCAATAACCAGGGGCTCCAGATCGGCGAGCACCTCGATCTTCGACAACGTTTCTTCTTCTACTGGATTCACTCGCGACCTCGGACAGGATTGACGACGTGGCGACAGCCCGCTGCGAGCAGCGGCGAGTAGAAGCTACCCAAACAAGCCGCCACGCGCCTGACCGGGCCCGGGCGGCATGCCCCGTTATTAATCATAAGCGTCACACAAGTGAGAGAAAAGCAGAAATCCACAATTTCCCGCCAGGACTGGCGGTAGGGTCGCCCTCGCCCGAAACTTGCGGCCTGACGCTTGCGCAGCAGAAACTCATTCAGACGCGGGACCGCGCTCCGGACAATCCACCACTCAAGGATGGATGTCGAGCAGCCGCGACTGACAAACTCGAAAATCACGGTGGGAGATTTATAATGGCAGACCAGGCCGACAACCAAGGGGATAGGATGGACGAGCGAAGCGGACGTAGCAGTATCGGAGCGGGCAACGGAGCCATGAGCGGAGCGCGAGTCGAGAGCGAGATGGAGACGCGGGGTCCGAACGGTGTGAGTCGCAAGACTCCCCGCGGATTCGCGGCGATGGATCCCCAGGCGCAGCGCGCAATCGCTGCGAAGGGTGGGCGGGCCGCCCACCAGAAAGGAACCGCGCACGAATTCACGAGCGAAGAGGCCCGAATCGCGGGAAGAAAAGGCGGTGAAGCATCCCGCGGCGGTCGCCGGTCGAGCGGAGGAAACGACAGCAATAGTTGACCGACCAACCGGACGCAAGCGAACGAGGCGCGGATCACTCCGCGCCTCTTCGTTTTTTTTTGGACTCATTTCGGGTCCGATTTGAGGACCAGATTCGTGCCGGAACGCGGCAGCGTTAAGTTGCGGGGCAGCCGAAGCTTTCGAAGGTTTTCGGCCCCGGAGTTGCATCCACATGTTTCCAGGAGCAAGCCCGCAAGCTACTCATCGCCGGCGCAGAATGATGGACCCGCGGCCACAGCCGACCCCAGACGACCTTCGAGAATCATCGCGCAGCGTGCGCGATGCAGACCGTCCCCCGGAGAACTGGCGGACAACAACAGAGATCGCGGACGCAGTGCCGGAAATCGCGGATGCCCCGACGAGAGGCAGCGGGCGCGAGGACCTCCTTGCCACCATCGAGGAGCTTCGACTCGCCGACGAGGAGCTGCGGATGCAGAGCGAGGCGCTAACCGCCAGCCGCGATGCCCTCAATGAAGAGCGCACGAGATTCCGCGAGATGTTCGATTTCGCGCCCGACGCGTACCTCATCACCGACCTCTACGGAACGATACGCGACGCGAATGTCGCCGCGAGCCGGATGCTCGGGGTCGAGTCCAGATCTCTCGTCGGAAAAGCGCTTCCGTCGTTCTTCGAGCAGTCCGCCAGAAAACAATTCCCCCATCAACTCGATCAGCTCTGTGATCAGAACCGGCTCGATGATTGGGAGATGTGGCTGCAGCCACGACATGGCACCAGGATCGCGGTCGCTGCCTCGGTCGCCAGATCATCGAGAAACTACCTGGCCGCCGAATATCGCTGGATCATCCGGGACTGCACCAAGCGGCGGGCGGCAGACGAAGAGATTCGCGAGGTGATCCGACAGCTCGAGGCAAGGATCGCTCTGGGCACCGTGCATCTCGCTGCCGCGTACCGGGCCAAAGAGGATCTGCTCGTGAGCGAGCGGAAGGCGCGCAGGGAGGCGGAAGCGGCCAACAGCGCGAAGTCGGACTTCCTCGCGCTCCTGAGTCACGAGTTCCGAACTCCGCTGCAGGCGATCTTCGGGTACACGGAAATGCTGGAGAGGGAAATCCACGGGCCCCTTACGGATTTGCAGCGCGGCGACCTTCGGCGAATCCAGCTCAGTCAGCAACATCTGCTGGGATTGATCACGGGGATACTGGACTTCGCGCGAATCGACAGTGGGCACGGGATCGAAGTGCACCCTGAGCCCACCAGCGTAGACGAAATCCTGCTCCGCATGGAAGGGATGATCGGTTCGCAGCTGGAGCCGAAAGATCTTGAGTACAACTATCGTTGCGACAATTCGGCTGTGGTCGCGCAGGCAGACGCCGCGAAGTTGCAGCAGATCGTGCTGAACCTCCTGGCAAACGCGATCAAGTTCACGCCCTTCGGCGGCAGCATCACGCTCGAGTGCAAATCCGAAGATGACACCGTCGCGATTCGGGTAATCGACACCGGCATCGGAATCCCCGGCGACAAGATCGAAGCCGTGTTCCAGCCGTTCGTTCAGATCAGAGAGAGGAACGCGCTGAGCAATGGCACCGGACTCGGGCTGGCGATCAGTCGCACGCTCGCCAACGCAATGGGTGGTTCGCTCACCGCGACGAGCAACCTGGGCAAAGGCTCAATCTTTACTCTTCGACTGCGGAAGACCTGATCGGCGCACTCACCGCGTGAGGCTGGGGAATCTCAGGTCGCTGCCGAGCCGGTCCCAGCTCGCACGGGAAACGGAACGCAAAACTTCTCCAACATGCCGACGATTTCGTGCATCGTCGTGAGCCCGCGATCGCGCGCGTAGAATTTCCTGACCTCCTTGTACCGCTCCTCCTTGGGCAGGAGCATTCCCTGCTCCACGACCCACTTCTGCAGCGGGCTCGGCCGGGGTCCCCACCAGCCGCATTCCTGGAATTTGTTGTTCAACAGAATCACGATGGGGATCGAGCGGGATTTTCCGCCTGTGAGATGCGCGTCCATGATGTCCAGGTTCTCGTCGCGCGCGAGAATGCGCATGTCCATGTTGGTCACCGACTGGGTGAGCTTGGCAAGGATCGGGACGATGTTCACGGAATCACCGCACCAGTCCTCGCTCAGCACCAGCAGGTGCCAGTGTCCGCCCAGCGCCTCGACGCGGGCCGAGAGCTCGATCGGGATAACGACATGGTGAGCGATCCCAACCCAGAGGTCGTGATTCTTGATCGGCCGGGCCATGAATTCGTCGAACGTTTCACCTTCGCAGTAGCGTGCCTTGGTAATCATAGGATTCGAGTTCTACCGGAGCATGTCGACATGAACGATTCCATCTTCTTCGTAGGGGGCGGAAATGGTCCTGAATCCGAAGCCGAGGTAGAAACCCTCGAGGCGGCGCTGCGCCGCGATCTTGACGGGCTGGCCCGGCGCCAACGATTCGATTCGTCGCAAGGCTTCAGCCATCAGCGTTTTGCCGAAGCCGGTCCCCCTCACCTCATTGGCGGTGGCGACTCGTCCGATCGAGGCCTCGTCGTAACGGACTCCAGCCTCGAAGATCCGCGCATAGGCAACGAGGCTTCGCCCAGCCGCGTATTGTATCCAGCCGAGCAGATGCCAGGCATTGGGATCGCGTCCGTCGGCGTCGGGATAGGGGCAGTTCTGCTCAACCACGAAAACCGCTTCGCGAAGGCGAACGACGGCGTAGAGATCCTCCGGCGTCAGCTCGCCAAATCGGGACCACTGCCATGAAAAGTTGTCCGAGCCTCGCGAGGCGAGCGCCAGGTCCGACACGGTCCCCGTGCTTGTCTTGCTCACTTCGGGTGCCTATTCTCAGCGGTCAAAACCGTCCTCATTGGAATAAAAATAACATGCCGCGTCTCACGTCTTGCCGTTTGGCCTCAGCTGTTTTGCTCGCCCTAGCATGTTCCCCTCCGCCGTCGACTCAGGTCGAGCCACGCCCGATCGGCGTCGCCGCCTCACCCGACGTTACGATTGGCCTCACCCGCGACCCGGCTCTCGTCGCAACCATTGCCGACATCTCGGCAGCCGAGATCCGCGCGACGGACTCGACGCTCGTGTCGTTCGGCACGCGCCACACAATGAGCGACACGCTGAGCAACACCCGGGGAATTGGCGCGGCGCGCCGCTATTTGTTCGGCAAGCTGCAGGGGTACAGCCAGGCGTGCGGCGGATGTCTGCGCGTCGAGTACGATCCGGCCATGATCGAGATGCGCGGCCACCCAGACCGTCCGGTGGTGAACGTCGTCAACGTGGTGGCATGGCTCCCCGGGCGTGACACGACCAGAGTTCTGGTGATGGGCGGCCATTACGACTCCTGTGTCTGCGCCCGCACCGACCTTGGGACTCTGGCAAGATTCGAGGCGACACAGGACGCGCCCGGCGCCGACGACGATGGATCGGGCACGTCGGCAGTCATGGAGCTCGCGCGCGTATTCTCGAAGCATTTCCCGCGCGGTCTCGAGACATCGGTGATCTTCGTCGCGTATGCGGCGGAAGAGCAGGGACTCTTCGGCTCGACCCACCTCGCGCAGCGACTGCACGCGGCCGGATACAAGATCGTGTCGGCATTCACCGACGACATCGTCGGCAACGTCGTCGCTGACGATGGGAAGACCGACTCGACCAGTGCGCGGATTTTCGGCGCCGAGCCCGACAACGGGCCGAGCAGAGAGCTCGCTCGGTATGCGTGGGCGACCGGCACGATCTACAATCCGGCATTTCAGATTCTTCCGGTGTTCAGACTTGATCGCATCTCTCGCGGCGGGGACCACAGCCCGTACGTGAGCCTTGGAGATCCGGGGCTTCGCTTCACGGAAAGACTCGAGAACTACAAGAGGCAGCATTTGCCGACGGACGATTTCGCGCACGTGAACTTCGGTTACGTCGCGAACGTAGCGAGGCTGAACGCGTCCGTTGTCGGGACGCTCGCCAACGCTCCGGCTCCTCCGGCCGCGCTTGCGCGTCGCGATCAGGCGTCGGGCGGACAGAAATGGATGCTCACGTGGCGCCCGGTTGCAGGAGCCACGGCGTACGAAGTTCTCTTCCGCCGCACTTTTGCTCCGACCTATGAAAAGATCTATCAGGCGGGAGACACGACGTCGTTTCTCCTGCCCGATCAGCTCGACGACGGCTGGGCCGCGGTTCGCTCGGTCGCCGCGAACGGGCATCGCTCGCTGACGAGTGCCGTTCCCCCGCCCTGTCCGATACTCACAACTCGCGTGGATTCCGTAGCGGCCGGGGACCTCATCAGGAACTGCATCCGCGCACCGGGGCGCTAACTCCGAGCCCCGGTGAAAAATTGCGTCCGAGAGGTTGTGCGGCGCTGGTACAATCGTCTTTCTTGGTGAACATCAGCGGGCCCCGCTCCTCACCGGGGCCCTCTCACCGTACCCTACCGCCGTGCTCATGAAGTCTTTGACATCTTTTGCCGTTTTCGCTGCCGCCACACTCGTTGGATGCGCCCCGCCCCCTCCGGCCCGTGTCGCCGTCGCCGCACCGCCCCCGATCAAGTACGTCCCGCCCGAGACCGGCCTCAACAACTCGGGACTCGACACGGCAGTCGCGGGTAAGCTCGACAAAATCGTGAAGACTGCGATCGAAGAAGCGGTGGCTCCGGGCGTGGCGATCGCGGTCGGCCGCAACGGACGCATCGCGTACATGAAAGGCTACGGCTACATCGACTGGAACCAGCCGGGCTCGCCTGCCGCCGATACGAACACGCTCTACGACCTCGCTTCGCTCACGAAGGTGATCGCCACCACCACGCTGGCGATGATTCTCGAGGAGAACGGCCAGCTCGACATCAGCCGCACGGTGGTCTCCTACCTTCCCGAGTTCAATTCGCCGGAGAAGGCGCAAATCACGGTGAAGCAGATCCTCACCCACAGCGGCGGTCTCGAGGCGGGCGCGAACATCTACGGTACCGCGCGTGGGCGCGACCAGTATCTCTATCAGATCAACGCCCGCCCGCTCGAGTACACTCCCGGCACCAGCATGGTCTACAGCGACTGGGACATGATCATCCTGCAGCTGGTGATGGAGAGAATCACGGGGAAGACCCTCGATGTCCTCGCCCGCGAGAAGATCTTCGGGCCGCTCGGCATGATCGACACCCAGTTTCAGCCGCCGATCTCGCTGCGCCCGCGCATCGCGCCGACGCAGGTCGACGACGCGCGCGGCGGCCTGCTGTGGGGAACGGTACACGACGAAAACGCCTGGGCGATGGGCGGAGTTGCCGGACACGCCGGGCTTTTTTCGACGGCCAAGGATCTCGCGCTCTTCTCGATGATGATCCTGAACGGTGGAGAGGGAGCGAACGGCGTTCGCATCGTCAAACCGGCGACAATCGCGCGCTGGACGGCGCGTCAGGGCAAGGAATCAACGCGCGCGCTGGGATGGGACTCGCCCGAAGGCGGCTCGAGCGCGGGACAGTTCTTTTCGCCATGGAGCTTTGGCCATACCGGATTCACGGGAACATCAATCTGGATCGACCCCGAGAAGGACCTCTTCGTGGTGGTGCTGACGAACCGCGTGAACCCGACGCGCAACAACACTCGGCACGTCCAGCTGCGGCGCGATGTTGCCGACGCGGTCCAGCAATCGGTACTCGGCGCGCGGATTGTGAATTGGGAAGCTCGCTGACGCCCACGCGGACGGCGGGGCGTGTCGACTGGCATCCACATAACTAAAGCAGGGGGCTGATAGCGAAGGACGCTGCTTTGCTGGGAGCTCTCATACTGGCGTTTGAGATGCGCGACGATCTGAGACCGCGCGCTTCCGCGGGATCTCGAAGAGTCCGTTGCAGTCCGACTTCGCAGCCCCATAATCCGCCGGAAAAGCCCCGAGCGATTTGGCTGCAAGGCTAACGGCCCCCTGCTTTGGTATTGTGGATGCCAGTTCTCGCGCAGAGGCCACTACTAGGAGAAACCGGGCAGTTCGTCGTAATTTAAGGGGTGCCTCCCTCCACGAACTGATGGCAACCTCCAGAGAACGAGTCCCCCTCGTCGTCGTCGAGTACGACGAAATCGCCCGCACCATCGCCACGCGGATCGCCGAGATAATCAAGGAACGGCGGCGTGAAGGCGGACACGCCGTCCTCGGACTTGCCACGGGCAGCACCCCGATCGGGATCTATCGCGAGTTGATCAAGATGCACCGCGAGGAGGGCCTCGATTTCTCCGACGTCGTGACCTTCAACCTCGACGAGTACTACCCGATGAAACCGGAGAGCATCCACAGCTATGTCCGGTTCATGCGGGAGAATCTCTTCAACCACATCAACGTGCGTCCCGAGAACATTCACATCCCGCGCGGCGACGTTCCGCGCGACGATGTGGACGACGAGTGCGAAGAGTACGAGGCCGCGATCAAGAAGGCGGGCGGAATCGACCTTCAGATCCTTGGCATCGGAAAGACCGGGCACATCGGCTTCAATGAGCCCGGCTCGGGCTCCGATTCGCGAACTCGCCGCATCTCGCTCGATACGGTAACGCGCAGGGACGCCGCCGCCGATTTCTTCGGCGAGGACAACGTGCCCACCGAAGCGATCACGATGGGCGTGGCGACGATCATGGAAGCGAAGGAGATCGCGCTGGTGGCGACCGGCGAGCACAAGGCCGCCATCATCCTGCGCGCGGTGGAGGGAGAGCCGGACCCGGATGTCGCTGCCACCTATCTCCAGCAGCACGAGAACGCGGTGTTCTACGTCGACTTCGCGGCCGCCGCCGACCTCACGCGCTTTCGCACTCCATGGGTCCTCGGCGAGGTGAAGTGGACGCGCGAGAAGGAGATCGAGGCCGTCATCTGGCTGAGCGAGACGACCAGCAAGTCGGTGCTCAAGCTGGATGAGAATGACTATCGCGAGCACCATCTGAGCCCGCTGCTCGCGCGTTACGGAAAGGCGGGCCCGTTGAACGGCGCCGTCTTCAACGCCCTGATCGCCAAGATCCGCGGGCGCAGCAAGCTCCCCACCGGCAAGCGGGTGGTCGTATTCTCCCCGCACCCCGACGACGATGTCATCTCGATGGGCGGAATGCTCAACAAGCTCCACCAGAACAGAAATGAAATCGTCGTCGCCTACCAGACGTCGGGCAACATCGCGGTGTTCGACCACGAAGTGCGCCGCTACGCGGATTTTCTCCGACGCTTCGGTAACGACTTCGACATCAACGATTCAAGGGCGGGCGCGCTGATCGAGGAAGTGGAGGAATTCCTCGACTCGAAGAAGGTCGGAGAGACCGACGCTTTTCCGGTGCAGGTAATGAAGCGCGCAATTCGCGAAGCCGAGGCGGTCTCGGGAATAGAGACTTTCGGGATGAAACGCGAACAGGCGCGCTTCCTCAACCTGCCCTTCTACCAGACTGGCAAGGTCAGGAAGGATCCCATCGGCCCGGAGGATGTCCGAATCGTTCTCGATCTCCTCGAGGAGCAGCAGCCGGAGCTCGTTTTCGTGGCCGGCGATCTATCCGACCCGCACGGGACACACAGGATGTGTCTCGAGGCAATACAAGGCGCGCTCGCCACGTATTCCGGCTCTCCGCCTGAGATGTGGTACTACCGCGGTGCGTGGCAGGAGTGGGAGATCGCCGAGGCCGACGTGCTGGTGCCTCTCTCGGAGGACGAGCTGAGAGCGAAGAAGATGGCGATCTTCAAGCACCAGAGTCAGAAGGATCGCGCACCCTTCCCCGGTCAGGACGACCGCGAGTTCTGGCAGCGCGTCGAGGAGCGGAACCGGAACACGGCGCAACGCGTCGACCGGCTTGGTCTCCCCGAGTATTTCGCGATGGAAGCGTACGTTGTGCGGCGCGCGGGCGTGCCGATCGAATCTGAAATGGTCGCGACGAGCTCACTCGCCGAGAAAGAAACCGCGCGGCCGAAGGCCGGAATGGCGAGAGCGTCGCGCGGATAATCCTGGGGGATCGAATGGGCTGCCAGAGATTCGCGCATTACGCTGTCTCCACGCTGTTTGTCGCCGCGACCGCGACAGCACAGTCGAGGCCGGGTATTTCCCTCGACCAGACCATGCTCAGTGTCACGACCGCCAGGGGCCGGACCGACACCGCGACGAACGTGATGCATTCGACATCAGCCGGCGGCGATGCGCGGCTCGAGCTGGAAAAAGGAAGTTTTCCAACGATGGGAACGTTTTCTTCGGGGCCTCACGCGGTGATGATCATGCGTGACGGAGGGAAGGAGATTTTTTTCCTCAACCCCGACCAGAAGCAGTTTCTCTCGTTCAAGCCCTTCGAGATGATGGAGGGCGCACAGAAGATGTTGGAAAGCATGGGCGGCTCGATGGCCGTCGACACTTCGGTAACGCGCGTCAAGCTTGACAGCATTGGACCCGGACCCGTCATCGACGGCCACCCGACTATCACCTATCGGCTCACATCAGTAATGCGGATGACGATGACGATGATGGGCCAACGTAACGACGTCGACACTCAGTCGACCCAGGAACTCCAGGTCGCCACGGATCTGGGCGAGTTGGGGGATGTCGGCGGCATGAATCGATTTGCCGAGATCATGCAGTCGATGGGATTTCCCAAGGGTTCGTTCGACAGCCTTGCGACAAAGCGACGCAAGATACCCGGCTTACCATTGCGGGCGATCATACACACCACGATTTCGACGGGTGGCACGACGCGCACTACCGACCAGACGATCGACACCCGGAACGTCAAACGACTTCCGGTGCCCGCCTCGCTGTTCGTGGTGCCTGCCGACTACAAGTCCGTCGCAATGCCCGCCATGCCAGGTGCTCGTGCGCCCAGCCCGTAGCTGAGCGCGATCAGCCTTTTAGTTGCCAGCGTCGGGCATCAATGCCGGTACGTCGGAGGGGGTCCTCTTCGGCTCCGGGCTCTCGCTCGTTGGTTGTCCGAACGGTCTTCGTGGAACGAGCCATCAGTCGCTCCTAGGCGGCGACGGCGCACCGATTGTCGCTCGTGGGTCGTCACCTACGAGGACCCCCGCCGACTTCCCTCTTGGTCCAACGTGGGGCCGGTTATCGACCTCGCGCCTGCGGGTCCGCTGCCACGACTTCTCGCGCGATCTCTTTCCCGCGAGCGCGGGAGCGCGCCGAGCGAAGCTCGGCGGGTCCGTAAAAGAGTCACGGGACCGGTACGCCTTTCGACGCGCGTGCAGTTCCGAAACTGTGCAGGGAGGTGAGGGTGTCCTCGTAGGCGCTTTCCAAAGCGAGCGCGAGGAGGAGACCCGCGACCGAGCAGAGCGAGGGAGCGCAGTTAGGGGCTCCGACCAAGCGAGCGTAGCGCCGGAGAGGATACCCTCGCCGACCCAAAGCAGAGATCCAATTCGCAGCGACGCGATCTAGACTTTGAGAATGATCTTCTTGCGGTAGAGAACGAGCAGGATCCCGTACCAGAGCAGCACGAACGCGATCGCAAAGGCCAACGATGCCACGCGCTCGGGTAGCCAGGGCAGAAACACACCCTGATAAATCGCGCTCTGGATCGAAATCGATTGACCCTTGTAGTTGACGTGCCAGAGTGTGTAGATCAGCCGCGCCATCACACCCGAGCCCACGAACGCCACGATCGGGTTCACGCCGAACACCACCCACGGCTTCGTCCACCACTTCACGTTGCTGTAGTCGACGATCCACATGATCGTGGCTATCGCAACGCACGCCATCCCGGCGGTGAACAAGACGTACGAGCTCGTCCACAGACTCTTGTTGATCGGGAATGACCAGTTCCACATCAGACCCAGCACCATCGCGATCGAGCCGGCCACGAAGAGGCCGCTGATGCGCTCGAGCAGCGGCTTCTCCTTCAACGCGATCCAGCGACCTGCGATATTGCCGAGCATCGCCGTCCCGATCGCCGGGATCGTGGACAACGGACCTTCGGGGTCGAACGTCACGCTCCCGACCCACGTGTGATTCGTTCCCAGGATCAGCCGGTCGAGATACGCGGCCAGATTTCTGTCCTTGGTGTGCAGCAGCAGCGCTCCGATCTCGTTCTCACCCGGAACCGGGATGAGCGTCATCGCAAACCAGTAGCCGAGTAGCAGCGTGCCGATGATGATGACCTGCTGCTTGAGCGTCGTCTTGAGCGTCAGCAGCCCCGCGCAGATGTACACGATGCCGATTCTCGGCAGCACCCCGAGAATGCGAACATGCTCGATGCGGAAGATGATCCTGTCCCACGCCGAGGCATTGGGAAGCGAATCGATCGTTCCCCACTGATAGAACGGGAACAGGGCCATCGCAAATCCGAGCAGGTAGATGATGATTCCGCGGCGGAGGATCTGTTTGACGAGAGCGGAATCGTCATCCCCGCGCGCTCGACGCGCCGACATCGAGAGGTAGGTCGTGATGCCGACGATGAACAGGAAGAACGGAAAGATCAGGTCCGTCGGCGTCCAGCCGTTCCACTCGGCGTGCTCGAGCGGCGGAAAGATCGCGCTCCAGGTGCCGGGATCGTTCACCAGCAGCATGCCCGCGATGGTGAGGCCGCGAAAAACGTCGAGCGACACCAGGCGCTCGCGCGTCGGCAAAGCTGTGACACTCGAGGTCGCCGCGTCGTAGCGCGGTGAGCTCGTGCGGGCCGCGCTTGTGCTCATGCGTCCTCTCGGTATCTGAGTATTGGCTGCCTCATCCTAACTATATACGAGCGGCTATAGGTGGGCGTTACGCCGCACCTGCCCGCATTCTGGAGCGACTGCTCAGAGCTACGGACGATCCTCGCGGTGCCCATGAGCTCTGCCAACCGGCTGTCGCGACAACCGCGGCGCGTAGCGCCGCTGCAGTTACAGATCTATGCAGGGAGGTGAGGGTGTCCTCGTAGGCGCTTCCCAAAGCGAGCGCGAGGAGGAGACCCGCGACCGAGCAGAGCGAGGGAGCGCAGTTAGGGGCTCCGACCAAGCGAGCGCGGGTGCCCGCGTTAGCGGGCGGGTCCGGAGAGGATACCCTCACCGACCCCGCGCAGAGATGCAAGTCGACGCGAAGCGATCGAGCCGCGCCTAGTAAGTGGGCCGCAGCGGCGGCGACCAGTCTGACAACCGTCCATCGCCGTTGGTCGTAAGCTGGCGCAGCCGTCCCGTGCGCTCATCGATCACCCAGATGCTCCTCGGGTCTCCAATGGCGCCGAGCCGCCGCGTGATCGACAGGTGTCGTCCGTCGGGGGCCCACGCCGGATCCTCGTTCTCACCCTCGTTAGTGAGCTGCGTCATCACGCGATCCTTCACGCGAATCGTCCACACCTGGAAATCGCCGTTCTGCTGCTGGAATGCAATCTCGTCGCCGGCGGGCGACCAGTCCGCCCCCGTCCGATAGCTGCGCTTTCCGGCTACCACGGGAGTAAGCAATCGCAGACCCGTACCGTTGACGTTCACGGAGTAGAGCTGCGGAGTGAGCGGACGAGGCGACATGAACACAAGCTGCTTCCCGTCCGGGCTGAAGCTGGGCGACGTCGTCTCGAATCCGGTGCGTCCAACGAACGGCTTGGGCACCGAATCCTCACCGCCTGCGCTCGCGACAACCAGCTCGGCCGGAGAATCGCCGCCCTGCGCCCAGACGATGCTCTTTCCATCCTTGGTGTAGACGGGCGTGATGTTGAGCCCGCGAGTTGACGCCGAGAGGAGCCTCGGCTTCATCGTACGCAGGTCGACCTGCGCGATGCGCGTTCCACCATCGTCCGCGTCCACGTAAACGAGGTACCGCCCCGACGGATGCCACGATGGAGAGAGTGCCGCGCCCACGGTTGGAATAGTGCGCACGTTGGCGCCATCGCTGTCCACGATCTTGAGCTTGGTCCCGTCGATGAACGCAATTCGAGAAGCGGCGATTCCCCGCGTACCCGTGATCCAGCGCTCGATCTCGTCGCTCACGACGTGAATGCCGAGTCGGCGCTCGCGCTCGAGCGAATCGCGCAGGACGGAATCCCTGAGGACGAACCGCGCGTACACAGAGTCGGTGCGGATCGTGTCACGCGCCGCGTTCGCGCGGGCCAGCGCATCGCGCCGGTCCAGCTCGCGTGTGACAGAGTCGCGCGCTGCTTGCGCGCGCTGCGCAGCATTCGCGCGATCGCGCGTCGTCTTGCCTGCGACGGGTTTGGCCGCTGCTCGCGCGAGCGTGTCTCTGGCCACGGAGTCCGCCGCCAGCGTCGCAATCGCCGTCTGCGCTCTTCTGGCGAGAAGCGTCGAAAGCGAATCGCGGACGAACGGCAGCCGGTACCCAGGAACCCTGGGTAATCGGAAATAGTCTTCCTGCCGCAGGCGGCCGCGCGGCACGTCGTAGACCTGCACGTGCAATCCCGTCGCGGTCGGTCTCGCCCTCACGATGAAATTCGCCCGCGTCTGCGCCAGCGGCGCGAAGTTGATGTTCGTCTGACCCGGCCGCCAAATGTCATCCAGCGTTGCGCTGTCGAGGATGAGCGGCTGCATGCGATCGCCGTAATCGAAGTCGCGCTGGATGATCGTGCGCGTCGAGTCACCCGCCGATGTATCGACCTCCAGCACGACGACCGCCGGTGGGATCTCGACGGGCTTCTGCGGCTTTGGTCGGGCTACCGGTGTCTGATTGCGATTTTGGCCGTGCATCGAAGGAGCCAGCGCGAAAAGCGCAACGACTCCGACGAGGAGCTGCCAGCGATTGGTCATGAGCGGTTGAATCTAATTCGATCCGGTAATCATACACCGCCCTCCCTCTGCCGATTCTGGGCCGTTGGGCAAAGCAAAGCCGCGGGGGGAAACCCCGCGGCTTCACTTCGATCGGGTTGTTGTGCTAATGCTTGATGTTGAATTGGAACGGCATCTGTACGAGCTGCTGAACCTTTCTGCCCCCGATCTGCGCCGCCGAAAACCTCATGCGGGGGAGCGCATCCTTCACGGCGGCGGTGAACTGCGGATTGCTCGAGTCCAGGATCTTGAGAGTGCCCGCTTCGTAGCGGCCGCTCTCGTTGACGACGAACTGTGCGAGGACCTTGCCCTCGACGCCCGCCGACTTGAGGGCCTCGGGGTACGTTGGAGCGTCGCCGCCGATTTTCTGGACCGGCTTCTCGACCTGGAACTCCATGTACGGGCCGTGGTCGGTGCCTGCGGCCTTGCCGAGGTCACCTTCGTTCCCGGTGCCGCCCTTCACGCCACTCGACGATCCCCCGGCGACACCTTTGCCGCTGAAGTCTTTTTCGTTCGTCAGTGCGGCTGATAGATCGACTGTGGGTATGCTGGTGGGAACGTTCACTACCGGTGGCACGACCTTGAACCCCTGCGGTGGGGCGACCGGGACGTCCTTCGGAAGCTGCACCTGAACCACCGGCGCCTTTACCTTCGGCTTGGGCGCTTCCTTGGGTGGGGGCGGCAGCTCCTTCTTGGGCGGAGGAGGCGGCTCAGTCTTCTTCACTTCCACGAAGCGGACGTTCTCCGCCTTTACCTTATCCGGCTTGGAACCGGCTCTGGCCGTGGCAAAAACCGCGAGGAAAATGATCAGCGAGTGCAATATTACGCTAAAGATGGTCCCGCCTGCTGACCGTCCTTTTTTGTTTGATTTCGTGGATTCGAGTAGTCGCATTTGGATAGCTCCCCTGTTGAATTACGCACTTCCTTATAAGGCAAACAACCGGCCACAATGGGCGTTTTTTTGGCCCTGGGAACCGACCATTTTGGCACGAAAATGCCGGGGGATTGGAGTCTCGTAAACGCAAGAAGGGCGCGGACTTAGCCGCGCCCTTCTTGGTTGCTGAGCTCGAGCCGGTTTGCTCGCTTCGGGACGTCGGTTATTTCTTAGTTGCCGGCTTGGCAGGGATGACCTTTTGAGGGGTCGTTTTGGCCGGAACCGAAGCTGAGCCGGACCGTCTCCGAGTAAGGATTCCGCACACCGATTCGAACGCATTCTTGCCCGGCGTGCCGGGTTTTGGGCGATCCCAGACCATGTGCGCCTGATCGCGCGGATCGACCTCACCTTCGTCGCGGACCAGCACGTTGTTCGTCGAATAAAGCGTGCTCCGGACCCGCTTCAACCTCACCGGGGAGCAGCGGACATAAGCGCGCTCGACGAGGCGGGTGTACTGCTTCTTCTGCTCGGTGATACGCGGCCTCGCGTAATCCCAGCTGGTGACCGTGCTCCATGTCCCCGGCGACTGCAGTGAGACGCTGGCCGTGTCAAAGATCACGGTGAGATCGGAGTCCTTGTATACCTGGCGCCACGGGGCCTGGGCGCCCGCGATGCACGGAACCCCAAAACACGCGATTAGTAGAAACCGGCCTGCGTAACGAATCATGAAATCTCCTCTGGGTCCCGCGCTCGCCATTTAGGCGCCCGGTTTGTAGTCGGGCTGACAGCGCCGCTCGAACTAGTAGGCTTGGATAATAAAGCCCCAACCCGCAGCGCCGCCACTGTGCGAATACGATGAATTCGAGAATCCCCCGACCAATGATCCAGCGTGCGGTCAGCCGGTGGCGGGAAGCTAGCCCCCGCCCCGCGCGGCGACGGCTTTGTCGGCTTCCGCCGAAATTTCCCTCATTTCAACTGGATTGATCGCGCGGGCGATGGTGAGGATCGCGGCAAGCAGCGGCACCGCCACGAGCAGGCCGAGGAATCCAAACAGGAGCGCCATCAGGGCCTGGATTCCGAGAGTGAGAGCGGGAGGAATATTGACTCCGTGCTTCATGAGAACGGGCACCAGCAGATGATTCTCTACGAACTGAATCACGAGGTATCCGATCGCGACGACGAGCGCTTTGTGGGGCGAGTCGATGAACGCCATCGCGATCGCCGGGATGGCGGCGAAGATCGAACCGATGATCGGAATGAACTTCAGGATTCCCGCGAGAATTCCGAGCGGGAGCGCCGCCTTCACGTGGATCACAAACAGGAAGACGGTGGTCACCGCGCCAATCAGGAGCATCGCAATGAGCTGAGTCACCAGCCATCGCCGGAGCGTCGTTGCGAGACTCGCCAGCGTCAACGCCACTCGACCCCGCTGGCGCGGCGGAAAGAGCTCGAGGAGTCCGCCGTGATAGAGCGCCGGATCGACGCCGATGTACGCGGCGATGAAGAGAACGAGCAGAAACGCGCCCGAGACCGCGAACGTCGATGTGAGCATGCTGAGAAAGGAATTCTGGGCGCCCCGAAACTGTTTCGTGATCTCGTGGCGAAGGTTGCCTCCGGCCGCCACGGTGTCCGCGCGTGAAGCCGGTTTGCGGGCGACGGCGCCGCTTGCCTGCGCGTCGGTGAAAGCGGAATCCGTGAGGATCTCGCTCTGTTCCGTTGAATCCGGCTCCGCTGCCGTTCGTTGAGCCGCGGTCCGCAGAGTGTCGCTGCTGCTCTCTTGATTGAACAGGATTCCGAGCACGCCATTGGCGCGGTGGCCGAGCCAGGCGTCGATCTTGTCCATTGATTCGGGAAGGCGCTCCTGGAGCTCGCGCGACTGGGCGCGGAGAATGGGCGCCAGCCCGACGGCACCGACGGTAAGAAGGCCAAGAAAGAGTGTAAGGATTATGAGCACGCCAAAGGAGCGCGGAACCCTTCGCTTCTCGAGCCAGTCGGCGCCCTGGGCGAGGGGCAAGCCGAAAAGGACGCCGAGGAAGAAGAGGAACACCACCGGATGCGCGATCCAGAGGAGCCGCACCGCGACGTAGAAGCCGAAAATGAGCGCGAGAACGCGTACGACGTCCCGCGTGGGTAGGCGGAGCGCTTCACGTGAATCCATGACTGGATGCTAAGGCATCCTTGTGCCGGTCGCGAGTTACGCGTCATTTAGCCGGCAAATCACTCGTTCAGAGCCTGGAGCCCACATGCGCACTCGCTTGAAACCGGCTTTCCTGTGGTCCTTTCTCGTCCTGCTTGCGCCGAGTGCGCACGCGCAGAGCCGCGCGCCGAACCTCCGGTTCGAAGTAACCTTTCCCGCCGAGCGAAGCCGCGCTCCTCTGGATGGCCGACTGCTCGTCTTTGTCTCCACCGACACCTCGAGCGAGCCGCGCTTCCAGATCAGCGATGCGCCCGGCACGCAACAGGTTTTCGGCATCGATGTCGATGGCTGGAAACCTGGTGAGACGCGCGTCGTGGACGCGAGCGCATTTGGGTATCCGCTGCGGTCCATCGCGGACCTCCCACGCGGGACGTACCGTGTGCAAGCGCTGATCAACCGCTACGAGACTTTTCGTCGCGGGGACGGCCACACCGTAAAGCTGCCGCCCGACAAAGGGGAGGGACAGCAGTACGCCCGCAAGCCCGGCAACCTCTACGCTCGGCCCCGCTCTCTCTCAATTGATCCGGCGCGCGGCGAAGTAGTGCACCTCGCGCTCGACCAGGAAATTCCGCCGGTCGCCGACTACGCAAAGCAGGAGACAAAGTACGTGAAGTACGTGAAGATCCGGAGCGAGCGGCTCTCGAAGTTCTGGGGGCGCGACACCGATCTCGCAGCGTGGGTGCTGCTACCATTGGGATTCGACGAGCACCCAGCGGCCCGCTATCCGCTCATGCTCAATCACGGGCACTTTCCCTCGGGCCTCGGCAATTGGCGCGAGACCCCACCCGATTTGACGCTCAAGCCGGACTACAGCGAGCGCTTTCACCTGGCAGGCTACAATCGCATTCAGCAGGAATACGCCTGGCAGTTCTATAAGGATTGGACGAGCAAAGAATTCCCACGCGCTCTGCTCGTCGAGATCCAGCACGCAACCCCTTTTTACGACGACTCCTACGCGGTGAATTCCGCGAACAACGGTCCTTACGGCGACGCGATCCAGTACGAGCTTCTTCCGGAGATCGAACGTCGCTATCGCGGCATCGGCCAGGGCTGGGCGCGTTTCACTTTCGGCGGATCAACCGGTGGGTGGGAAGCGCTCGCGGTGCAGATGTTCTACCCGAACGAGTACAACGGCGCGTGGGTCGCGTGCCCCGACCCGATCGACTTTCGCGCCTACACCGTCGTCGACATTTATTCCGACTCGAACGCCTACTACGACTCCGGACCGTTCAAGCGTGTTCCGCGGCCCGCGCATCGCGACTACCTCGGCCACATCTCGGCGACCATCGAGCAGGCAAATCATCGTGAGCTCGCCATCGGTACCCACACCCGCTCGGGAGATCAGTGGGACGTGTGGGAATCGGTGTATTCGCCGGTGGGTGCCGATGGATATCCCAAACCGATCTGGAACAAGCTCACGGGAGTGATCGATCATTCCGTCGCGCAGTACTGGCGCGATAACTACGACCTCTCCTACATCCTCAAGCGCGACTGGAAGACGCTTGGTCCCAAGTTGAACGGAAAGCTGCGGATCTACGTGGGCGACATGGACAATTACTACCTCAACGACGCGGTGTATCTCGTCGACGATTTCTTCCGCTCCGCGAATCCACCCGCGAACGCGGTAGTGGACTACGGTGATCGCGACGAGCATTGCTGGAACGGGGATCACACGCGGCCCAATGCGTACTCCCGTCTTCGCTATGTGCAGATGGTGATGCCGTGGGCCGTGGAGCGCATGCTCAAGACGGCACCGGCAGGAGCGGACACCCGGAGCTGGCGCTACTAGACTTGACCACCGCGGGGAACGCGATAGGTTATCGAACATGCACTGCTCTTACCGAATGCTTATGTGTTGTTGGACAGACCCTCGCAACGAGAGGAGCTGAGCATTTCGGGTACGCATAACACGAGCATGCACAGCTAAGAGCGAAACCGCTCACGCAGCCATCCGCAACGGCCGCGCCTCTCAAGGAGGCGCGGTTTTTTTTGGAGGTGTCACCGAGTTCCTTTTTTGAGCAACCGAGTTTCATTTCGACCAACAGAATCCCATTTCGAGCGCCGAGTTTTTTTCGACCCAAGCACCGAGAGGACGAATGCCCGCAACACCCGATGGACCGATCGCGATCTACTACGAGCACCCCGACTGGTTCAGGCCGCTTTTCGCCGAGCTCGATCGCCGGAGAGTTCCCTATGTGCGCGTGGACGCCGCGGCGCACACCTATGATCCGTCCGAAACACAATCTCCGTATTCGCTCGTGTTCAACAGAGCGAGCCCGTCCGCGTATCTGAGGGGCCACGCGCAGGTGACCTTTCACACGTTGAGCTGGCTGCGGCATCTGGAGCGGATCGGCGTGCCGGTCGTGAATGGATCCGAGCCGTACGAGATGGAGACATCCAAGGCACTCCAGCTCGACATACTCGACGAGCTGGGACTCCCATATCCGAAGGCGCGAGTCATCAACAACGCCGAGCTCGCTCCTCGAGCGGCCGAAGGCCTGCGATTCCCGGTGGTCGTCAAAGCCAACATCGGCGGAAGCGGCGCCGGAATCACACGCTTTGATACCGAGGAGTCTCTGACCGCGGCGGCCAAGGCGGGAATTATCGATCTCGGTCTCGACAGGGTCGCTCTCGTCCAGGAGCTGGCGCCGCTTCAGGACGGACACATCACGCGTGTCGAGGTTCTGGACGGAAAGTTTCTCTACGCCATCAACGTTTATCCGGCCGAGGATTCTTTCAATCTCTGCCCCGCCGATATTTGCCAGACCACTGACGGCCAGCAGCTATCACGCGCGGCGTGCGCGGTTGACGCCCAGAGGAACGGCATGCGGGTCGAGCAGTTCAACCCCCCGCGCGAGATAGTTCGCGAGGTAGAGAGAATCGCAGCTCGTGTCGAGCTCGATGTCGGAGGAATCGAGTATCTGGTCGATGATCGCGATGGCCGCCACTACTTCTACGACATTAACGCGTTGTCGAATTTCGTCGCCGACGCGCGCAACGTGATCGGATTCGATCCGTTCGAGCGGCTGGTCGACTACCTGGTCGAGCGGGTCTCGCGTTCCTCGATCGTCGGCGCGGAAGCGGGCGCCGTAAAAGCGCGAGCAGACGGGGCCGAAACTGTCGGAGCGGATGCGTCGACCGCGGCTTCAGCCGTGGGGAGGGCCTGATGCGATACGGGTACTGGCTTCCCGTCTTTGGCGGCTGGCTCAGAAACGTCCCCGACGAGGGCATGACCGCATCGTGGGACTATGTGAAGCGACTCGCGCAGCGGAGCGAGCAGATCGGCTACGACATCACGCTGATCGCCGAGCTGTTCATGAATGACATCAAGGGAATCGATGCGGATTCGCTCGAGGCATGGTCCACGGCGGCGGCACTCGCGGCGGTGACTGAGAAGCTGGAGCTGATGGTGGCGGTGCGTCCGACTTTTCACGAGCCGGCGATTTTTGCCAAGCAGGCGGCGAACATCGATCACATCTCCGGTGGACGTCTCGCTTTGAACGTCGTCTCGTCGTGGTGGAAAGACGAAGCGAGGCGCTACGGCATCAACTTCGAGGAGCACGACGACCGGTACGCGCGCACCGACGAATGGTTGCGCGTCGTGAATGGGGTGTGGAACGAGCCGCGCTTCAGCCACTCCGGAAGCCACTACAAAGTCGAGGAGACGATCCTCGAGCCCAAGCCGTTTCGGCGGCCCCGCCCCACTATTTACGCCGGCGGCGAGAGCCCCGCGGCCAAAGAGCTGATCTCGCGCACCTGCGACGCGTACGTGATGCACGGCGATCCAGCCGAGAGGGTCGCCCCTAAGATCGCCGACATGCGCGGGCGTCGTGAAAGGATTGGATTGGGTCCGATGCAATACGGCGTCGCTGCCTACGCGGTCGTTCGCGATACTGAGGAGGAAGCACAAAAGGAGCTGGCGCGGATAACGAACGTGCAGCCGGGAACGCCCGGTTATCAGAACTACCAGGATTGGATCTCGCACACTGCGCTCGAGCAGCAGGTAAGCCTGGAGGACTACTCGGTTTCGAACCGTGGCCTTCGCGCGGGACTGGTTGGAACGCCCGAGAAGGTCGCCGACCGGATCCGGGATCTGGAATCAGTCGGCGTGGATCTCTTGCTCCTTCAGTTCAGTCCGCAACTCGAGGAAATGGAGAGATTCTCCGAGACCGTGATGCCGCTTCTTGAGGGTGTTGGGTCTGGATCGCGGCGCGGCGACTGGCATCCACAAAACTGAAGCGGGGGGCCGATAGCCAACTACACGCTACGCTGGGGGCTTCCATACTGGCGCAAAGGGGTCGGCAAATTTGAGATTTGCGCGCCTCGAAGCGCTTTGCATGCCGGGCGTTCTGTTGCAGTTACCTCGAACGCCACCAGAAGAGCCCCTGGCGTAGCAGCTGCAAGGCGATCAGCCCCCTGCTTTTGTATTCGTGTGACCAGTGAGCCTCGCGATCCCTACTAGGCACCCCGATCCCTACTAGGCAGAAGGTCCAAAGAGCTCCGTCTGCCGACCTTTAATGGCCGCGTAGCACTCGCACGCCACTTTCTCGAGACCAGCCCGGTCGACCACCGTAATGTTGCCGCGCCCGTGGGCAATCAGGCCGGCCCTCTCGAGTACCCCCATCGCCACCGTCACACCGGGCCGCCTCACGCCCAGCATCTCGGCCAGGAATTCCTGCGTGAGGTCGAACTGGTTGCGCCCAACGCGGTCCTCGGACATGAGCAGCCAGCGAGCGGCCCTCTGCTCGATGACATGAAGTCTGTTGCACGCCGCTGACTGTGAGACCGTCTCGAGGACGAACTGGCTGTAGCGATGCAGCAGACGCTCGAGGGCTTGGGACGCCTGGGTTACAGCGCGGAAATCGCTTGTCGCAATGCGCCTCGCCTCGCCCGAGATCTGTCCGATCGCCTTGAGCCACGACGAAGCGACTCCGTTGAAGACTGCCATCCCGACGAATCCATCGTTTCCAACGGTCATCGCCTCGACCGTATCACCGTCCGCCATCTCCGTCACGAGCGAGATCACGCAGTTGTCCGGGAAGTATGCGTAGGGAATCGGCTCTCTCCGTCGAAAGACGAGTTCCTCGGATTTGACCGTAACCAGCTCGCTCCGCTCGAGCACGGCTTCCAAGTCCTTGGCGGGCAGAAGGTTGAGGATCTTGTTGCGAGTGCGACCCGTGGCGGCGCCGGTCGCTGGTGAGCGTCCCCCGGGGACGTGACTTGTTGCCTGGATCGATGGAAATGACATGTCGAGCCGGAAATCGCCCTGGTCAGGACGTGGTAAAGATTTCAGGACCGCGGCGGTCTGAGAACGCCGTGATTCCTGGTGGTCGCGGCTGGTTTTTGCAAATACCGAACCGACATACTCGGGTGTTATCTTCGGAGGGTCAGAGCAGTCATTTTAGACGGCCTGCTATCTATAGATCGCCGCAGCGCGCCGCAGTATGGAAGTGCCCCACTGGACGACATGACGACACCTGCCGAACCGCAGCCCAACGAGCGAAAATTCCGCTTCAAGGACGAGTGGCTGGTCTCCCTGGTTGGGACCATGCCAGGCGTCACGCCGGAGCTGATCAAGCGGTGGCGCTTCCAGCAGAAGCCATA
>DATHHC010000208.1:0-10740 GCA_035317285.1 Gemmatimonadaceae bacterium | reverse complement strand
TTCCTCGTGCTGGCGACCCAGAACCCGATCGAGCAGGAAGGCACATACCCGTTGCCGGAAGCCCAGGTCGATCGCTTCATGATGAAGTTGCACGTGGGATATCCGACGCGTGAGGAAGAGAAAGAGGTGCTCCGACGGATGGCCAGCGGCGAACCAATCCCGGTCGACCAGGTCGCAACGCCAAGACAGATCCTCGACACGCGCCGGCACATCGCCGAGCTGTACATCGACGAGCGGGTGGTCGACTACATCGTCGAAATAGTTCACGCCACGCGGAATCCCGATCAGTCCGGCCTGGCCGAGCTGAAGCCGCTGATCGAGTACGGCGCGAGCCCGCGCGCGACGCTGGCGTTGGCACAGGGCTCGCGCGCCCACGCGTTTTTCCGCGGACGCGCGTTCGTGACGCCGGACGACGTGAAGGCGATCGCACCCGACGTGCTGCGTCATCGCGTCCTCCGCACCTACGAAGCCGAGGCGGAAGAGGTCTCGAGCGACGAGATCGTCGCCCGCATCCTGGAAGCAATCCCGGTTCCGTGATCGGCATTTTTGCGCGTCGGCGCCACAAGGAGGCGCCCAGGCGCACTCCCGAAAAGCCGATGGGAGTGCCGCCGGAGATTCTGCGGCAGGTCAAACTGATCGAGCTCCGGACACGCGGACTGGTGAACTCCGTCTTCACGGGCGAGTACCGCTCCGTGTTCAAGGGGCAGGGGATGGAGTTCTCCGAAGTGCGGGAGTACCAGCCCGGCGACGAGGTCCGCTCGATCGACTGGAACGTCACGGCGCGCATGCGCCGGCCGTTCGTCAAGCGCTACATCGAAGAGCGCGAGCTCACCGTCATGCTGGTCGTCGACCTTTCCGGATCGGAGCGATTCGGAACCGTCAACAGATTCAAGAGCGAGCTTGCGAGTGAGCTGGCCGCGGTGCTGGCGATGTCCGCGGTTCGCAACAACGATCGCGTCGGCGTCTGTCTGTTTACCGATCGCATCGAGCACGTCATTCCGCCGCGGAAGGGGCGGCGGCACGTGCTGCGCATCATTCGCGATCTCCTGGCCTTTGAGCCCGTCGGGCGCGGGACAGACATGGTGACCGCGATCGATTACGTCGCGAAGATGCTGAACCAGAAGGCGATCGTGTTCATCGTCTCGGATTTTCTGGAAGGCGATATCTCCCACCCGCTCAAAATCCTTGCACAGAGGCACGACGTCGTAGCCGTCACTGTCGAAGATCCGAGCGAGCGCGACCTGCCCGACATCGGCATCGCGCGACTGATGGATCCGGAGACCGGTGACACGTTCGAGGTTGATACCAGCAGTCCCAATGTCCGCGGTGCGTACTCCCAGCGTGTCTCGGCCGAGCGGGAAGAGCGGAAGCACCTGTTGCGCAGACTCGCGATCGACGAAGTCGCAGTCCGCACGGAAGGCGGAGTCGTCGAACCGCTGTTGCGCTTCTTCCGCGCCAGAGAAACGCGGGCTCGGCGACGGTGAGCTTCGTCGGTCTCGCGCTATTGCTGTGGCAGGCGATAGCTCCCCAAGCAGCGCCGAATCCGCGGGCCGAGCTGTCGGTCCAAATGGGGTTTCGCGTGAGCCCTGATACTGTGCTGATTGGGCAGCCATTCAGTCTCTTCATCAAGGTGCTCGCGCCAAAGGGGGTGCGGTTCGAGTTTCCCACCGGACCCGACACGGCGACGCAGAACGGCGTCCGCCCGATCGAGCTTCGCGGCGAAAAAGTCGTCAGCATGCTCGGCGACACCGCGGTGGCTCTTTATAACCTCGTCGCATGGGACATCGGGACGCAGCCGCTGAGAATTCCGGACGTTCGCGTCACTTTCGAGGGTCTGGAAAGGCGACCGCCACTGGGAGGCGCGTCGGTATTCGTGAAATCGGTTCTACCGGCAGACACCTCGCTGCGGATTCCGAAACCCGCGCGTCCGTTGATCGTTCTGCCCGTAATCAACTGGTGGCTTTGGGTCATGATGCTCGCCGCGGCGATCGCGGCGGTTCTGCTCTGGTGGGCGTGGTGGCGTTGGCGCAACCGGCCGAAGCCGCCAGTCGATCCCTACGTCCACGCGCAGCACGAATTCGCGCGGATCGAGGCGCGCCATTTACTCGAGGACGGCCAGTACACTGAATACTTCGCCGCGATGGTGGACGTCACGCGAGAGTACCTGGCCGCCCGCGTCCCTGGCGTTCGACGCTCCGATACGACGTCCGAGCTTCTGCGCACAATGAAACCGCACGATGGAGTAGAGGCGGTGCTGCCTCGTTTGCTCGAGGAATCGGACCTGGTGAAGTTCGCCCGCGCCGAGACCAGGCTCGATGAGTCCAGACTAGCGGGAACCGACCTCCGGGCAATCGTCGATCATGTTGAGGCACGATTGAACCCCGCGGCCCAGGTTGCGAAGCGGCTCGCAAACGCCAAGGCGCGCGCAGCATGAGCGTCTTCGGGTTGTTCGAGTTCTTCACGCCGGAAGCGCTCTGGCTGCTTCTTCTCCTGCCCGCGTGGTGGCTCTGGCGTCGCCTGCGGCGCAAGGACGCGATCGTCTTCTCCCGCACATCAGTGCTGGCAACCGGACCGCACGTCGGAGGCTGGGTGCCGCGGGCGATATTCCTGCTCAGGAACATCGCGCTGGCGTCCTTCGTCCTCGCGCTTGCGCGTCCGCGCTCCGGGGCGCACACGGAGACCCAGACCAGCGAAGGAATCAACATCGTCATGGCGATCGATCTGTCGAGCTCGATGCTCGCGCTCGATTTTCGCCCGAACAATCGAATCGAGGTGGCGAAGGACAAGGTCAAGCAGTTCATCGCGCGTCGAACGTCGGATCGGATCGGCATCGTCGCATTCGCCGGCGAAGCTCTGACGCAGGTGCCTCTGACGACTGACTATCCCGTTGTCATGCAGGCGGTCTCGAATCTTCAGGCCGGGCAGCTCGAGGACGGGACGGCGATCGGCAACGCGATTGCCACGGCCGCCAACAGGCTGCGCGATGCCCCCGGCAAATCGAAGGTGCTCATCCTTCTTACCGATGGTGTGAACAATCGCGGCAGCATTGAACCGCTGGTCGCGGCCAAAGCGGCCGCCGCCTACGGAATCAAGATCTACGGAATTGGGGTTGGAAGTGCCGGGATGGCGCCGGTGCCGGTCGGACGAACCGCCGCCGGCGGGCTTCGCTACGAGTATCAGCCCGTTGAAATCGACGAGGGCCTACTCAGCAACATCGCGCGCATGACGGGGGGCCGCTACTTCCGTGCGCGCGATGCCGCGGCTCTCCAGAACATCTATGCCCAAATCGATCTGCTCGAGCGGGCTCCCGTACACTCCAGCTCGATCGTGAGGTACACAGAACTCTATCGCTGGCCGCTCGCGATCGGGATTCTGGCGCTGTTCGCTGAGCTGGCGATTGTCGCCTGGAAGGCGCCGCTGCCGTGACATTCTCAGAGTATCTCCGATACATCCAGTGGCCGTGGGCGCTGATATTTGCGATCGCGCTCCCGTTCGTGACGGCGTGGCTCGTACGGCTCGGAATCCGCGCGCGGAGAACACGTCTCGCCCGGCTCGGCACTCCATCGATGATCGCGCGACTCGCGCCCTCGATCACGAAGCAGCGTACCTGGTCGGCTGCTAGCCGCGCCGCTCTGGCCACGCTTCTGCTCGGTGTCGCGCTGGCCGGGCCTCGCTGGGGCGTCGAGCAGAACGTGGTCAAGCAGCAAGGCGTGGACGTCGTACTCGCGCTCGACGCTTCGCTCTCCATGCTGGCGACGGACGAAAGGCCGAACCGTCTGCAAGCAATGAAGCAGGAGATCGACCGGCTGAGGGATCTCTCGCCGGGCGATCGGTTCGCGCTGCTGGCATTCGCCGGCCGGAGCTATATCCTGACGCCGCTCACGGTGGATAACAGCGCTCTCGATCTCTTCCTGCAGAACCTGGATCCGTCAATCGTGGGGCAGGGTGGGAGCGCGCTCTCGAGCGCGCTTCGTCAGTCGACAAATCTGCTGTCGCTCAACAAGTCTCAGGGCGACAAGGCGATCGTCCTGATGAGCGACGGCGAAGGCTTCGACAACCCGGAAGAAAGCCTGTCAGAGGCGCGGCGCGCGCGGGCGATGGGATTCACGGTGATCACGGTGGGATTCGGAACTCCGGAGGGATCAACCATCCCGATCGTCGAGAACCGCGTCGTCACCCAGAAACGCGACGAGAACGGAAACATTGTCATCACTCGCTACGATCCCGTCTTGCTGAAGGCGATCGCCGACGAAGCGAAGGGAGTCTTCGTCGATGCCCGCAGTCCGAACAAGGCGGGACAAATCCGGGTCGCGTTGAACAATCTTCACGCCAATCCACGTTCCGTGGTTTCCGGAGAGAATCTGGGCATTCAGTTCCAGTGGTTCGTGCTCGCAGCGCTGCTGCTCCTGGCGCTCGATACTTTCCTCCAGACGCGCCGCCGCAGAAGGAGAGCGGTAGCGGCGGCAGCAACGACGGCGACGATGCTAATGGTGGTCACATCGTGCAGACCAGCGGAGCGCGACAAGCCGGCGATTGCTCTCTACAACGCGGGAACGGGACTCCTGCTTCGCGACTCGCTGGTGCCTGCCATACCGCCTCTCACGCGCGCGTCCGACTCAAAGGATCCGGAAGTCCGGCATCACGCGCGATTCAACCTCGGTCTCGACTACCTGCTTCAGGGACGTCGTGCCAAGGATTCAGCGGACGTTCCGCTCGATAGCGCACTCTATCGCTACAAACAGGTTCTCGAGGTTGCCGTCGCTGATTCTGATGCGAGGTGGAATTACGAGCTCGCTCTGAGACAGAAGAAAGGCGGGGGTGGTGGAGGAGGAGGAGGCGGCGGCGGTGGTGGCGGAGGTCAGGGTCAGACCAAGACCCCATCGCCGGCGCAGAGCCCGAACCAGTCGCAGGCCCCCAAGCCGGTTCCAGGAATGACGCCCCAGCAGGCGGAAGCCGTGCTCAACGCAGCCGAGGACAAGGAAACCGACGTGCAGGGTAAGCGGCAGAAGAAAAATGTCCCGACCCCGCCAAGGGGAAAGGATTGGTAACTTCGGTACTATCATGCCGGTGATTTCAATTCTTCCCAGCGCGGTCGCGGATCAGATTGCCGCGGGTGAGGTCGTCGAGCGGCCCTCGTCAGTCGTGAAGGAGCTGGTCGAGAACGCCGTCGATGCGGGCGCGACGGTCGTCGAGATTTCGCTCGAGGATGGTGGCCGGAGGCTCATTCGAGTCAGCGATGATGGCACTGGCATCGCCGCGCACGAAGTGCCAATCGCCTTAGCTCGCCACGGAACTTCGAAAATCAGCAAAGCGTCTGACCTCGTCGGAGTGCCCACCTTTGGTTTTCGCGGCGAAGCGCTGCCGGCGATTGCTTCGGTCTCGCAGTTCGAGATCGAAACGGCAGCAGCCGACGGAGAGGGCACGCTGACCCGAGTAGCCGGCGGACAGATCTCCAAGGCGGAACGGATCGCACGGCGCCGGGGCACCACGGTGTCGGTAAGCCAGCTTTTCTACAACGTTCCGGCGCGGCTCAAGTTCCTGCGAAGCGCTCGATCGGAATGGAGAAGCGCGGTTGAATCACTGACCGCACTGGCGCTCACAAAGCCGGCAGTCCGTATTCACCTGTCACACGACGGAAAGAGCGCGCTGACTCTGCCACCGGTGACAAGCGTCCGGTCGCGCCTCGGCGCAATCTGGGGCGGCCGATACGCGGAAGATCTCCTCGATGTGGACGATGTCGCTGGCCCGATTCACACCAGTGGTCTCGTTCAGCGCCCGGCAGACGTCGGCACGTCCACTCGGCGCGCCTTTCTCTCGATCAACGGACGCGCGGTTCGCGACGCTGGGATCGGACGCGCGGTCGAGTCAGCATACCGCTCGACCATTATCGCGGGTGTCCGGCCATCGTTCTTCATCGACGTTACGCTGCCTGCTGACGCCGTCGATGTGAATGTGCATCCGGCGAAAGCGGAGGTGCGCTTTCGCGATCGATGGACAGTTGAGCGGGCGGTCGAGACCGCCGTGAGACGCTCACTGGGAACACTGGACAGCGCTGCCTCGCTCGGCTTTCGGGGCTCGAGCTTCAGCTTTCGGCCCGGCGCGCCGCCGCCGAATCCAGACTCGGAGATCCTTCGCCCGCCCATCGATCACGACTCGCCGTTGTTCGCGGGTGGCACGAGTGGGGCGGACGTCGACGACGCGGAATACGCGACCGCCGTGTCCACGGAGAATGTTGCGGCTCCAGCGCAACCAATCCCTCCTCTCTTTCAGCTTCGGCGCACATATATCGCTTTCGAACACGAGGACGGACTGGTTCTGATCGATCAGCACTCCGCACACGAGCGTGTGCTCTATGAGCAGTTCATGCACACCCTTGAAAGCGGCTCGGCGCCCGCCCAACGACTGCTGCTTCCATTGACTCTCCACCTCGGACCGGCCGAAGGCGAGGCGTTCGATTCCAACCGGGAGTATCTCGAGCGCCTCGGCTTCGAAGTCGAGGGATTCGGCGGACATACGCTGATCGTAAACACCGTCCCCATGCCGCACCCGCGCTTCGACGCCGAGCGCTGCTTGCGGGAGACGCTCGATGCACTGACGGGCGACCGCGTCGCTGGCGCAGCCGCGAAACACGAGCGTCTCGCCGCAACCGTTGCTTGCAAGGCCGCGATCAAAGCAGGGGAGGAGCTCTCGGAGGGAGAGATGCGCTCGCTCTTCGCCTCATTGAGAGACACCACACTGCCGGCTCACGACGTCCACGGCCGCTCCACGATCGTTCATCTCACCTGGGACGAGGTAGAGCGGCGCTTTGGCAGGCGATAGTCAAAGACGCTCGCCGGCGACGCGGAATCGAAAGCGCCCACTGCGAGTAATCTGCGGCCCGACCGGCGCCGGAAAATCAGCAATCGCGCTGGAGCTTGGCGAGACCAGCAACGCGGCGATCGTCAGCGCGGATTCGCGGCAGATCTATCGCGGCTTCGACATCGGAACGGCGAAACCCACACGCGAAGAACGTGCGCGCGTCCCGCATTACGGAGTCGATGTCGCCACCCCGGAGGAGCGATACTCGGCCGCGAAGTGGGCGAGTGAGGCGGAGGGTTGGATCGCCTGCGCCGGCAAGACCGGAAAGGCGGCAGCGATCGTGGGCGGAACTGGTCTTTACATCAAGGCACTGGTTACTCCGTTGTTCGCAGCACCTGAAGTGGACGCGTCGCAGCGAGCGGAGCTTGCGCGCGAGTTGGATGCAAAGCCTCTCGCCGAGCTTCGTCTCTGGTGCCAGCAACTCGATCCTGCGCGAGCGCACCTCGGCCGAACCCAGCTCCTCCGCGCAATCGAGACGGCGCTGCTTTCAGGTGCGCGCATCAGCGATCTTCACGCGGAGCATAAAGCCGCGGCGACCGCCGAAATCCGGGATCGCCAAGCCGTGTACCTGGTCGTGGATCCCGGACCCGGGCTCGGGTCGAGAATAGAAGCGCGCGTCGACAGAATGCTCCAAGCCGGGTGGGCGGACGAGGTCCGCGAGCTGATGCGCGTGGTCCCGCCTGGCGCGCCGGCGTGGAAAGCGAGCGGCTATTCAGTGATGCGCGAGCACGTCGAAGGGGCGCTGGATTTGTCATCGGCTCGGCAGCGGATCATTATTGAGACGCGACAGTATGCGAAGCGCCAGCGGACGTGGTTCAGGCATCAGCTGCCCCCGACCGCTGTGACACATGTCAATCCTGAAGACTCTCAAGCCCGCGCCGTCGTGCGGGAGTGGTGGGAAGGGACCGAGTGAACATAGGCATTACCTGCTACCCGACGTACGGTGGCTCCGGCGCCGTGGCGACCGAGCTGGGCATCGCGTTGGCGGAGCGCGGGCACGAGGTCCACTTCATCACGTACCGGCAGCCGTTCCGGCTTCCGTCGTTCCTACCGCGCATTTTTTTCCACGAGGTCGATGTCGGCCGTTATCCGCTGTTCGAGTTTCCGCCATACGATCTCGCTCTCGCCGTGCGGATGCACGAGGTGGTCAAGAGCCATCACCTCGAGCTGCTTCACTGTCACTACGCTATCCCCCATGCGACGAGTGCCTGGATCGCGCGCGAGATGCTGCGTGAGGCGGGCGAAGACGTCCACGTGATAACGACGCTCCACGGAACTGACATTACGATCGTCGGGCAGGATCCCTCGTTCTATCCGATTACCAAGTTCTCGATCGAGAAATCGGATCGCATCACGGCGGTCTCGGAGTACCTCAAGGACGAGACTTGCCGTGCCTTTGGTTGCGACGGCCCCGAGATCGAAGTGATCCATAACTTCATCGACCCCGACGTCTACAATCGCGAGACGTATCCGTCCCTCCTGAAGAAGCAGTTCGGTCCGTCGAAGCCGATTCTCATGCACGTTTCCAACTTTCGGACCGTCAAGCGGGTGCGCGATGTGGTACGCATCTTCGCTGAGGTGAATCGCGAGCTTCCCAGCGTGCTGGTGATGATTGGTGATGGACCCGATCGCCCCGCCGCGGAGGAAGAGGCTCGCATGCTCGGCGTGGCGGACTCGGTATCGTTTCTCGGAAAGCTCGATCAGATCGCGCCTCTGCTCGCGGCCGCGGATCTCTTTCTGCTGCCGAGCCAGAGCGAGTCTTTCGGCCTGAGCGCGCTGGAGGCGCTCGCATCGGGCGTGCCCGTCATCGGGAGCAACGCCGGCGGACTTCCAGAAGTCGTCCGCGACGGAGAAACCGGTGTGCTCTGCGGCGTCGGCGACATTCCGGGCATGGCCGCGGCCGCGCTGGAGATCCTTCAGGACCAGAAGCGCTGGTCGGCAATGAGCAAGCTGGCGGCGTCGGATGCTCGCGAGAGATTCTCCCGCGACGCCATCGTCAGCAAGTACGAAGCACTCTATCGCACATCACTTCCCGCCAACTGACAAATGACACCTCTTCAGGCGATTGCGCTCGGAATCATTCAGGGACTCTCCGAGTTTCTTCCCATCAGCAGCTCCGCGCACCTGACTCTCGCTCCGTGGCTGTTCGGCTGGGAGGATCCCGGTCTGGCGTTCGACGTCGCGCTGCATTTCGGCACGCTGCTGGCCGTTCTCTGGTACTTCCGAATAGAGTGGATCAACCTGGTGAAGGCGGCGTTCGGCATCCTCACGACCTTCCGCGTCGAGACACCCGAAAAACGGAAGGTGGTTCACCTCATAATCGCCACGATTCCGGGCGGCATCGGCGGGTACATTCTTCAGTCCAGGGCCGAGTCCGCGTTTCGCGATCCAACAATCATCGCGATTGCGCTGATCGTGATGGGATTGGTTCTCTGGCTTGTCGACAAGCTTGTCGATCAGCGGCGTATAATCGGCGAAATGCGCTGGGTGGACGCGCTTCTGATCGGCTTGTCGCAGGTGATCGCGTTGATTCCCGGCGTTTCCCGTTCCGGCTCGACCATCACGACGGCGCGTGGACTGCGCTTCGATCGTGAGAGCGCGGCCGAGTTCAGCTTTCTCATGAGCATGCCAATCATCGCGGCGGCCGTCGTGTTTGAAGGACCAAAAGCGCTGCAGAGCGGCGGGCTGACGAACGAGCTGATGTCGGGCGTCGCTGCGTCGGCGATCAGTGGCTGGCTCGCCATATCAATTCTCATGCGCTACGTGAGCAGGCACAGCTACGGCATTTTCTCCTTTTATCGTGTCGTGCTCGGACTTGCGGTTTTGGCGGTGATACACGCGCGCGGATAGAGGGGTACGCTTCGATGGAGCCGATCACGAAGCGATCGAACGGATGCTCGAGCTCCCGCGCGTCGAGCTCCTCGAGTCGACCAGCTCAACGCTCGACGTTGCGCACCGGCTTGCGGCTCAAGGCGCGCCGGCCGGCACACTCGTGATCGCCAACGAGCAGACCGCGGGTCGCGGGAGGGGCGGGAAGAGCTGGCAATCGTCGCCGGGCGCTGGTCTGTGGCTCACGCTGATTGAGCGGCCGTCGGACAACTCGGGTCTGGGTGTTCTCTCTTTGCGGGTCGGACTCGCAGCGGCTGAAGCACTCGACCGATTTGCGCCCGAGCCCATTCGCCTCAAATGGCCGAACGACCTCTACATCGACCGGGCAAAGCTCGGTGGAATCCTGGTGGAGGCGCGATGGCGGGAGCAGGCGGTCGAATGGGTGGCGATCGGATTGGGCGTCAACGTGCGGGCGCCGGCAAACGTCGAAACCGCGGCGGGGCTCGAGCCGGATTCCGATCGGCTCGACGTCCTCGGCGAGCTGGTGCCGGCGGTCGTCGCGGCGGCGCGAGCTAAGGGTCCGCTCAACACTGCTGAAATGGAAGAGTTCGACGCCCGCGACCTCGCTCGAGGGCGAAGGTGCATCGAGCCGGCCGTCGGTCGCGTGGCGGGAATCACTCCGACTGGCGAGCTGCTCGTCGCGTTGGCAGACTCTGTTGCTGCGTTCCGCTCAGGTTCTCTCGTGCTCGAGGATTCGCAATGATCGTCGTTTTCGACGTAGGCAACTCAGAGATCACAATCGGAATCTTCAAAAAGGGCGAGCTGGTCTCCCATTGGAGGCTGACTACGGCGGCGCCGAGAACGGCCGACGAGCTGGCGCTCCTGATTCGCTCCATTGTTGGTCCGGAGATAGCGTCGCCCGGAGGTGCGGAAGGCTCAGCCATCTGCTCGGTCGTGCCGGCCATCACGCCGATGCTCGCAGAGGCGTGCGAGATGTGCTTCGGCCACAAGCCGATCATGATCGACGCGCGCGCAAAGCTTCCGATCAAGCCC
>DATHHC010000207.1:0-6576 GCA_035317285.1 Gemmatimonadaceae bacterium | reverse complement strand
GCACTCATCGTGGCGGGCGAAACGTGCGAGAGATCCACGAGCATCCCAAGCCTGTTCATCTCGCGCACGACACTGTCGCCGAACGGAGTCAGCCCTTTGTGCCTCGCAGAATCGAGAGCGGCGTCGGCCCAGTCGAGCGTGACGTTGTGCGTCAGCGTCATGTAACGCACGCCCAGGTCGTAGTACATCCGAAGTGCGGCAAGCGAGTTCTCGATAGAGTGCCCACCCTCGAGGCCGAGGAGTGACCCGATTTTCCCCTGGCTGAAATCGCGCCGGATGTCACCGGCGCTCAAGGCGAGGGCGAGGCGGTCCGGGTATTTCGCGATGACTCGCCGCGCGATGTCGATCTGCTCGAGCTGCACCCTTGCATAGCCCGAGTCGCGATATTCGCCGGGCGTGTAAACGGACCAGAACTGGGCTCCCACCATGCCTTTCCTGAGTCGGGCAAGGTCCGTATGGCCGGGCGTAGGACGGCGGAGATCATATGCGTCGACATTCCCTCGCGCGACGGAATCCTCGCGGATGCGCCAGGGCAAGTCGTTGTGCCCGTCGATGAGTGGAGTCTGTCTGAGAATCCGCTTTGCGCGAGCGAGATACTGGTCGTCGGGCGGGGGCGGGGCGGCCTGGGACTGAAGCGGTCGCGCGGCGCCGAGGAACAGCAGGAGGCTGATTGCTTTAGTGAGAAGCGAGAACACGCGACGTTTGTTTGGAGCGAAAGAGTGTCCGAGCATGGCGCATAAACTAACGGTCATGGCTTTTGACCGCAGACATTCGAGTTACGTTATGAGCGTTGGCCCCGGAGGCGTATCGAGGAGTTCAACCGCTTCGGAGCTGTCCGCCTCGCAAACTACCAGTCGAATTGGATGAAGCCATTGAAGCCACGGCATCATCCCGCCGGCATCATCACGTATGAGACTGGAGTCGATCCCGTTTGCGTCGAGGACCGCCTGCGCTACATGCGCCTCCGCTTCATTGGCGAACGTTCTGATCACAGTGTTGAGCTCCGGCAGTTCTTGCTCCATCTTCCATCCTCGGCGTTGTGCGCGTGACTGCTGGAAATGTGCATTAGTGACGCGTCAAGTGCACCGTCTGCGGCAAACCCGTCCCGCAGATGGCATGTTGTCTGCCCCGAACAGATGGTGACGGTTTCCCCTTGGGCGAAAATTATGAAAGTGATTTCCCGACTATCAGCAGTGTTCTGCCTCGCCTTTCTCGCGGGCGGCGTTGGTTGCCGGAAGGACACCAAGGCCGACGAAGCCGCCAAAGCCGGGCAGGATACGATGCTGATGCACGATCTGGCCGAGGCGAACAGGAACACCGCTGCTGCGGCGGCGATGGACAATAGTCTCAACACCGTGGGAACGACCGCCGGGGCCGTGCCCGCTTCCGGAGGTCAAAGCCCGCCGGCGGTTACGAACGCCACTCAACAACCTCCCGGCGGGAGTGAGGTTCTGACATCCGGGCCGAGGCTGACGCCTCCTACAAAGGCGAACGATGCACCCGCGCCGACTAACGTTCCACTCGATCGGTCTCCCGCGTCCGGGTTGGTGAGAGTGCCTCGCGATCCTTGCAACTCTTCCACGCCCGTCGATCAGCGTTCCTGCCTGAATCGCTCCATTGCCTCGAATGACGTCGACCTGAATCGGACGTACCTGGAGCTGCTCGCTCAGGCGCGGAAATCAGGTGGGTCCGAGCTGGAGGACAGGTTCCAGCAATCACAGCGGGAGTGGATCAACCAACGCGACAGTGATTGCAACGCCCAAACGCCGAGCGAAAATGGCAAGCTTTGGGCGAAAGCCCGCGCTCGCTGTCTGGCCGACTACTCCGAGAAGAGAGCCGCGGATCTCCAGCGGAATCTCAACAATCTGAGGGGACAATAGCGGAAGACCTGACTTCTTCGTCAGGCCTTCCCACTCTTTGATTGATCAGCGGTTCCCGCTGTACTGCGTACCGACGCTGGCCAGCGCCCGACCCTGGAGCAGTCCATCGATCTCCGCTGCAGCAACTGGCCGCGGCGAAATCCATCCATTGCCGATGGCGCGGGTAGGAACGGAGATGCTGGCCACGGTCCCTGTCGGACTGATCTCGACGACGGCGGTCGCATCGGTAATGCCTTGCGTTCCGCTGTTGATGACCAGCACCCATCTGCCGACTGCCGGACGCTGCCAGCGCACGACGTACATGCCCGACTTTGATCCAGGCCTGATGTCGAGCACCATGCTCTGGCGCTTTCCATTCACGACGCCCTCGGCTGTTCCCGTTACGGTCTTCGCCATCAGATCGCCGTGATGGTATGTGCGCACGGTCAGAAACGCATCTCGTGAACTCTGGTCGAACGGGTTGGCGGGATACTCGATCGCGATCCACGGGGGTCCGGCAAGCGCGGTGCTGAACGCCGTTAGCGTCAGCGCGGTGACGAGTGCAAAGGTGCGGAGCAGTGTGCGGTTCATGGCAATCTCCTGAAGAAGTGTTTGAGCGCTTCTACGATGCCACTGACCCCTCAATGGTTGAAAAAGTCTATTGCTAATCCGTTCGTCACTTCGCTCTGCGCAGAGTCACCGGACCCTTGAACGTTCGGACGGACACCTTCGCTCCGCCCCCGCTCGCATCCATCGTCAACTCCGCGCCACGACCGAAGCGTCCAGGAATTGGGCTGTTTCTCGAGAGATTGTTGGTGATGGCTCCCGCGATGGTTACGACGGAAAACGACGCGGGCGTCTTGTCCGGAATCGCGATGTCGATGGTGCCGCTGTGGGTATCGAAATCGAACGAGCCACTGCGATCCAGCAATCCGGAAAAGTTGATGTTGCCGGTAACCGTCTCGATCTTGGCGCGCTCGAAGATTCCGCCACCGACCTTCACAGCTCCGCTCACCGTGGAGAACGCCGCATCCGCGCTCGCGCCCTGGAAGACGATCGTCCCGGACGCACTCTTCGCCCTCACCCACGGCGGTGAGCCCGTAATATGGATATCGCCGTCAATCGCTTCCGCGTTCAGTTCGTGCGGATTCCCGGTGACATCGATCGTTCCGCTCACGACGTACAGATCGAGCCCGCCGTCAACCCCACTGACGTCGATGTTTGCGGTGGCCGTCTTTACCCAAAGGCGAACTCGTGCCGGTACCCAAACCTCGAGACGAGCCGGTTTCGGATCCCGTTCATTCGCTGCCTCTACGAACATCTTGGCGCCGGTGTAGCCGCCGCCCATGAAAAAGTTGTCACCCGGCCCGAGCGTGCCGCGAACCATTACCGTGTCCTTATTCCAGCCGTGCACGACCACGGTGCCGACCATGTTGACGATTCTGATCGCGCCTTCCATTCCGAGCGGAAGCTTGCGCTCGACCTTCTTCTGCGCGATCGCCGGCGATGCGACGAAAAGGATCGCAGCCGCTCCCATGATACAGGCACGGCTGAGAGCAGCCCACACCGACGCTCCGCGGCGATTGGTTCTCGCGGGCAAAGTGGTGGCGGTCATGGCTATCGCGCGCACGTCAGCTTCCACGAGTCATCTCCGCCGTCCGGCGCATTAAGTCCATCTTCTGCCGATACGTTCCCGACAGCATTTCGATCAACATCTTGTTCGCCGGATCGCGCGCCAGCGCGTTGCGCGCCTCGAGAATCGCTTCGTCGATCGTCCGAAGGCTCGCTTTGAGCTGCGCAACGGTTTCCGGAGCCAGCGCAGATTCCTGTCGATCCAGGAGATCCTGCAGAACGGCGACATTCCGCAAATAGGTATTCTCCTCGATCGTGAAAGCGACGAACGAAGCTGGTGTAGTTGCGTTGCTGGTATTGTTCGCCACCGTGCGCGAGGAATCCGCGCCCGCGTTTCGCGAATTGAGATAGAGCGCGGTTCCACCTGAGGACAGGACGGCCGCGAGCACGATCGCCGCCGCCAACGCGTACGGCCGCCAGCGATCCCGCCGCGTCGTTCCTTGATCCGCGGCAACCGCCTGCTCATCGCGCTCGATCGCGGCGCGGATGTTCGCCCACGCCTCGGCCGGGGGTTCAATGGATTTCGGCAGATCCGCCGCCCGTGCGAGGATTCCTTTCAGGCTCTCCACTTCGGCGCCGCAGATCGCACACGCGGCGATGTGATCAGCCACCGGGCCGCGCGCATCCTCGGTCAGCTCGCCAGTGACGTAATCGTCCAGTAGATGTCTGATGACTTCGTGTGTCATCGCTCCAACCTCTCTCTAAGTAGTCTCCGCGCACGATGCAGCTGCGCCTTGACCGTTCCAACGGAGACGCTCAGCTGTTCCGCGATCTCCTGATGCTGGTACCCTTCGATATCGTGCAACACGAAGGCGAGTCGCGCCCCTTTCGGCAGCGATGCGATCGCGTTTTCCATGTCCATCTTCAACTCCACCCCGCTCGACCGAGCCGCTCCCGCCAGACGTGACGTATCGTCCATCGGGAGCACTCTTGCGGTCCGCCGGCTATCGCTTCTCGCATTCTCGAGCATCGTGTTGACAGCCAGGCGATGAAGCCACGAAGAGAACGCGCAGTCTCCCCGAAACGTGGAAAGTCTCCGCCATGCGCGGACGAACACATCCTGCATGAGCTCCGTCGCGTCGGACGTATCTCCGGCCTTGAGACGCAGACATAGCGCGTAGATCCGCGGCGAGTGCTCGTGGTAGAGCAGCTCGAAGGCGTCGAAATCTCCCGACTGCGCGCGTCGGACGGTGTCCGGCGCTGCAGCCTTCTCTTCACCAATCGTGGACGGGAAAGATCCGATAGTGTCTGATACCACCGCGCTCGTCTTCATCTCAGCCGGGAATAGGATGCCGGTAGAGCCTTCCGGGTTGGAATCGGCTTGGGATTCCTAAGCCCAACGAATACAGAAGCAGGGGGCGGTCAGCTTTCAAGCCTAGCGGCCAGGAGCTTTCATACGTCCCTACTCGATGTCGCCGCCGAGGTCGAACTTGGAGCGCGTGAGGCCAATTATGCGGTCGAGGCCTGCCTTCACTTCCGGCGGGAGATCGCGCCGCGCCATCAGGCGCTCCGCCTCCTGGCGAATCGAATCCAGCGCCTGCATGAAGTTTCCCTTTTTCAGCTTGCCGGTGTCGTCTGCCATGGATCGAGGGGTCAGGGAGTTTGTATGACGCGTCAGGCCGAGGTGAGTTGAGCGGGTCTGGCCGCGGGTAGGTGTGGAGTCGCGCGCCGCTCGCCGACCTGCTGCCGCCACATCGCGTAGTAAAGCCCGGTCTGCTGCAGCAGATCCTCGTGCTGCCCCATCTCGACGATCTTGCCGCGCTCGAGAACGTATATACGGTCGGCATGCATCACGGTGGACAGCCGATGGGCGATGAGAATGGTGATCACCTCGCGCGAGCTGGCAACCTCCCGCATCGTGCGACTGATCTCCTCTTCGGTGAGCGAATCGAGAGACGACGTTGCCTCGTCGAACACCAGCAGGTGCGGGTTCCGGAGCAGCGCACGGGCGATCGAGAGCCTCTGCTTTTCTCCGCCCGAGACTTTGACACCGCCTTCGCCGATGACTGTATCGAGGCCCTTGTCAGCGCGCGCCAGCAGTGTGTTCGCTGCCGACTTGTGCAGTACGTCGAGGCACTCCTCGTCGGTCGCGTGCGGATTCACGAATTTGAGGTTCTCGCGGATCGTTCCCGAGAATAGCTGCGCGTCCTGTGTGACGAGACCTATTCGCTCACGCATCCGGTCGAGATCGACGTCGGTGCTGTCGACACCGTTGTAGAGAATCTGTCCCTGTTTGGGTTGATAGAGTCCAACCAGCAGCTTGACCAGCGTTGTCTTCCCGGCGCCCGATGGTCCCACGAACGCGATCGTCTCACCGCGGTTCACCTCGAACGAAATGTCGGTGAGAGCCGGTGTGCTCGCACTCTGGTGCATGAAGCCGACGTTGTCGAACTCCAGCTTCCGGATCTCCGTCACTGGAATCGGAGATACCGGTTTCGGATCCTTTGGCGTCTCCAGAATCTTTCTGAAGTTGCCGAGCGACACTTCGGTTTCGCGGTAGACGTTGATGATGTTGCCCAACTCCTGCATTGGGCCGAAGATGAAAAACGAATAGAACAGGAGCGAGAAGAATTGGCCGACCGTGATCTTCTGGGTGAAGATCAGGTAGAGCATCATGAACAGGATGCAGGTGCGAAGGAGATTGACGCAGGTGCCCTGGATGAAGCTCAGGCTCCGGATGTACTTCACCTTCTTCAGCTCGAGCTTGAGAATCTTATCCGTCGTCGCGTTGAGCCTGACGACTTCCTGATCGGCCAGACCAAGGCTCTTTACGAGCTCGATGTTGCGCAGGGATTCAGTCGTCGATCCTGCCAGCGCTGTCGTCTCGGCGACGATCACTTTCTGGATCGTCTTCACGCGCCCGCTCAGCACCCAGCTCAGTGTGCCGAGCAAGGGTACTGTTGCCAGGAAGGCAGGAACGATTACCCAGTGAACGGAAAACGCATAAATGATGACGAACACGACGCCGACGAGCGTCGTGAAGATGAGGTTGATCGAGAGGGAGATGAATTTTTCGACGTCCGACCGGACCTTTTGCAGCTTGCCAAGCGTCTCGCCGCTGCGCTGGTCCTCAAAAACCGAGTAT
>DATHHC010000206.1:0-17912 GCA_035317285.1 Gemmatimonadaceae bacterium | reverse complement strand
CAGAGGAGCCAGCGAGGTCGCGGTTCCACCGAAATACGCGCCACCCTGGTCAGCTGCGTACTGCTCTTCGTAGGTCGCCATGTTGCGCAGGTCAGACTTCATCGCTGCGACATACGCCTTGTCCTTCGTGTTCGCGAACTTCGGAATCGCGATTGCGGCAAGAATACCGATGATCACGACGACGATCAGAAGCTCAATAAGGGTAAAGCCCTTTTTGTTGGTCATTAGTGTCTCCTAAAGCGTTAGGAACAACGGGGATGAAATGCGCTGCACTCATCTGGAATAAAGACGCCTGAGGGCGCCGCAAGGCACACCTTTGCACCGGGGAGCGCAATAGAATACCGAGGCCGTAACTGCCTGTATCCATTGAACTTAGCGCATAAACCCCGTCCGTTACCGACGCAAGTCAGGCCATAATGTGTGCAACTCTTCACAATTCCCCCACCTAGGTGGGTAGGCCGTACCTCGTCAGCTTCCGGTACAAGGTCGAGGGATCGATTCCAAGCACCTCGGCCGTGCGCGGTTTGTTTCCGCCTTCGTTCTCCAGAACCCACAGAATGTAGGCCCGCTCGATGGTGTCCAGGGTGGGGTTTGCTTGCACCGCATCGCTGACCAATGGGTCAGACTTGGGCTCGACTACGCGCTCCGGAAGCGCGGATAGCGGAATCGTACCGCCTTTGACGAGAATCGCCGCTCGCTCGAGCGCGTTCTCGAGCTCGCGGACGTTGCCGGGCCACGGATAGCGCTTCATCGCCTCGAGCGCCTCAGGTGAAAGGACCTTCGGAGCTTCGCCGCGGACCTCGGCTGCGCGTTGGAGGAATGCGTCGGACAGGAGGGGAATGTCGTCCGGGCGAGTTCTCAACGGCGGCAGCACAATGGAAATGACGTTCAGACGGTAGTAAAGATCGCTTCGGAAGTTCCCTCTTTTGATCTCGTCGTCGAGGTCGCGATTCGTTGCCGCGATCACTCTCGTCGTCACCGGCCTCGCTTCGGTCGCTCCGACCGGAATCACTTCACGCTGCTGCAGGACACGCAGGAGCTTTACCTGCGTCGCCGGCGTGGTCTCTCCGATCTCGTCGAGCAGGAAGGTCCCTTCACCGGCCGCGAAGAACAGACCTTCCTTGTCCCGCGATGCTCCGGTGAACGATCCCTTGACGTGCCCGAACAGCTCACTCTCGAGCAGGCTCTCGGGGAGCGCGCCGCAGTTGATCGACAAAAATGGCTTGGTCGCCCGCGCCGAGAGATCGTGGATGTATCGCGCCACGACTTCCTTTCCGGTTCCGGACTCGCCCTGCAGAAGCACGGTCGAGTCAGTGCCGGCTACCGATTCGGCAACATGCAGTGCGTCGAGCCAAGGTTTGCTCGCGCCGATCGGCCGACCCGACACATCGCGGCGCTTGATCTCAGCCTTGAGCGTCTTGTTCTCGCGCCGCAGGTTGCGGTGATCGGCGGCGCGCCGCACGATCGCCAGCAGCTCCTCGTTTTTGAACGGCTTCTGGATATAGTAGAAGGCCCCGTTGTTCACGGCGCCGATCGCCGATTGCAGGCTTGCCTGGGCCGTCATCAGAATCACTACCGCCTCGGGGTCGTGCGCCCGCACAGACGCCAGGATGTCGAGACCCGTGACATCGGGCATTCTGACGTCGGTGATAATGAGCTCTGGCTTCAGCGCGGCGATCTGCTCGAGACCCTTCTTGCCGCCAAGGGCCGTGTACGGTATGAAGCCCTCGTTCTTGAGCAAAATGCGGATCGTGTCGAGAATGCCCATCTCGTCATCAATGACGAGAACCGTAGGAGCGGTGCCAGCTATCGCTGTCATTGTTCGCTCCTGGGTTCGATCCTGGCGGAAACGCGCGGGGTTTTTCTTGCACCCTCGCTTCCGAGCCTGGGAAGGATCACGGTGAACCTAGTACCAATGTCCTTGGCACCGCGTCCGACGATGATGAAGCCGTGGTGTGCCTCAACGGCACGGTGTACGATCGAGAGTCCCAATCCGGTCCCGCCGGATTTCGTAGTGACGAACGGCTCGAACAGGCGCTCCTTGATCGAGTCGGGTATTCCCTTTCCCTCATCGGTCACCTGCACCATCATCGCCCCGCGCGTGAAGCGCTCGGCTTGCGCCGGAAGCTCGTGATACGCGAGCTCCGCCGCTTCGAGTCGTACTTCGCCGCCGGGTGGAGAGGCCTGAACCGCGTTGAGGAGGAGATTGAAGATCGCACGATGCAGCAGGTCATCATCGGCAACGACGACCAGCGAAGTCGAAGGAAACAGCTCGCGGATGGTCACGTTTTCCGGTCTGTCGGGGTGCGCCGTGACGAGCGCGGCGGCGTGGCGCGCGATGTCAACGAGGTCTACCCTGCGCACGCTCGTTACACCGGTACGCGCAAAATCGAGGAATTCCGAGAGCAGTCGCGAGAGCCGGTCGGACTCGCGTTGGACGAGTGTCGTCAGCGTTCGCGTGTCGTCGTCGGCGGCAGGCACCTTCGCCAGCAGCTCCGCGGCGCTTCTGATCGACGCCAGCGGATTCTTGATCTCGTGCGCCAGCGAGGCGCTCAGCTCGGCAACGGCCTCGAGCCGTTCCGCTCGTGTGTGCAGTCGCTCAATGTCGGCTTCCCGTAGCCGGAACGCGGCGAGTTCAGCCGCCATTGCTTCGCGTCCCGAATGCGCATGGCGCAGACGCGCACCGATGTAGCCGCACCCGAGTGCGACCGCTCCGAAAATGCCGAGCTGCATCAATACCGGCAGATCGAACACGGTAGCCTGATCCATGATCGTAACCGCGAAATAGAGCACGTCGCCGAGCATGGCGATCAGGAGCACACCGGCTGGTGGCAGCACCAGCGCGCTGACAGCAATGACGAGGATGTAAAGGGACGCGAGCTGCGAAGGAGTGCCGGTCTGGGTGAGATGGACGACAGTCGTCACCAGAAACAGGTCGAAGATCACCTGCACGTAGAAGAACGTGTCCGCCAGAAGACCCTGCCGGCGTGCGCTGAAGAAAATCGAAGCGCCCGTAAAGAGCAGCGTCGCGACGAAGGCGAGTGTCGCGATCAGTGTCGCGCTGCTGTCTGCACGGGGCCAGACGGCGACGGCGGCGACGAAGATCGCGGTCGCCAGCGACAAGCGACCAAGGTAGAGGACTCGAAGGACGCCCTCCGACCCGCCGCCGAGGGGGTTGGAGACCACGAGCGAGGGCCGCGAAACCGCGGGTGTTATTGGAACGGCCGGTAGCAAGGGTTCCTTATTGCGGGGGTTTGGCACTTCCGTCAATTAGACGCTTAGGCAGGCCCCTAAGTCTCTACTACTATATAGAATAGAATAGATTACACCTATATGGTCCTTGGATTTGTTGCCGCGCAGGTCGCCGATCCTCCGTCGATTACCGTGGCCGCGAGCAGCTTGGTCGCCGTACTTGGACTGGTCGCGCTGAACGGGTTTTTCGTCGCTGCAGAGTTCTCGCTCGTAGCCGCCCGGCGCAGTAAGCTCGATGAGATGATCGCCAAGGGCGATCGCGGCGCGAAAACCGTTCAGGTCGCGCTTCAGCATCTCGACCGGTACATCGCCGCCACCCAGCTCGGAATCACTATCGCATCCCTCGCCCTGGGATGGATCGGAGAGCCGGTGCTCGCCCATCTGTTCGACCAGCTATTCAGAATGGGCGGGCTGAACCCATCGCCGGCCGCATTGCACGTCGCCGCGGTTCCGGTCGCGTTCTTCATTTTGACTTTCTTCCATATCGTGCTCGGCGAGCTCGCGCCGAAATCCATCGCGCTCACGAGTCCCGAAAAGACGGCGCGCGCCGTCGTTCGCCCACTGCTCCTGTTCTCGCGCGTCATGTCTCCCTTTATCTGGCTCTTCAACGGTGCGGCGAATTCCATGCTGCGAGTATTCGGGGTCGAGCCCGTGAATGACCCGGAGGGACACAGCCCCGACGAGATTCGCTTTCTTGTCATGCAGGCGCACGCCCGCGGAACGCTGGACGAGTCCGACCGCGCGATGCTGGCGGGTGTTCTCGACTTCCACGAGAAGAAAGCAAGGGATGTAATGCGCCCAAGAACTGATGTGGTTGCTCTGGACATCGAGGCCACCGAAGAAGAGGTCTGGGAGATCCTCCGGCGCGAACGGTACTCCCGCTACCCCGTGTACCGCGAATCGCTCGATGACGTGACCGGCGTGTTCCTCGCGAAGGATCTATGGCTGCACTCCGGGGACGCGCCGTTCAATCTCGCCGACTTCGTGCGCGAGCCGATGTACGTGCCGGACAGCCGCCCCGCTGAGCGAGTGCTCGACGACCTGAGAAAGACGCGGGCGCACATGGCCGTAGTGCTCGACGAGTACGGCGGCACGGCCGGCATCGTCACGATGGAGGATCTGGTCGAGGAAGTGATCGGAGATATCGCCGACGAGTACGACTTCGCTTCACGCGAATCGATTGTGACGGATGGGGTGCTGGAGCTCGCTGGATCGCTGTCGCTCATCGATGTCCGCTCCGACTACCGCATCCCGATCCCCGAGGGAGATTGGACGACGCTCGGCGGATACGCCTTCGCGAAGCTGGGACGCCTCCCCCGAATGGGAGATCGTATCCCGATACCGGGCGGAGAGATGGAAGTGGTTGCGATGGATGGGCGTCGCATCGCCGCGCTCAGAATACACAGAGCCGGCTCCAGGCAGCCGGCGGTCGCTCAACCCGCTTAGAGCTTTCGGCGGAATACTCCGCACGCCCCGAACGCAACCGCATCCCTCGAGCGGGCGTTGAGGGTCGGGGTACAAGGCAGGAGCGAGTTTTTCGCCACCCAGTTTGCGCGTCGCCGCGCACCCACATCGGAGACGAACCGATCGACGAGCGTGGCACGCGACGGATCGAACGCCGAGAGGGCGGCCGCCGTCTTGATCGCGAGCTCACTCTCCCTGGCGCGCATGTACAGCAGCGGCAGATGCGCGGCGACCGCAATGTCAGCCGTCGGGACGGGCCGGTCGATCGCCTGTGAGCGGTCCCACACTGCTTCGGTGTACTTGGCTTCGAGATAGTCGGAGTAGAGTTTCGCGGCGGTGGTGCTTCTGCCCGAGAACTCGAGGCGTTTTCCGATCACCAGGTAGATCTCGGGTGCTCCGACGTATGCGAGCCTGAGCGACGTCTGGAGCATCGCCAGCGCCGAGTCGGCGTGCCCTGCCCCGATGTACGCTTCCGCCAGCCTGTACCGAGGCTCGCCAAGGAGCGGATCAGTTTTCACAGCATCACTCAGGACAACGAGGGCCCGCTCATAGTCTCGATTCCCGGTGTACAGGCTGGCGAGGGCGAGACGCTGCTCGATTCGACGCGGACTGAGCTCGATCGCCTTGTGAAACGCGTCGATCGCCAGCTGCTCGTAGAGCGATGACTGATAGAAGTGCGCGGCCTCCAGCAGCAAGCCACCTTCGTGCAGGTAGAGCCTGTCGTTCAACGTGTCGCGGTGGATCTCGCGCGCGAATGTGACGAAGGATTCCGCAAACGCGCTGTCGAGCATTCGTCGCTCGTCGCGGCTTGCGCGCATCTCCTCCAGCCGGGGACGAAGCGATCCGATGAACTGCGCCATCAGGATTGGCGTGTGCGCGCCCTGCCGGGCCGAGGAATTCGACAGCAGCTCGATCTCGGAGAGAGTCTGCGCGACGTTGCCGCGCGGCGAGTCAAGCCTTGCCAGTGCGCGATTCGCGCGGAGCGGCGTCCAGGCTTCGCTGTACAGCGCCGCGATCAGCACGACGATCGACGCGAAAGCGAGCGCGGGCCGTGCCGTCGCAGCTTCGGTGTCGCTGCCTCTCACTTCCAGCACGACCGAGCCCACGGTGCCTCGCGACGCAATCAAGGCTGCAATCAGAATCCAGAGCATCGTCGAGTTGAGATCGACAAACCAGAAAAACAGGTAGATCGCATAGGCAACCTGTAGTCCGGCCAGAATTGAAAGTGCGGGCGCGGACAGCCTGCCGGCGCGGTAAGCCCGCACGAGCGTCAGCGCGATCGCGAACCAAATGCCGAGAAAAGCAACCGTGCCAACCAGCCCGGTGGTTGCGAGCATCTCCAGGAACTGGTTGTGGGTGCGATCGTATACGTCGGTGTCGATCGCATAGATCCGCGGATCGAAGTGGGCGCTCCAAACGAGCTTGTGGTTCTCCGGTCCGTAGCCGAGTAGCGGGCGATCCCTGAATCCGTCGATTGCCGCGCGCCATTGCATGGTGCGCGACTCGTCGGCACCCGCGGGATTCGTCAGGGCCAGACGCTGCAGCACCGTCGGAACGTGCCGCGTCATGGAGCTCGTTGGAAATGCTCTGACGCCGGCGGAGACTCCGACGACTATTGCGGCCAATGCCCCGGCTCCCGCGAGAACGATCCACTTGCTTCTCGACTGTTTGGCGACCGATGCGAAGATGAGTCCGCCCGCTATCGCTCCCACCACCAGTCCGATTACAGAGCTTCTGTTCTCGGCAAAGACCAGCGCGAGCAGATTCAGTCCGCCTGCTGCCAGATACAGCACGCGATACCGCACGCTCGTCGCCGCGAGGTAACCAGCCAGCGCGACGGTCATCAGCAGATACGCCGCGAGGAGCCCTGTATTTCCGAGAGTCGAGGCACCGCCCCCGACGAACGCATTCGGCAGAGGGGCGCCGAACGCGAGGGCGGAATGCTGAACGATCGTCGTCAGGCTGACAAAAACTCCCACAGCGAGCGCGGCGTGCAGAACCCTGTTCCAGTCTTCGTCGCGAAGAGTTCTGAGCAACAGGAAGAACACGACTAAATGCAGCCAGGCCCACACTCCGCCCATTCGCTCGAAGTCACCAAAAAAGCTGTGCGTGGGCGCCGGCGAGAAGAGCGCGGAGAGCGAGGCGGCGGCGATGAATGCCACCAGGGACCAAAGTATCGGCTCGCCATGAAGGTCGAGCGTCTTCCGGCCGAAGCAAAGCGCGAGGACGAGAGCCGCTGCCCCGACTTCGACGACGACGCGAAAGAAGATGTTCCGCGGCACCACGTACGGAAAATAGAAATCCGACGCGAAGATCAGTGGAACCAGCAGAGATGCGAGCAACAGCGCGACGACGCCGGTGCGCCACGACAGCTCAGGAAACTTCGGCGTTGAAATCCGCACTGGTCAGCGTGCCTCGTCGGTCAGGCGCGCCAAAACTTCCGGGAGGACTTCGTGGCCACCCTCGAATCTGATGAGCGTGTGCGGAACACCCAGCCCCAGCAGCCGGGCTTCCTGAGCGGCGATCAGCTCGGGCCTAGCGAACTCATCGTTCGTCCCGAGCGCGATGGTCAAGGGTGACCGCCGCGCCAGGCGAGCAGCGCGTTCCACATCAAGCTCGGAGGGAAGAAGCCCGGAGTACATCACGACCCGGTCTGCATCGACATTTCCGTGAGCCACCCAGCGCGCGACGGTCGCGGTCCCCTGTGAAAACCCGAGCACCCACAGACGCACCTTCGCTCGGTCGACGACGGAAAAGATCTCGTCGTGGAGCAGATCGAGATAGCCCACGTAATCCTGGATCTCGAACTCGCGATCTTCGGACGTCATCCAGGTGGCGCCGACCGGTGCGGAAGCCGGGTGCGGTCCACCGACCGGCGGAGAGAGGTAGTAACGCGACAGCGCCTCCGGAGCGATGAAGAGTCGGTCGGCTCGCTCCAGCGGCAGAAACCGGGAGAGGAAGCGCCTGGCCAGCTGGCCGTGACCATGGCAGACAATCCACACTTCGGTCAGCTCCGCCTCGAGCGAGCCCATCATGGCATACCGCGCCGTCCTTGAGACCCGGAGGTGGCGCTGCTCGAACGTGCGAACTTTTTTTTCCAACGTGGCGGGAGTCTGCAAGGAGACGCTCGATGGGGCGACGCATTGACCTGGGCGAAGCTGGAACATGTCTTGCCCCCCTGAATGTACCATTCCGACTGAGAAATGATTCGTTCTCTGCCCCTTACAACGCTCCTCTTCCTGCTGGCCGCCTGCTCCGTGTCCGAGGACCAGGAGGTCGCGCTCGGCCGCAAGGACGCCGAGGAGGTCAATTCGCAGCTGCCGATCGTTACCGATCCGGCCATCAGCGGCTACATCCAGGATCTGGGCCAATCCATCGCAAGGAAGACGAGCCGCGCTGATCTCGATTGGCACTTCTACGTCGTCAACACGAGGCAGGTCAACGCCTTCGCACTGCCTGGCGGATACATCTACGTGAATCGCGGGCTCATCGAGAGCACCGACGCGCTCGATGAGCTCACCGGAACGCTGGGGCACGAGATCGGCCATGTAATCGAGCGGCATGCCGTCAAGCAGATGCAGAATGCTCAGAAAGCGAACACCGGAATCGCCGTCGTGTGCACGCTCACCAACATCTGCAACAGCGGCCTCGCGCAGACCGCGGTGCAGGTTGGCGGAACGGCGCTCTTCGCCAAGTACAGCCGCGGTGACGAGCTCCAGGCCGATTCGGAAAGCGTCGTGAATGTCACGCGCGCCGGGTACGATCCGCAGGGAATCCCGGATCTGTTCCAGGTGCTGCTCAAGCAGCGGGAATACCAGCCGACTGTGGTCGAAGGATGGTTCGGAACCCATCCACTCGAGGAAGCACGCATCCAGCGGGCAAAAAGCCTGATCGCACATCTGCCGCTGGAAGGTCCTGACACGCTAATCGTGGACACGCCCGAGTTTGAAGCATTCAAAAGGCGTGTGTCGGAGCTTCCTGCACCGCCGCCGCCGAGCCAGCAGCCGACCGAGCGAAGGCGGTAGCTAGCGCCGTCTATGCTTTCGATGGCTCCGGTCACAGAGCGGACGACGCGTTGCGTGAATAGAATTATCCGCCCACCGTTTCGTCGCCGCGAACCCGAGCACTCTCCTGATGACACGCATTGCCCTGACCATCGGCCTCACCGTTTGCGCTCTCGCCTCGAACTTGCCGGCCCAGGCGAGACCCGTCGACTGGACCGCGTTCGCGCGGGAATCGCAGACTGTCCTATCCGACTATCTCCGCGTCAACACCACCAACCCTCCTGGCAACGAGATCCTCGGCGCGAGGTTCCTGAAGGCGATTCTCGATCGCGAGGGCATCGAAGCGCGGATACTGGACACTACGGAGATGGGACCGAATCGGGCCAACCTTTACGCGCGCCTGCGCGGGAATGGCGGCAAGAAGGCAATTGCGCTTGTGCACCACATCGACGTTGTTCCCGCAACGCCGTCGACGTGGGCCGTGGATCCGTTTTCCGGAGTCGTCAAGGACGGTTACATCTGGGGACGCGGCGCGATCGACATGAAGGGCAACGGGGTCGCCCAGCTCATGGCGATGATCGCCATCAAGCGCTCGGGCGTTCCCCTCACCCGGGACATCGTCTTCATCGGAAATGCCGATGAAGAGCTCGGCTCGACCGGCGCGCTGGTGTTCGTGAAGCAGCACCCGGATCTCCTGAGCGACGTCGAGTACCTGATCACCGAAGGCGCCGACAATGTGCTCGACGACAAGGGGAAAGTCGTCTATTTCGCGGTCGGTGTCTCCGAGAAGCGGACCTTCTGGCAGCGACTCACGGTGAACGGAGTTCCTTCACACGGGTCGCGCCCCACAAAACAGAATCCGGTTCCCCGGCTCGTCGCGGCGCTGTACAAGATCTCGCAGTACGAGACACCTCTTCATGTGACGCCGGGAGTCGAGAAGTTCTTTCGCGACATCGCGCGGACGTACCCCGAGCCGCGACGTTCGTGGCTTTCCAACGTGAGCATCGCACTTCAGAACCCACAGGCGCGCGATTGGATATTGAGCGATGTGTCATGGAACGCCGTTCTCCGAAACACCATCTCGTTGACCGGCCTCGTCGGGTCGAACAAGACGAACGTCATTCCGGGGATCGCGACCGCCGACATCGACGTAAGATTGCTGCCCGATCAGGATACGACGGAATTCCTGAAGACACTCGAAGGAATTGTCGGAGATACGGCCGTGCACTTCACGCACCTGGGCAACACGAAGGCTCCGCTCGAGAGCCCGATCGACACCGATCTCTTCCGCGCGATCGAGAAAGCGGCCCACGAGCGTGAGCCCGGGGCATTCGTTACGACTCCAATGGAGACTGCGGCGACAGACAGGCCGACCTACCGCAAGGTGGGAATAACGACTTATGGGTTCAGTCCGTTCAAGGTCCCGCGCCCGGAAATCCAGCGCGGGATGCATGGCAACGACGAGCGGCTGTCGGTTGAGAACGTCGGCTTCGGCGTGCGGTTCTACTACGACATACTGCGCTACGCGCAGTAGCCGGACTATGAGCTAGCGCGTCAGCTCTTGTGCCGGAAGGTGATGCGTCCTCTCGTCAGGTCGTACGGCGATACCTCGAGAGTTACGCGATCTCCCGCGAGAACGCGGATGCGGAACCTCCGCATTTTGCCTGCGATCGTGGCGTGCACGTCGTGGCCGTTGTTCACCTGCACGCGAAACGTCGCATCGGGCAGAACTTCAGTAACGGTTCCTTCCAGCTCGATTGCTTCTTCTTTTGCCATAGTCCTCCTTAGGTGATTTGCAGCGGTCTGAAATAAAAAACGGGGCCGACCTGGAGTTGTCCAGAGCGGCCCCGCTTTCCTATCCTGCGTTCAGCAAGCTACGACTTAAGCGCCGAGCTTGGTGACGTTCTCGGCCGCGGGGCCCTTCTGGCCCTGCACGACGTCGAACTCAACGCGCTCGCCCTCGGCCAACGACTTGAAGCCGTTGCCCTGAATGGCGGAGTGATGAACGAAGCAATCCTTCTGTCCGTTCTCAGGTGTGATGAAGCCAAAGCCCTTGGCGTCGTTGAACCACTTTACTTTGCCGGTGGTACGCATGTGCGGTACATCCTCATTCAATTGTGTCGGAGTGCCGTTTTTTGCGGTACCTGTCCGACTACTGTTTGTTCGCGGCCGAAATGGCCGCATTTTTTCGCCAGAAAACCAAAAAAGACCTGGCAAACTTCCCAGGTCCCTCTACAGTTCGCTGGCTCTGTCGCGCAATCGTTGCGCTTCAGGGTTTAAACCTAACCCCCATTGGCCGTGCCGTCAATGAAGGATATGGCTCCCTTTGACGGCCGGCCGCGCGGGTAGCTCGGCTGGTAGCCGGGAGGCTCGGGTCTTCGCACATTCTTGGGCGCATGACCTACGCCTTCCACACCGCCGACGTCTTCACGGATCACCTTCACGGTGGGAACCCGCTCGCGGTGATTCCGGATGCGCGCGGGCTGTCAGACACGCAGATGCAGTCCATTACGCGCGAGTTCAACTACTCGGAGACCGTCTTCGTTTTCCCTCCGCAGGAGAGCCGCAATACACGCCGCGTCCGGATCTTCACGCCCGGATCAGAGCTGCCATTTGCCGGACATCCAACGGTTGGCTGCGCGTTCGTCCTCGCGTCGATTGGAGACATTCAGCTCAGCGGCGACGAGACGCGAATCGTGCTCGAGGAGGGCGTGGGCCCCGTGCCCGTTCTCATTCGCTCAAAGGATGGAAAGCCCACCTTCGCGCAGCTCACTTCAGCGAAATTGCCCGAGATAAACGATCCGCCGCCTCCGCCTGAGACGCTGTGCGAGATCCTGTCGCTCGAGCCGAGCCACATATTGGCGGACGACATGCTCGAGCCGGAAGCCGTTTCGTGCGGCGTGCCTTATCTCTTCATCCCGCTCAAGAAGCCCGAGATGCTCTCATGGGTTAAAGTCGACGTACAGAAATGGGAGCAGGCGCTCCGCGACTACTGGGCGCCCGAAATGTTCGTCTTCAGCGCCGACGACTGGAGCAACATTTTCGAAGGTGGCCATATCCACGCCAGAATGTTCGCGCCGGGCCTCGGTATTGGAGAGGATCCGGCAACTGGAAGCGCGTGCGCGGCGCTCGCTGGATTCCTGGCGTTGCGAGCAGAAACGCGCGACGGCACGCTGCGCTGGACCGTGGATCAGGGCGTGGAGATGGGAAGGCCGAGCCGGCTGGAGCTGGAGGTCGACCTCAAGCGGGGACAGCTAGCCGCGATAAGGGTGGGAGGCTCCTCTGTCCTGGTCAGCTCCGGAACCCTGCATCTCGAAGGCGACGCCTGACAAACCGGCCCGGCTCCGGGCCGTGGTGTTCATCACATGCAGGTCCCCCGCGGAATCACGTCACCACGGGGGAGCGTCAAAATCCGGCGACTATTCGAGGTAGTGGTAGAGTCCGTACAGCGCGACCGCAGCGCCGCCGATCAGGATGATCGTTCCCGCCTTGTCGCCAACGAGTGCGCCCACAATCATTGCGCCCGCACCTACGGCCATGAGCGCGACATCCTGTCCCTGATGGCGATCGATTGGCGACGCGGTGACCTTCGTCGACGCATCAACCTTCGAATCGCTCACGCGAAATCCGATCGACGCGGCCTGCACCGTCGGCCCTTTCGCAGGGGTTTGAACGAGTTGCTGCGCATTGGACGCAGCCGGCAGTAGTGCAACAGCACAGAAGCTTATTGCCAAAAAACGCATTTCTTTCTCCGTTGAAGGCAGGAAACAGACTCGCCAGAAAAAAGCGCGTTTGCGTAGTCTGGTTCCCTATAGTTGAGCCAGTAATTCGGCAATAAACGTGCACAGGGTCACGCCGCACGCTGTGGAATGCGGCGGATCGTGCCCTCGCCGACTCAACCTCGAAAGACTACCGCTCGATTCCGCGACGTCGGTCGCGATGGCTCTCCGGGATGTTGATCTCTCCGGATACTGCCGCGTAGTCGATGCTGCCGCTTCCCTTCGACTCGACTCTGAAATCCTTGCCGACCTTGTTCACTTCGATGCTACCCGATCCGTCGTTCTCCACGACTACTGAACCGCGCACGTCGGTGGCGTAAATTCCGCCCGATCCATCGGTCTCGACCGTGAAGGATCCCGTCACGTTACGGACGTTGATGTCACCCGAGCCGTCTTCCACTTTCACATCTCCGCCGACGTTCTCGATCGTGAGATCGCCGGAACCGTCAGTGATGCGAACCGATCCCGAGGCTCCGATGACGGAAAGCGAGCCCGAGCCGTCGCTCGCTTCGAGCGAGCCAACGTTCAGGATTTTCGCATCGCCACTGCCGTCGCCGACCTCGGCGTTGATGCCCTGCGGAACCTCGATCACGAGGTCGAGCGACGCCGAGTAGTTGTCGTCGTTGTCGTTCCAGTCGTTATCGGGAATGTCCGCCTTGATGAACACGACGTCGCCTCGACGCTCGGCGATCAGCTTGATCCTGGTCAGGAACTGCTGCGAAGACGACCGGGCGGTGCCGGTCACCTGGACCTGACGCAGACCGGCCTTGCCTTCGACGCGGAGACTTCCCGCGCCGGCCTCGACCTCGATCGATTTGGCGCCGGACGCGTCAACAATGGCATTCCTTGGCGCCGAATATGGGCTGGACCACTGAGCATGTGCTGTCGAGCCGAGTAGAAAGGGTGCCGCCGCGAAGGCTGCACCGCGAAACTGTCGCTTCATTTAGAGATCTCCGTTCGGGTGTGACAGGGTTGGACAACCCCCGACCCCCATACGGTTTGAACAGGGGCCGGTTTCAGTCGGGCGGGAACTCCGCCGGGCCGAGCTTCCAGAGGCCGTTGAGCATGTCGGACGCAAAGACGTTGAGCCCAATCAGCTGCACACCCCAGATGTAGACTGGTCCCACCTGGACGGGCCCGTGGGCGAGCTCCCGGCCCATTCTCGCCAGGTCGCAGCGCCCGAACGCGTCCTTGTCGGCGGCATCGCAGCTCGACAGATCGCCGGTAACGTCGATTGCCCGCACGCCCGCGTTGTAATAAGCGGCGTAGAGAATGCCGCGGTTCTCGTCGACCGAGAAGTTGTGCGTACCCGCGCCATTCACGTGGAAGAAGGCAACCTCGCGGGGTGATGCAAAGTTGCTGACGTCGACGACGTGGATATCTCCGCTCGACGAGGAGCCCACGGCGCCGGGCCCTTCCTCGCCGACAAATGCATACCGCTTCTCTCCCGTGACGCCGTTGTGAAACCACCAGACGTTGTGGGCCTCGCCTCCAAACGTGCGGAGGCTGCCGAGCGCGACTGGGTTCGAGACAGTGCCACTCCCCGCCCCGCCGATGTCCCAGATCGTGATTCCGTCATTCCAGAGCGCGGTAATGAGAATCCCATCTCGAACGAAGACATCGTGCACGAACGGGGTTCCCATTGCCGCAGTGAAGACCTGCGTCGGCGCAGCGGGATTGGACAGATCCACGATGACGAGGCGTGCGGGAGAGCCGGCGCGTGGGTCGATGCACAGGAACGCGTAGAGTATACCGTTCACCCGCTGTACTTCCGCTGTATGGACGCCGGGGTCCGTGAGAGCGGTCGTATAGCGGGACACGAGCACAGGCTTCGCCGGATTGGCGAGACTGTAGATCATGATCGAGCCTGGCGACAACTCCGTCGCGACGACCAGGAGTTGTCCGTCGTCGCTCGTTTGAATGTCGCCGAGCGTCGAGGCATTGGGGACGATCAGGGAGTCGACGAGCGTTGGCACGTTGCCGGTGACATCCCAAATCTTGACCGCGTTACCCGGCGCGCCGCGATTTCCCCAGGTTGTCGTATAGGCGATGTTCCCCCGCACCCAGACCTCTCCGGTGAAACGCTCCGACACCGGGCCTATTCCGAATACTGCAAGAGCAGGCGACCCAGTCGGCGTGATCCCAGGCATCACCGGATTGTCGGATCCGCATGACAGCGAGACGAGCGCGCATGCGAAGATCACCGCTGGTATCGGGCAGCGCATTCTACATGTCCTCCATCGTCATGCCACCCATTTTGGAGTCTGGTTTCGCCGGTATCGCGACGCCGTACCGTCCCATCCGCATGTGGGACATACCGAACGCAAGCTTTGCCCCTATCGATACACTCCAAATACGATCGGATCCATAAAACTGTCGCGGATCGAATCCCGATGGCTGCAGCGTGGCGCTGACCTGAGCACGCGCGAGTTCCGCAAAGGGCTCGACCGAAAACGTTCTCGCGTTCAGGAGAGAAAGCGCGGCGCGTGCAGTAACGATCGTCCAGCGAGAGCGTCCGGCGATGCTCAGATCGGTGGCAGGAATAGGAGTCCTGAACGCATCGACGAGACGTTGCTCGTCGGGCCGTTCAGTACGCTCGAATCGGAGCGCGCCGCTCAACCTGTCGTATCGCGCCCACGTCTCCGCGAGGAGCGATGTGTAGGCGAACGTGCGCGCAGATCCGACGTAATCCCCGGTGTGCGCCCACTCGATCAGAGCGTAGCCGGACTGCTGTGCATCCTCGAGGCGGATCGAGGCGCTCTGCTTTCGCTGATCGGCGCCACCGCCGTCGGGGTTCTCGGGGGATTTTACTCTTGCGTAGCTCGCCTGGAACTCTCCCTGTGGCCAGGGAACGAACGTGATCCGGCCCGACCACGAATCCCAGTATCTGTTCCGATTGGGCGTATCTCCTGGACTGGTTGGCTCATCGCCGTTGAACGCACCCCCCTCAAGGATCCAGCTACCGGCGCGGAGTGCGCCGATCGCAACGGCCCGTTCGAGTATCTGGGCCAGATGGTGGTTGATGGGATATTTCTCGAACGGCCGCGCCATTGGATCATCGGTGCCAAAAGGCGCAAAGCCCTTCCCGATCGTAAGGGACACACCATTCTTGTGGTCTTCGCCAAACCTTCGCTCCGACGTGAGCACCAGCTCGTGGAGATATGTGTGCGGATGCCGGCGATCGATGTACCCCTCGCCCGCAATTCCGGCGTTCAGCTCCCCGCGCTTGACGGTTGCCCCTTCGAGATTGAGCGTCCCCTTCAGCGAGAGCAGACCGTCCCATGGATCGAGCTGCGCCATGATCGCCGGCTGCGTCAGGTAGCCCTCGGTGAGAGTACGGCCGTGAATCGCAGGTGATTCCCGCGTCACCACTCCGGTTGCCTGAGCACCTATCTCGACAATACCCGGGGAACTACGGGCGCCCTGTGCGCAAAGCGCGAGAGGGAATAGCCACGCCAGTACGGGTAGCGTGACCCATAATTGTGCCGGCCCAGGCGCACGTGGAAATGTCCTGAATCCGTACTCAGGTTTGCTGAACGAAGTAGGTGCCGATTGCAAATGGCTAGCTATGGAATGGTTCGGGATATAAACTCTGTGAGGTCGGCGCGCCGTTACTGTTGACTGGCATAAGCGCTACTGACACCTCGCATCCCGTTCAGTTTAGTTGGAAGTTCTCGAAATATCGCACCGGGGATTTGAGCATGCTGCTTCGAGCAAGATTCGCGACACTGACAATTGTCACCGCGACGACACTGGCGAGCGTCGGGCACGTCGCTCGCGCGCAGCAACCAGCGCCTGCAGCTGCCGTCGTGCCCGCCGGTCCAGTGGTGAACGATATCGCGCCTGACTTTACACTCGCCGGCGCCGACAGGTACGGCCTCCTCAAGACGCCGGTCAGGCTCTCGGATTATCGCGGGAGCACTGTCGTCCTCGCGTTCTTCTATCAGGCGCGAACGAAGGGCTGAACCATCCAAATGGAGGCGTACCGTGATCAGTACGCCACGCTCTTCAATAACGGCCGTAAAGTCGTAGTCATCGGCATCAGCGTCGATGCCGACACGGCGCAAGCATCGTGGGCGCGTGACGAGGCGTTCCCCATTCTCTTTGCCAGCGACCCCGGCGGGAAAGTCGGCCAGCTGTACGCCGCATTCGACGCCAAGAACAAACTGGACAACCGATCGCTGTTCGTGGTGCGACCCGACGGCCGCATCGCCTACGTGACCAAGCCGTTCAAGGTCCTGACTCCTTCCGCATACACGGATCTCGCAGCTGTCGTCGACAGTCTCGCTCCTCCACCACCTCCAGCCGATTCGACTAAATGAAAAAGAGCCGCGGACAAATCCGCGGCTCTTTTTTTCCTCTGTAGGCAGCGCTGGACTCCGGGACTACAGCGCTTTCTTGAGGGCAGCCTCGAGGTTCTGCTTGCCGCCGAGGCCGGTGTACACCACGCGGCCGCTCTTGTCGAGGACGACGACATACGAAGTGGCCGGAGCGTCGAATGCGCCGGCCGCCTTGCCGTCGAGATCATAGAACGTCTCGTGGGGCATCGGATTAGCTACGAGCCACCTTCGCACTCTCTCCGGCGATTGATTGATCGCCACCGCGAGTGCCACGAACTTTACCTGCTTCCCGAACTTCTTCTCGGCGGCCAGCAGCGTCGGCATCAGCTCCTTGCAGTTGGGGCACCACGTGGCCCAGAACTCGATCAGCATCGGCGTCTTGCCGATGTAGTTCCCGAGATCGACCTGTTTCCCATCGAGAGACTGCACCGTCACGGCCGGCGCCTGCGCGCCGACTTCGATGCCGAGATCCTGCGCCAACAAAGGGGTCGATGCAACTGACGCCGCGGACAAAAAGAGCGTCATAGACAGCTTCAGCGAGAAGAGCTTTCGAGTGATCATCAGGTTTGGATTGTGTTCGAGGTGGGCGCTTTCAGATGAGGAGCAGCCCCATCTGCACAAGGTAATACTCCGCAACGCCCAACATGATCAGCGCAAAGAACCTCTTGATCCATACCATCCACATTCCGGCTTTCGGCAGACGCGCCAGTGTGCCGCTAAAAAGACCCACCACAATGAGCAGCGTGCACATTCCGAGCGAGAACACAAACAGATAAATGAATCCGAGCACGCCACTCTTGGTCGCGGTGACCCAGGTGAGAACCGCTGCCATGACGGGGGCCGAGCACGGTGCAGCTACGAGTCCGGACGCGGCGCCCATGACGAATACGCCGTAAAGACTGCCTCCCTTTCCCGCGGTCGCTGCCCGGGTGAGGAGCCAGGCCGGTACCCGCACCGGAATCACCTCGAGCATCGCCAGAGCAGCGATGATCAGAAGATTCGCAATCGTGAAATACATCCACGGATTGGTGCTCACCGCGCCGAACAACGTGCCCGTGAGTCCTGCAAACAGG
>DATHHC010000205.1:0-7825 GCA_035317285.1 Gemmatimonadaceae bacterium | reverse complement strand
TATGCCGGAGTGGTGGAACTGGTAGACGCGCTGGCTTCAGGAGCCAGTGAGCGCAAGCTCGTGGGGGTTCGAGTCCCCCCTTCGGCACATAAACAGGAACGGCGCGTCTGCTGAGTCAGGCGCGCCGTTTTCGCATCCGATTCGGAAATCTAGACCGTCTCTAGAATCGGGAGGCCCGCTTTCTCCGACCCGCTGTGCTCGGCAAGCGGGAGTCCGACTCGCTGGCGCACGGTCGGCTCGTCGTGCAGAAGATCCGCCAGACTCACGCCCTGCAGCACTTCGTCGATGCGGCCCTGCAGCATCACCCATACAGGTCGGATGCTGCAGCTGTGCGAAGCGGAACAGCGCTCCTCTTCCACCGGGTGACTGACGCAATGGAGATCGAACGTCTCGAGCTCCGAAGCGTGGATCACGTCTCTGATGGAAATCTCGGCCGGGGTCCGCGCCAGAACGTATCCGCCCCGCGCGCCCCGTGTGCTGGTGATGACGCCGGCACGCCTGAGCCTCAGCAGAATCTGCTCCACGTAGTCCGCGGGAAGGCGCTCCTGTCGCGCGATCTCACGCCCGGTAACGGGCCCGAGCTCGGTGCGCTTGGCAAGGTTGAGCGCGCAAATCACGCCGTACTCCGCCCATGTCGTTATCCGCATGCTTCAGGATAGGGTTTCGGGGTGGGTGAGACAAGGGCCTATCGAGAAGCGACTACAACTATGACTACCGGCCGGGGGCTGCGGGCGGGCCGGCCGGTAGTCATACTTGTCGTTTCTACCCGACCGACGCGCCCCCATGCTTTCCGCCGGGCACCCCGATCTCCGTCATTTTGCGTAAGTCGAGAACTTCGTCGATCTCCTTATCGGGCAGGACCTTCTCGCGCTTAACCAGATCACGGATGAGCACGTTCTCCTTCACCGACTGCTTGCTGATCTCGGCTGCGCGGGCGTAGCCGATCTGGGGCGCGAGGGCCGTGGCCAGTGCGGCCGAGCGCTCGAGCCAGTACCTGCACTGCGCCTCGTTCGCCTCGATCCCCTTCACCGTTTTCTCCGCGAACACGCGGGCCGTGTTCCGCAGAATCAGCATCGAAAAAAGCACGTTGTGAGCGATTACCGGCATCATCACGTTCAGCTCGAGCTGGCCGTGCTCGGCGGCGGCGCCCACGCAGGCGTCGTTGCCGATAACCTGGAAGCAGACCTGGTTCACCATCTCAGGGATCGACGGATTCACCTTGCCGGGCATTATGGAAGAGCCGGGCTGCACAGCCGGCAGCCGGATTTCGTCGAGGCCCGTCCGCGGTCCGCTGGCGAGCAATCGGAGATCGCTCGCGATTTTGCTCAGGTCGAGCGCCAGAACTCTGAGCTGCGAGCTGAAGCCCGCGACGTCACCCATGCTCTGCATCAGCTGGACCCGGTCCTTGCCCTCGCGCAATTCCACTCTCGCGGATTCGCGAAGGTGCTTGACCATGAGCTTCGGATACTTCGGCTCGACGTTTACTCCGGTGCCGACGGCGCTCCCGCCGATTCCCAGGTCGCGCAGATAATCCGCCGCTTCGATCACGCGCTTGAGGCCGCGACGCAGCGATCCGGCGTACGCGTCGAGCTCCTGGCCGAGCCTGATCGGCATCGCGTCCTGAAGGTGCGTGCGGCCGGACTTCAGCACATCGTCGAACTCCTTCCCCTTTTTTTCGAATTCTTTTGCCAATCCTTCAAAAGCTTTCTCGAAACCGCCCAGCTCAGTCAGGCAGGCGAGTCGGATCGCGGTGGGAATCACGTCGTTCGTGGACTGCGCCATGTTGACGTGATCGTTCGGATGAACCGGAGCGTACGCCCCGCGCTTGGCACCGAGGATCTCGTTCGCGCGGTTAGCCAGGACCTCGTTGATGTTCATGTTGTGCGAGGTGCCCGCGCCGGCCTGATAGACATCGACGACAAATTGCTCGCGATGCTTGCCGGCGAGAATCTCGTCGGCGGCCTTGACGATTGCGTCGGCGATCTTCGGGTCGAGCCGGCCCGTTTCCTTGTGCGTGAGCGCGGCGGCGCGTTTGATCCGCACCGTTGCGTCGACAAAGGCCGGCATCGGCAGCAGGCCGCTGATCGGAAAATTCTGAACGGCGCGCAAAGTCTGCACGCCATAAAGCGCGTCGGTGGGAACGTCGAGCTTGCCCAGCGGATCCTTCTCGGTGCGAGTCTTGTCGCTCATTATCGTTGGTTGAGTAGAGCCAAGTTAGCGTCCCACGATGCGCGCGGTGCCGTTCAGAAATGGGTTCGACAACCGTTCCTGCCCGATCGTCGTCTCCATGCCGTGGCCGGGATAGACCACGGTCTCCGGAGCGAGCGCCGAAATTTTCTCGAGAGAAGCAGCCAGCTGCGGCGGATTCGAAAACGGAAGATCCGTTCTGCCGATTGATCCCGCGAACAGGCAATCACCGACCAGCGCGATTCCGTTGCCGTGAATGACGACGTGTCCCGGAGCATGACCGGGAGCGTGCAGCACAGTCATCTCCGCGTTCCCGATTTTGATCTTCTGGCCGTCCGCAAACTCGCGGTCGGGTTCGGGAGGCTCTTCGAACGCAACGCCATATACTTCCGCCTGCCGTCCCGCTGCCTGGTACAATCGGCGGTCGAGCGGATGCAGGTAGATCGGGACATCCCATTTCCGTTTCACGGAAGCAATCGCACCAACGTGGTCGACGTGGGCGTGGGTGATCCAGATTGCCTCGAGGGTTGCGCCTGAATTCTCAATCGCATCCACGAGCTTCTCACCCTCGCTGCCCGGATCGACTATCACCGCGCGGCGGGATTCATCGTCCACCACGAGGTAGCAATTCTCCTGAAACGCACCGACGGTGAGGGTCTGGACGTTCATGGGCAGCGCTTGGGAGGCCGACTCATCGCGTCCATACGAGAATCACAATGCAGTTGTCATCTACGCCACGATACTGAAGCGGCGCCTCATTCGGCCTGTAAACCTCCATTCCGATGACGTCCTTCGGCGAGACAAACAAGTCGAGGTCGCCCGGCTCGGCAATACGCCACTGGAATCCGTCGACATAAGTGCGTGGGCAAGCGCCCGTCGGGCGACCTCCGCTCAGAATTGTCCTCGATCTTTCGTCCTGGACGGTGGATCCCGTAATGCCACGCACGACGCGGATGCCGGGCAAGTCCCTCATCATGTCAGTCAGCTGGTATGGGTGCCTTTTTGCGATCTGCTCGGCCGTAATGTATCTGCCCCAGCCCGTGCGTTGCCGCGCCGCAAAACCATTCTTGTCGAGCGCGTAGTTCCGTGCAGCCGTCACCAGAACCGGATCCAGCACGTTGACCGACGGTCCCAACGTCACTCTCACCTCAGTGGGCTGCCGCGAAGTCACGTTCACGTTGACACGCGCTGCCTCGAACCCAAGGTGGCGAACGATGATCAACTGAGTTCCTGTCGGAACCTGATCGAGACTGAATGTGCCGTCTTCTTTCGTGAGGACCGAGTTCCCCCACATGGGCGTCTCGACCCTCGCTCCCGAGACCGGCCGGTCGTCCAGCCCGACGACAGTCCCTCGTACTGTTCCCTTCGACTTTGCCGACGAAGACGCGATTGCGAGATTCTCGAACGTGAGCATGCTGCCGCTCGTGCTGATCTGGACCTCGCCGGTCGATAATCCGGACCTCGTGCCTTGTACCGTTGCGTCGAGGTCCTCCGGCAGCCCGCAGAACCTGAAGAAGCCGGTTGAATCGGCCGCCGTGTGAAGCTCGTGGGGAGTGCGGACGATACCAGTCTCCTTGCTGACAATAATGTCTGTCCAGGCGAGCGAAATCGTCGCTCCGGAGACGGGTTCGTCGGTGTCCGGATCGAGAACCCTCCCCGCAACGACCGCGGGATGCGAGCTCGTGACCGCGCTGCCACAATAGCGGGACGCGAGAGTCGTTACCGAGGGAATCGCGAGGCTCACGACTCCCGTGCTGTCAGGTCCGACGCCGAACGGCTTCGAGGCGAGCGTCAGCCCCAGGCTTTCGATGAGCGGATGGAATACACCAACCTGGTAGGTGCCTGGCGTGAGGTTGTCGATCGCAAAGCGTCCCAGAGAGTCGGTTGTCACGGGCGATGACATTCCCGACACGATGACTTCTGCGCCCTCGAGTCCGCTTCTGTGAATGCTGTCGACCACGATCCCGATTATGCGCGAGGTCTTTGGTGCCGGGTTCTGAGCAGGGAGGATGACGGGCGAAAACACGAACATCGCTCCGAACACGATTTCCCTATGGCGCATTAGGTGTACCCTCCCGCGCTGATGTGGGAGCTCTCGACCGCCTCGCGCGTCGCGTCGCGCGCGCCGTCGCGCTCCGTCTCCTTGAACCGGGTGATGTACTTGTCCGCCGCGATGGCCGCCGTCGTCGCGTCACCCGACGCAGTCGTCACCTGCCTCGTGAGCTGCGCCCTCAGATCACCGGCAACAAAGAGGCCCGGGATCGACGACATCATGGCGTTGTCAGTGAGCACGTAACCCATCACATCGTGATCGAAGTGCCCCGTGATTACGCCGGTGTTGGGGCGGAACCCGACAAAGATGAAAAGGCCCGTCGCATCGAGAAGCCACCGCTTTTGCGTGACGAGATTGTGCAATCGGAGGCCGGTCATCCCCTGCTGAGGATCACCCTCGACTTTTTCCGCAATGGTGTCCCAGATCACTTCGATCTTCGGATTTTCGAAGACGTGCTGCTGAAGAATCTTCGATGCACGGAACTCGTGGCGGCGATGGATCAGATAGACCTTGGTCGCGTACCGCGTGACGAAATCCGCCTCCTCGACCGCGGCGTCGCCGCCGCCGACGACGGCCACGATCTGCTGCTTGAAGAATGCCGCGTCGCAGATCGCGCAGTAGGACACACCCTTCCCCGCGTATTCGAGCTCGCCCGGAATTCCAAGCTTGATCGGAGTTCCGCCGGCGGTCACGATCACGGCCGGCGAGCGAAAAATGTCCCCGGTTTCCGCTTCGGTGTGGAAATAGCCGTCGGGCATCTTCGTCACCGATGTCACCGACGTGGTCTCGAAGAACTCCGCGCCGAACTGCTTGGCGTGAGCCGCGAACTTTTCCGCCAGCTCGTAGCCGAGGATCTTCGGAAAGCCGATTACGTCGTCGAGATACTCGGTGTTGAGCAGCTCTCCACCGGGAAATCCGCGCTCGAGCACCGCGGTGCGAAGCATGGCGCGACCCGTGTAGAGCGCGGCCGTCATTCCGGCCGGACCGGCCCCCACGATGACAACGTCGTATTCACGCACTGTTGCCAAAGGATTCACCTGAAAAGAGATGCCGCTGATAACACGTCCACACGTGAAATATACCGCGCTGCGTTATCCCTTTGCGCCCTCAGTGGCGGACGTGACGGCCCCCGTCGACGATGATCGTCTCCCCAGTCACATAGTCGGCGCCGAGCAGGTAAAGCACCGCCTGCGCCACGTCGTCGGGGCTGCCCAGCCTTCCTAGCGGCGTAGTCGCAATGAGCTTGTCCGCCTGTTCCTGGGTCCATCCTTCCGGCAGAAGCACTGGGCCTGGAGCGACCGCGTTGACGCGGATCTTTGGCCCGAGCGCGTGCGCCAGACCGCGCGTCATCTGGACGATACCGGCCTTCGTGATGGAGTGCGGCACATATCCTCTCCACGTTTCGAACGCCGCCAGATCGGCGATGTTCACAATCGCTCCGCCTCGTTCCCCCATCACTCTCGCCGCAGCCTGACTCAGGAAGAACGGCGCGCGAAGGTTCAGCGCGAACATCGCGTCCCAGTCTTCGACCAGGACTTCGCCGACCGGCGTTCGCAGCATGACCGCGGCCGAATTGACGAGAACCCCGAGCTCGCCAAAAACCTTCATGGTGTGCTCGATGAGTCTGGGCGCGGTCGCGGGATCGGTCAGATCGCCCGGAAGCGTCACCGCGTCGCTCCCGCCTGCGACTATCTCTTCGGCAGTCTTGCGCGCGCCCTTCTGCGATCCGGAGTAGTGGACCCCGACGCGCATTCCGGCCTTGCCCAGCGCGAGGGCGATCACGCGTCCGACGCGCGTGCCTGCGCCGGTGACGAGCGCTACGCGACCATCCAGCTCCACTAGTCGATCCTCATTGTGCGCCCGGCAACGATGCGACTGAGGCTGCGACTGAGGCTACTTTTTCGTCCTGACGCTCGAGCCATTCGACCGGGACGTTCATTATTCCGAGTCGGCGCGGCCCATCCGGGGCTCCGTGCCAATCCGATCCGCCGCTGGGCACGAGACCGAAGAAATCGGCGAGCGCCTGCAGGCGCTTGATGTCTTCCCCCGAATGGCTGGGATGCCTTATCTCGAGGCCGTCGAGTCCCGCCGCCACCAGCGGCTCCAGGCGCTCGCGCCTGCCGCCATCGCCCGGATGCGCCCAGATCGCCAGAGCGCCGGCTTCGTGTGCAATTGAGATCGCATCTCCGATCGAGAAATGCTCCTTGGGAACGAACGCGCTTCCCGCATTGCCGAGATATCTCGTGAACGCTTCCCGAAAATCGGGCACGAAGCCCCGGGCGATCAAGGCGCGCGCTACGTGGGGACGTCCGACCGCGCCGCCGTTTGACTGCTGGAGAACTTCGTCCAGAGTGAGCGCCACACCGAGCGCATTGAGCTTGTCCACGATCTTCTGAGCGCGCGCGTATCGCATGGTGCGCAGCTCGCTGAGACGTCGCTCCAATCCGTCGAGATGGGTGAGGTGGAGCGCCAGAAGATGAACTTCCTGGTCATCATGAAACGCGCTCAGCTCTACTCCCGCAATTATTCGAACGCCCAGTCGCTGGCCGGCCGCGCGCGCTGTAGCAACGCCATCGATCGTGTCGTGGTCCGTTAGTGCCAGCGCGGTCAGCCCGCAGCGCTCGGCGGCCACGATCGCGTCCTCGGGGGCGACGGTACCGTCAGAGGCAGTCGAGTGAGTATGCAGGTCGACGAACGCGGGCCGGCCCGCATCCGCGCTCACTGCGCGTAACCGGCCTCAGGCGACGTAAAACTCGGCTGCGACTGCTCGAAGAGCTCCTTCAGCTGCGCATCTGACAACTCCGCGAACGCCTGCTCGCGCGAGCGAGTGCCTTGCGGCGAATAGCGCGTGACTCGCACCTCTCGGTCCTTGCCCGCGCCGTGCGAAAATATCAACGCGTACTCGTCCTGGGTGTACTGCGTGATATAACCAGAGGGATGGATATCCCATTTCTGACCGTCAACCTGCAGAGAGCGGGCGGGCATCCTAAAGCTCGACCTCCTGATATACGCGCGACGGATCCAGTGTCTTGTGCGGCGCACTGGAGTGCGCGAGGGTGAGCGTCTGTTCGTCGTCCGCCTCGGTAAACTCAATGAACGCGCCCGGAAGCGACGTTTCTTCGAATACCCAGAAGCGGCAGTTGGCGGCTGCGTAGTGGGAGCGCAACGCCTTGAGACGGTTCGTGTAGTTCTTGCGCTCGGCGGAAGGAACAGTCGACCGCTGAATCGTGAGAGCCTTGGGCATTTAGAGTCCGGTCTCCGGAAATGTTTCGATAGTCTTCTTCACGAAGGCGAGGAACTGATCCGCCACCGCTCCGTCAATCACGCGGTGGTCGAACGAGATTGAAAAATAAGCGCAGGTACGGATCGCGATGGTGTCCTCACCGTCAGCGCCCGGAAGAACCTTTGTTCGCTTCTCGATCGCGCCAACGCCCATGATCGCGACCTGCGGCTGGTTGATGATCGGCGTTCCCATCAGCGAGCCGAATACGCCCGGATTCGTGATCGTAAACGTTCCGCCCTGAACTTCTTCCGGAGAGAGCTTCTTGGCCCGCGCCCGCGCCGCAAGATCGTTGAGCGCGCGTG
>DATHHC010000204.1:0-15645 GCA_035317285.1 Gemmatimonadaceae bacterium | reverse complement strand
ATGTGCTCGAGGTACAGATCCAGAAGATCGATCTCGCGATTCCCTACGCCTACAACGCGTTCGGGGTGAACCGCGGTTTTCTCCCGGAGGATTTCCCCTACTCGAAGACGCGGATCATTCCGCTCGACGCCAAGAGCATGGTCGCGCATTTTGCGCCGGGAATAGATATCCCGCTGCATCCATTCTTCGGCAGCATCGGCGTCGCGCCGCCGGCATCGAGAGGGCGAGTGAACAGCGCTCCACCTGACATCCATGCCGGCAATCTCGACAACAAGGAGTTGGTCGCGGGCACCACGCTTTACATTCCCATCCATACGCCCGGCGCGCTGCTCGAGATCGGAGACGGGCACGCCGGCCAGGGCAATGGAGAAGTCGACATCACCGCGCTCGAGACATCTCTGCGCGGACGCTTCAAGGTGACGGTGAGAAAGGATCTTCACCTCACGTGGCCGCGCGGAGAAACGCCAACTCACTGGATCGCGATGGGGATGGACAAGGATCTCGTGCAGGCAACGAAGATCGCGGTCCGCCAGGCAATCGACTTTCTGATGACTGTTCAGGGACTGTCGCACGACGACGCCTACATGCTGACGAGCGTGGCATGCGATGTGGACATCACCGAGCTGGTCGATGGAAACGTCGGCGTCCACGTGATGATTCCGAAATCGATATTTCCGCGCGGCGCAGGCGATCACATGATACCCGTAGAACGCTAGTGCCTCGTAAGCCCAGGAGCGCCGCTTCCGCCGAGAGCGGCGTTTTGACTATGGATCTGTCGATGGGCCGACGCATGCCCGCGGAATGGGAGAGGCATGACGCGACGTGGATTGCGTGGCCGCACCACGAGCCCGATTGGCCGGGCAAGCTCGCGCCGATTCCGTGGGTGTACGCGGAGATCGTGCGCGCCCTGAGCGACTTCGAAAAGGTCGAGATCCTTTGCCATGACGCGACGGTGGCCGAGAATGCGCGGACGCTGTTGTGCGCGCACGGCGTGAACGAGAAGCGCTATCGCTTGCACACAGTCTCGAACGACCGGGTATGGCTTCGCGATTCCGCTCCCAGCGGCGTCATTCGGGGCGACGGACGCGTCGAGCTTATCAACTGGGGTTTCAACGGCTGGGCCAAATACCCGAACTTCAAGGGCGACGCTGAGATCGGCGCTGAGATCGAGCGTATTACCGGGCTTTCGAGAATCGTACCCCGAAGACCCGACAACGGAGAGCGGCTGATTCTCGAGGGCGGTGGAATCGAAGTGAACGGCGCGGGCAGAATTCTCGTGACGGAAGAGTGGCTGCTCACGGACGTGCAGGTACGGAATCCTGGAATGCTTGCCGGCGACTACGAGAACGCGTTCCTCGAGTACCTTGGCGTGACCGATACTATATGGTTGGGCCAGGGCGCGGTGGGCGACGACACGCATGGGCATATCGACGACATCGTCCGCTTCAGCTCTCGCGATACCGTGATCCTGGCGTACGAGCACGACCCATCCGATGAGAATCATGCGCGTTCGGCCGACAACATGCGGCGACTTCAGGCCGTGTCAAAGAAGGATCCGCTCCGGATAATCATGATTCCATTCCCGCGCCCCGTCATGATGAATGGCGAAAGACTTCCGGCTAGCTATGCGAACTTCTACATCGCCAACGGCGCCGTTCTCGTACCGACGTTCAACGACCCCAACGATCGCGTGGCGCTCAACGGAATCGCCGAGGCGTTTCCGGGGCGCGCGGTGATCGGGATTCACGCCGTCGATCTGGTCTGGGGCCTGGGCACGCTCCATTGCCTGACGCAACAGCAGCCCGCTGGAACTGGGCGTCGAAAGGATGAAGATCGTGCTCGCGGGTGAGCAAGTGCGCGCGCCGCTGCCGTCAGACGCGCCCGGGGCTCGCCGCAGTTACACTGTGATTTACGATGGCGATTGCAAGGTGTGCGGTCGGATCGCGAAGGCGCTCACGAAATGGGATCGCGACGGCGAGCTCGAGATAATTCCTTCCCAGGCGCAGTCAGTGCGGGAACGCTTTCCCTGGATCCCTTCGCGAGCGTACGCTGAATCGCTGCAGGTGGTCCGGCTCAGCGATGGTAGAACGTGGCAGGGTGGCGCTTCACTCGAACAATTGCTGACAGTGTTGCCGAAGGGCTGGATCGCATCCTGGCTGTTCATGATTCCGTTTGCGCGTCCACTCGCCGAAAAGTTCTACAGATGGTTCGCGCGCAATCGATTCAGGATGGGCTGTAGCGATCACTGTGCGGTCGGCCCGCCCGATCCGGATTACCGAAACAGCGACGCAGGCAAGAAGTGAAGGCTCTTTCGAGCTGGTCTCCGCGAAGAGTGACAGTGGCGTGCGTGCTGTGGCTACTCGGCGCACCGGTGCTCGGAGCGATAGGCTTGATGCTCGGCGGGCTCGTGCTCGCGACGTTTTCCGGCCGTCAATCGATTTCGTTTTCAGTGGGCCTCAGCAACTGGTCGTTGGCGTGGTTGTTTCTCCCGCCGATTCTGCTGGTCGCCGCGTGGCTGCGCTCGCGGAAGGGCGCCGAGTGATTCTTCCGGGAGCGGTTCATCCCGACGTTGGACGACGCTGAATGCTGGCACCTCGAACGCTCAGGATTTTGTTCGCGCTATTGATCGGGTATGCCCTGCTGGTCGCGCCCGCCTATTGGGGGAAGTCGATTGGGATTTATGCGATGCTGGTGCCGCTCATCTCGATTTACGTGTTCAACAAGCTCGGAATTCCCGGGTTGCTCGATCACAAGGGGGCGTGCGGCTGGGGAATCTGCAACCCCACCCCTTTCGGCTATGCATTCGTTGTCGTGTTCTGGATAGCAGTCGCCTGGTTTGTCGCCTGGGGACTCGCGCGACTTACATCGCGTTCGAGAGCAAAGGCCTCATAGCGGCGTCCCTGCGCATGTGAACACCTTTGAATCATGGCCAGGATCGACAAATCGCCGCGCGCCCCACGCCGCAGCTCGCCGGGAGTGACTTTCGCGGACGTCAGCAGATTGGGAAGGGCTCTGCCCGGCGTCGTCGAAAGCACATCGTATGGTACTCCGGCCCTCAAGGTAGACGGCAAGCTCCTCGTCCGCCTCAAGGAAGACGGAGAGACTCTGGTGCTGCGGATGGACTTTGTGAATCGAGACCTGCTGCTCCGCGCCGAGCCGGATCTGTTCTTTCTGACAGATCACTACCTGAACTATCCCTCGATTCTGCTCCGACTGACCAGAGTCACGAAGCCGCGCCTGGCGGAGCTACTGGAGGATGCGTGGCGTCTGGTCGCACCTCGGCGGACCCGAGAAGCACCCGGCAAGCCTAGTCCTCGGGCAAAGCGTTAGGCGAGGCCTTTGCCGACGGCGCCGGCGGGTTCATCCTGACGGTTACGTACGTCACCGTATCCCACGCGTTGTGGATGCCGATGAAAAGGAGAAGCAGTGAAAACACGCCGACTCCAAAAAGCGCGGGCACGTGATAGCTCGGAAGCGCTATTGAGGAGACCAGGAGAGTAGCGTATCCGATCAGTGGAAGAGCGCAGTGCCAGATCCAATCTTCCATCTCCGGTTTGTAGCTCAGCCCGCTCCGCGCCCGCCGCACCACGATGATCGAATACACGGTGCCGGCCGCCCCGGTGATCCCCGTCGTGATTGCCGCTCCCAATAAGTGCGGCCACGGCGCGCTCAGGACCGCCGAAACGAGCAGCACCGCGCAGAAATGGACGACGGTGGGAGTGCCGAAGGTATCGATGAGACTCGGATCCTTGGGCGCCGAGGATTCATTCACCAGTGCCATGACGACGAATTGGAGTCCCGTCAGCGCTCCGGCCGACGATCCAACAATGATGAAAAAAGCCTCCCACAGGGGGAGGACGTCATGACCGGACATGTTTGGAATTTGACCTGTTGCGGCTTCCAGGCGCCAGAGCGCGCTGGTAAGGACCTCAGGGGCTGGGAAAGGTCAACGCGACCTTGTCGATTTTGGCCCGCCCCGATCGACGATCTAGTGGATGCGCTACACGAGTTGCTTAGCCGGCGCGCCTGCTCCTGTTGTTCTCCACCATCAAATCCACGACCTGGACAAGATGTTCACCGATCTGCCTCATCCCGACACACGTTCCGCACGAGTGCGCACCCTCGAGCATCATGGAGAAGAGGTTCGCCGAAAAGGCGGGATCCGGAAATCCAGCCGCTTTGCAAAGGCGGACGACGCGCTTGTGCACTCGAAGCTTGTGCTCCTTCATGACGCGCCGCGCCGGATGGTTTGGATCGGGCAACTCGGCGAAGGCGTTGCCAAGGGCCGAGCCGCGCTCTTCCATCGCGCGAAGCTGGGCCGCCGTACGCCGGCTCCAATCCTGAAGCTGGCCCTCTGGATCTCCTCGGTGCTTTGCGTTGAGATCCTTCCAGTCTTCTTCTTTATGGGCGACGATCCCGCGGACCCACTCCGTGATCAGCTCATCCTTCGAGTCGAAGTAACGGTACAGGGTCATCTTGTTCGTCTGGGCCGCCTCGGCGATCGCCTCGACGCCGACTCCACGGATCCCCTGTTTATGGAACAGGTCACCCGCCGCAACGAGAATCCGCTCGCGAACGGGAATCGTGGACCGGCCGGGCTTCCGGGTCTTGGTGGCTCTGCTGGGAATATCTGTTTGCACGATTTAGTTCTACCCCTCCTTGACTTAAATGTTACCGACCGGTAACATGAGGGCAATTACGGAGTGTTACCGATCGGTAACATATTACATGTCGAAACGCGGCGCCACAATGGGCCGTTGTGATATCCACTGTTCTTTCAGCCGTATCAGATTAGTCCGTAAGCTATATCAGATCAGTTCGTCGTCGCGATCCTCTGTCTTGGAGTAGTGCAACATGAGTTCCACATTCTCTCGCGCGAAATCCGTTTCCCTCAGAGCTCACGCCGGTGGCTGGACCGCCGCTGCGATTTTCGCGGTCACCGCATCCGGATGCAAAAAGGACGCACCTCCGATGCAGGCTCCGCAGGTCACAGTCGCGCCCGCAATCGAGCGCGTGGTCTCGGACTGGGACGAGTTCACGGGCCACTTCGAGGCCGTCAATGCGGTTGAGGTCAGGCCGCGCGTCGGGGGATTCCTCCAGCGCGTAGGATTCGTCGAGGGCTCGACCGTCCACCAGGGCGACGTCCTGTTCGTGATCGACCAGCGTCCATACCAGGCAGAGGTCGCGAGAACGGAGGCGATTCTTGCGCAGGCGCGCACGCGTGGTCAGCTCGCCGCCATGGAGCTCGAGCGGGCACAGAAGCTCGTGAGCACGCAGGCGATCTCGCGGGAGGAGCTCGACTCGCGCACCAGCGGTCGTGCCGAAGGCGACGCGGCGATCCGCGGCGCCGAGGCGGCCGTTCGCGTCGCCCGACTGAATCTGGAGTGGACGGTCGTGCGCGCTCCGATTTCCGGACGTGTCGGCCGAGCCGAGATCACGGCCGGCAATCTCGTGCAGGCCGGAGCGCCGTCACCGACCTTGCTGACGACGATCGTGTCGCTCGATCCCATCTACGTCTATTTCGACACCGACGAACAGGCGTACCTGAAGTACATGGCCGCGCCAGGCGCAGGCTCCACCGGGCGCCCGGTCTTGATCGGCCTCGCGAACGAGTCGGGATTCCCGCATGAGGGAAGACTCAATTTCGTCGACAACCGCGTCGACGGAGCCTCCGGGACAATCAATGCGAGGGCGCTGCTTTCGAATCCAAACCACCTCTTCACGCCCGGATTGTTCGCCCGGGTGCGACTGCTCGGCAGCGACCGTCACCTGGCGACGCTCGTTCAGGATGCGGCGATCGGGACCGATCAGGATCGGAAGTTCGTGCTTGTGTTAAAGAGCGACAACTCGATTGAGTATCGCCCTGTCGTCACCGGCCGCGTCGTAGATGGTCTGCGCACGGTTCAATCCGGGCTCAAGCCCGGAGAGCGCGTAGTCATCAACGGCATGATGCGGGTTCGCCCGGGAATGAAGGTCGCCGCCACGAACGCTTCCATGGTCGCCGAATCCGCCGCTCCGGCGCCGGCCGCACGGTAGCTCGTCCTACTCGGAGTACATCAAGTGCGCTTTTCACGCTTTTTCATCGACCGCCCGATCTTCGCGATCGTGCTGTCGCTGGTCATTCTTGCCGGTGGGGTGATCGCTGTCACCCAGCTGCCGATCAGCGAGTATCCCGAAGTAACGCCGCCGACAATTACGGTTAGCGCGATATATCCCGGCGCGAATCCGACGGTGCTCGCACAGACGGTGGGCACTCCGCTGGAGGACGCCATCAACGGCGTCGAGCGGATGCTGTACATGACATCGTCCGCGTCGGCCGACGGCACGTTCAACCTCACCGTCACTTTCGAGATCGGCACGAACGTCGATCTCGCGCAGGTGCAGGTCCAGAACCGCGTGGCTCAGGCGCTGGCGCGATTACCCGAAGAGGTGCGCGCTCTCGGTGTAGTCACGCAGAAGCGCTCTCCGGACATCACCATGGTCGTGCACCTGTTTTCGCCCGACGGCCGTTACGACCCGGTGTACCTGCGCAATTATGCGCTGCTGAACGTCCGCAACGATCTGTCGAGAATTCCCGGCGCCGGCCAGGTGATCGTGTTCGGCGCGGGCGACTACGCAATGCGCGTCTGGCTCGATCCGAACCGTGTCGCGTCGTATGGATTGTCGGCGGCCGACGTCGTCAACGCGATCCGCGAGCAGAACCTCCAGGTCGCCGCGGGTACAGTTGGCGCTCCGCCGATGAATGACCCGGTAGCATATCAGCTGACGGTCGTCGCGCGCGGGCGACTCACGGACGAAAAAGAATTCGGCAACATCATCGTCAAGACCGGCGCGGACGGAGCGGTCACCCGTCTCCGCGATGTTGCGCGCATCGAGCTTGGTCCCGGTACGTACGGCTTGCGTGCGCTGCTCGACAACAAGCCGGCCGTCGCCATCGTGGTGTTCCAGGCCCCCGGCTCGAACGCGCTGGCGCTCTCCAGTGACATTCGTGCAAAGATGGCAGAGCTGAAGACGCGGTTCCCACAGGGTGTGGAGTGGTCTTCCGTGTACGATCCGACGTTGTTCGTTCGCGATTCGATTCGTGAGGTGATCTACACCCTGCTCCTCGCGACGCTCATGGTCGTCATAGTGGTCGTTCTCTTTCTGCAGACGTGGCGGGCCTCGATCATCCCGCTTGTCGCTGTACCAATCTCCATCGTCGGCACCTTCGCCGTGATGCTCGCGACAGGATTCTCGATCAACACGCTGTCACTATTCGGACTGGTTCTGGCGATAGGAATCGTCGTCGACGACGCCATCGTTGTGGTCGAGAACGTGGAACGGCACATCGAGGAGGGCCTTTCGCCTCTCGATGCGAGTCACCGCGCAATGGAAGAAGTAAGCGGTCCAATCATCGCAATCGCGCTGGTGCTGTCAGCCGTGTTCGTTCCAGTGGCCTTCATTAGTGGCCTGGATGGACAGTTCTACCGGCAGTTTGCTCTCACGATCGCCTTCTCGACGCTGATCTCGGCGTTCAACTCGTTGACGTTGTCGCCGGCCCTCGCCGCATTGCTCCTCAAGCCGCGTGGGGCAGCTGAAGATGCACCAACGCGCTTCATGCACCGGTGGCTTGGCTGGCTGTTCGATCCATTCAACCGTCTCTTCGGCCGGGCATCCAATCGCTACGGCAACATCGTGACGCGTGTGACACATCGCTCCGTCCTCGCTCTCTCCGTATACGGGGTACTCGTTCTGATTGGCATTATCGGATTCCTGAGAGTGCCGAAGGGATTCGTGCCCAGCCAGGACAAGCGCTACCTCGTCGCAATCGCGCAGCTGCCCGACGCAGCTTCGCTCGACCGCACGGAAGCCGTCATCAGACGGATGACGGACCTCGCTCTCCAGACACCGGGGGTCGAGCACGCCGTCGAGTTTCCGGGACTGTCCATCAGCAGCTTCGGCCCGAAATCGAACGCGGGCGTGATCTTCTTCGGTCTCAAGCCGTTCGAGGAGAGAAAGTCCAAGGACCTGAAGAGCAACGCCATCCTGATGGCACTCAATCAGAAGTTCTCAACGATTCAGGAGGGTTTCGTCGCCGTCTTTCCTCCGCCGGCCGTGAACGGGTTGGGCTCGATAGGCGGTTTCAAACTGATGATCGAGGACAGGGCAGGCCTGGGCGATTCGACGCTCTATGCTACAACCCAGGCAGTGGTCGGCCGCGTCTTCCAGACACCTGGACTCGCAGGCGCGTTCTCGAGTTTTCAGATCAACGTCCCTCAGCTCTTCGCCGACGTCGATCGCGACAAGGTGAAACAGCTGGGGATCCCGCTGAACAATGTGTTCTCGACACTACAGATCTATCTCGGCTCCCAGTATGTGAATGACTTCAACAAGTTCGGCCGCACCTATCAGGTGATCGCGCAGGCAGACGCGCCTTATCGAGCGAACGCTGACAACATCGCTCAGCTCAAGGTTCGCAACGTCCGTGGCGAGATGGTTCCGCTCGGCTCGGTATTGACGATGAAGCAGTCGTACGGCCCGGACCAGGTCACACACTACAACGGTTATCCCGCCGCTGACATCAGCGGCAGCGCCGCCCCGGGAACGAGTGCCGGAGCAGCCGTGCAGATAATGGAACGGCTTGCCAACGAAACGTTGCCGAATGGCATCGGCTACGAGTGGACCGAGCTTACCTATCAGCAGAAGCTGGCCGGCAACACAGCCATCCTGGTCTTCCCGCTCTGCATTCTGCTCGTATTCCTGGTTCTCGCCGCACAGTACGAGAGCTGGTCGCTGCCGGTCGTGATCATGCTGATCGTGCCGATGTCGCTGGTGTCGGCGATCGCCGGCGTGTGGCTGACTCGTGGCGACAACAACGTCTTCACCCAGATCGGCCTCCTTGTGCTCGTGGGGCTCGCGTGCAAGAACGCGATTCTTATCGTCGAGTTCGCGCGCGATCTGGAGAGACAGGGCCGAGATCGATTTGCGGCCGCGCTCGAGGCGGCTCGGATCAGACTGCGTCCGATTCTCATGACGTCCTTCGCCTTCATCGCCGGCGTCATCCCACTCATAGTCGCGAGTGGAGCTGGCGCGGAGATGCGGCGTGTCATGGGCATCGCCGTGTTCTCGGGAATGCTGGGCGTGACTTTCCTTGGACTTCTCTTCACACCGCTCTTCTACGTGCTCGTTCGCGGCGTTGCCGACCGTCGTCACGAGAAGCCGGCGACCGAACCTGATGGCATACAACCGCTCCACGCCTGGCGCACGTCGCGGGCGGTCGGAGATGAGGGTGGTACACATGCGTAAGATCCTGACCGCGTTCGCGGGAATACTGGCTGCCTGCGGCACGCCGGCATACCGTGCACCTGAAGTACCTGTTCCGTCCACGTACAGTGTCGTCACCGCGACTCCAGTCGCGGCCGAAGTCCGTGGTGCATCCGAGGATGTTCCTGCCAGCCGCATTCACGTAAGCACGGCGCTGGCGTCCACTCCGTTCTGGACCGATCTCGGCGACAGCACGCTGGCGATGCTTATCCGTGAAGCGCAGCGCGCAAACCTGGATGTCCGCGTCGCCCAGTCACGTCTGACGAGCGCGCGCGCGGCGCGGCGCCTCGCGTCGTATGATCTCGTGCCGACGATAACGGGAACGGGCAGCACCAACCGTCAGCAGTTCTCGATTGCACAGACGCCGGGGCTCACCAGTCAGCTGCCGGCGCAGCAGCTGTGGGACGTCGGCTTCGACGCGTCGTGGGAGGTCGACTTCTTCGGCCGCGTCGGACGGACGGTGAAAGCGCAGGGTGCGCTGGCGGAGTCGTCGCAGTATGGTCTCGAGGACGTTCAGGTGAGCGTCGCGTCCGAGGTGGCACGCACCTACTTCGACCTGAGAGGGGCTCAACGACAGCTCGCGGTTTCCCAGCGGAACGCGGCGAATCAGCGGAAGATCGTCAAGCTCACAGAAGACCGTCTGTCAGCCGGCCAGGGAACGGCGTTCGATACGGAGCGCGCGAAATCCGTGTTGTACCTGACACTCGCTGCCGCACCAGGCCTCGAGTCCCAGATCGCGCTCGACAGAAATCGCCTCGCTGTATTGCTGGGCCGCGCTCCGGACGCGCTCCCCCGGGCGTTGCTCGACTCGGGCGGCCTGCTTCGTCTTCCGGACACGTTGTATGTGGGATCTCCCGGTCAACTCGTGCATCGCCGGCCGGATGTGCTGCGCGCGGAGCGTCAACTTGCCGCCCGTTCGCTGTTCGTCGGAGCGGCGAAAGCCGACTATCTGCCGCGCGTCACGCTGTCCGCGCGTGCCGGCTACGCCGCGACCTCGGTCGATTCCCTGTTCAAGCGCGGCAATTCCAGGTTGTTGATCGGGCCGGTGATGACTTTCCCGCTCTTCGACGTTGGGCGCGTGAGGGAGAGAGTCGAGGTCGCGCAAGCGGGTCAGGAGGAAGCGCAAGCCACCTACAACGCGACCGTCCTTCAGGCGCTTGAGGAGAGCGAAGGGTCGCTCGTGACGTACGATCGGGCGCACGCGCGTCTGGCGATTCTCGAGAGCGCGGTCCGATCGAGCTCGCGCGCGGCAGACCTGGCGCAGCAACGGTTCGAAGCGGGACTCACGGATCTCCTCCAGGTGCTTGATGCGGAGCGTACGCTACTCGACGCAGAAAATCAGCTCGAGCAGGGACGCACGGCGGCGGCGACAGCGCTCGTTGCGGTTTACAAGGCGGTCGGAGGGACCTGGCCGATCAGGTAAGCGAGCCTCCGTAACGGAGATTCGTGCTCGACGATCGGCTCGACCCGCAGTTGGGGGGTATCGCCTCTAGTTCCCTCACCCCTCGCCTCATATTATGAGGTCATGTCAGAGCCGCTCATCATCGCGAGGTCCGGCAACATTGACCTCGCCCTGCTTCCGGGCATGGCTAACCGCCATGGCTGCATCACGGGCGCGACAGGAACCGGGAAGACAATCACGCTCCAGGTTCTCGCCGAGCAGTTTTCGCGGATCGGCGTGCCGGTGTTCCTTGCCGACGTCAAAGGTGATCTGACCGGGATCGCCAAGGCGGGTCAGATGAGCGAAAAGCTCGGCGCACGGCTGAAGAAGCTCGATTTGCCTGAGCCGAAGTGGGGCGCGTGCCCAGCCACACTGTGGGACGTTTTTGGCGAGCAGGGCCATCCAGTCCGAGCGACAATCTCCGACATTGGTCCACTGCTCCTCGCCCGGCTGCTGAATCTCAACGACACACAGGAAGGCGTGCTCTCGATGGTCTTCAAGATCGCCGACGACAACGGACTCCTGTTGCTCAATCTCCAGGATCTTCGCGCGATGCTGCAGTTCGTCGGTGACAACGCCGCGCAGTTCAAGACGCAGTACGGCAACGTCTCGGCCGCGAGCATCGGCACTATCCAGCGTGGAATGCTGCAGATCGAGGAGCAGGGCGGCCACAGCTTCTTCGGCGAGCCGATGCTCAACATCGACGACCTCATGCAAACCGTCGACGGCCGCGGCGTCGTGAACGTCCTCGCGGCCGAGCGACTGATGAACAACCCGCGCCTCTATGCCTGCTTCCTGCTCTGGCTCCTGTCCGAGCTCTTCGAGCAGCTGCCGGAGGTAGGCGATCCGGACAAGCCGAAGCTCGTGTTCTTTTTCGATGAGGCTCACCTTCTATTCAACGACGCGCCGCCTGCCCTGCTCGAGAAAGTCGAGCAGGTGGTGCGATTGATTCGATCCAAGGGCGTGGGCGTGTATTTCGTGACGCAGAATCCGATCGACATCCCCGACCGTGTGCTCGGCCAGCTCGGCAATCGCGTTCAGCATGCATTGCGGGCATTCACTCCGCATGACCAGAAAGCTGTGAAGGCGACCGCCGAAGTGATGAGACCGAATCCGAAGCTTGACATCGAGAAGGTGATTCTCGAGCTCGGCGTTGGGGAGGCGCTCGTCTCCCTGCTCGACGAGAAAGGGGCACCCGGCATTACACAGCGTGCGTGGATGCTTGCCCCGGGTTCACAGATCGGGCCGATTACTCCGGAGGAGCGTCGCGCGCTCATCGCAAATTCGGTGGTCGCCGGAGTCTACGAGAAGGAAGTCGACCGGGAATCGGCTCTTGAAATGCTCAGAGCGCGCGCGGCAGCGGCGACACCCACGCCGAGTGCGACCGGCACCGCTCCCGCCTGGGGCGCCGGTGCCACCAAGGCCGGCACCACCACCGCCGCAAGCGGCGGCTCGTTCGGCGGGCTTGGAGGATTGATCTTCGGCACGACCGGCCCGCGAGGCGGCAAACACGATGGACTTGTAGACCTCATGGCCAAGAGCGCTGCGCGCAGCGCCGGAAGCGCGATCTCGCGGTCGGTGCTGCGCGGGGTGCTTGGCTCGCTGATGGGTGGGAGGCGGTCCTAGGGCCCAATGCCAGAGTCAACCGCCTGACCTCATATCAGAACTCACGACACGAGCGCCCGACAGCGTTAGAGCCGGCATCTCAGAGCCAGGGCGATCAAGCCATTGACGCAAATGGTCTTGGCAAACGCTTCGGCATCCGCTGGGTCCTGCGAGGAGTATCGCTCGAGGTGCAGCGCGGCGAGGCCGTTGGTCTGTTGGGATCGAACGGCAGCGGAAAGAGCACGCTGCTGCGAATCCTCGGAACTCTGCTCACCCCGAACGCCGGCACGGGCTCCGTCAACGGGCTCGACATCGTGCGCGACGCCAGCAGCGTACGCGGTGAAATCGGATATCTCGCGCATACGCCCGGACTCTACGACGATCTCACGGCGCGCGAGAACCTCGTATTCGCGGCAGACATGCTCGGCTTGCCGCGCTCGGCCGTCGAGGGCAGCCTCGAGCGCGTAGGCTTGTCCTACGCCGCGGACGACCGCGTGCGTGGGTTCTCGGCCGGAATGCAGCGCCGTCTGGCGCTCGCGCGTCTCATCCTTCGAAATCCCCGGGTCCTTTTTCTCGACGAGCCGTACAGCAACCTCGACGCCGAGGGTGTCACGCTCATGAACTCCGTGATCAATGGCATCGTGCGATCCGGCGGCGCTGCTCTCGTGGCGCTCCACGAGCTTGCCCCCGCCAAAGCAATGCTCGATCGGACGCTCACTCTGGTCGACGGGCGCATCGACGCCGGTCAGCCAGAGCGCGGCAGCCGCGATCACGGCACTCCGACGGAGACGCGCTGATGGCGTGGCGGGATGATTGGCGGCGTGTACGCGCGATCGCAAGAAAGGATGTCACGACCGAGCTTCGCGCAAAGGCCGGGTTCAACAGCGTCGCGTCGCTCGGCGTCACCATCCTCGTACTTCTCGGACTCGCTCTAGGTCCCGATGCAGAATCCTTGCGTAACGCGGCGGTCGGAGCGGTGTGGCTCGCGCTGCTGTTCTCCGGTGTACTCGCGTTCAATCGATCCTTCCAGGTGGAGCTGGAGAGCGGTGCGCTCGAACCGTTGCTGCAGTATCCCGGGCCGCGCTGGACGATCTTTGCCGGAAAGCTGCTCGGCAATCTGATTTTCCTGACGCTGATGGTTGCGATCGTCGTGACCGCGGGCATCGTGTTGTTCGGCCTCAGGATTCCTGCCACCTGGCCATCCTTGCTCGGAGTGCTGGCCCTCGGCGTCGTCGGCCTTGTGGTGCTGGGGACGTTCTACGCGTCGATGGCGAGCCGCAGTCGCGCCCGCGAAGTCCTGCTGCCGCTGTTACTCTTTCCAATGCTGGTGCCGGTCCTGTTGGCGGCCACAACGGCGTCGAAGGCGCTGCTCGGAGCGGACGTGATGCACGAGGCGGGCGCCTGGATTCGACTACTCATTGCGTACGATCTAGTATTCTTGACAGCTACGTTCCTCGCGTTTGAGCACGTCATTGAAGCCTGACAACGAATGATTTCATCCTCCGACCAATCCCGCGGCACACCGTCCGCGCCTCCGCCACGCACCAGCGCCTGGCTGGCATTCGTCAGCTTCGGCGCCCTGATCGCTGCGCAGACTTATGCAATCCTGACCTCTCCCGCCGACCGCGACATGGGCCATTTGCAGAAGATCATGTACGTGCACGTTCCGGCGGCGTGGATGACGTTCCTTTCGTTTTTCGTCGTGCTCGTCTTCAGCGTGCGCTATCTGTGGCGGCGTCGGGAAAATGACGACCTGCTGGCCGCGTCGGCGGCCGAAGTCGGCGCGACGTTCAACGGACTCACGCTTTTGCTGGGCATGATCTGGGGGCGGCCGGCCTGGGGCGTATGGTGGGTCTGGGATGCACGACTGACGTCCACGCTGGTGCTGTTCCTGATTTTCGTCGGTTATCTTGCACTGCGGGCATTCACCGACGATGCGCAGCAGAAGGCACGATGGAGTGCGGCGGTCGGTGCGATCGGCGCCCTCAACGTGCCGATCGTCTATATGTCCGTAAAATGGTGGCGGACACTCCATCAGCCGCCTTCGAGCCCGTCGACGCTTGATCCGGCGTACACGTTTGGCCTGCGAATCAATGCGATCGCCATGCTGCTCGTGCTGATTTATTTCATCCGCAGGCGCTACGAGATCGCCCGTCTCGAGCGGGCCGTCGAGCACATGGCCGAGGCGGCCGCAATGGGAGGCCGGTAACAATGGACGCTTCGAATCTGACTTTCATCGTAGCGGCGTACACTGTGACGTGGCTGGTCCTCCTCGGATATCTGGCGCGACTTGTCCGAAAGGGTGGGCGTGCCCGCGCCGAGTATGAGCGGATGGTGCAACTGGCTGGCGGGGAGAGGAGCAAATGAAGCGAGCATGGATATTTGGAGGAGCAGCCGTCATCGTCGCGACATTCGCGTGGCTGCTGTTCGGCGGCCTCGAGAAAAACGTCGTGTTCTTTCTCACGCCGCAGGAGCTGCTGGCGAAAGGCACCGATGGCGTCGGCGTGCCGGTGCGTCTAGGCGGGCAGGTGAAGCCTGGCTCGGTGAAGTGGAACGCGCAGACACTCGACCTTCGCTTCACGGTTACCGACGGCGCGCGTGATATGCCGGTGCATTCGACTGGCGCTCCGCCGCAGATGTTCCGTGACGGCATGGGAGTCGTGGTCGAGGGACGAGCCGGCGCGGGCGGAGTGTTCGAGGCGACCGGCCTCATGGTGAAGCATTCGAACGAGTATCGCGCGCCCAAACCCGGCGAGGAAGCGCACGAGAAGTACAAAACGCTGATTCAGCAGTCGACCAAGTGATCGGACTGCTCGCGCACAATGCGTTGCTCGTATCGTTTGCGGCGGTGGTGTTCGGAGCGGTCCTCGCTCCGATAGCGGTCCGCACGGGTCGGCGGGAATGGCTCCAGCTGGTTTACGGCGCGGTCTACACCAATTTCCTGCTGGTCACAATCGCGGCGGTCTCGATGGTCGTGGCACTCGTCACACACGACTTCTCGGTATCGTATGTGGCGCAGGTAGGCAGCCGCTCCACGCCCCTGCTCTTCACCGTCATTTCGCTGTGGGGCGCGCTCGAAGGCTCGATTCTCTTCTGGGCCTGGGTGCTGGCGCTCTACTCGGCGGCCGTTGTGTTTCTACATCGTCGCCGGCAGGGAAACCTCGTTCCGTACGCGGTGATGACGCTGCTCGCGGTCGCCGCGTTCTTTGCGATCTTGCTCGTGGGGCCCGCTGATCCGTTTCTTCCGATGTCGCCGGTGCCGGCAGACGGCCCGGGTCCGAACACGCTGCTGCAGA
>DATHHC010000203.1:0-8319 GCA_035317285.1 Gemmatimonadaceae bacterium | reverse complement strand
CGAATTCGTAAGCTGGAGATTGACTGAGTGATATTGAAGTCGCGCTACCTGTTGATCACGCTGCTCGCGCTGGCGATTCCCGCGCGGATGTTCGCCCAGGTCGGATCGACCACGGACATATTGATGGGCAAGATCTCGGGACCCGACAGCCAGGCCGTCGCCGGCGCGCGCATCGAAGCCACCTCGGCCGAAACGGGAATCACGCGCACCAAGACGACAGGGGCCGACGGCCGCTACACGATCGTGTTTCCCGATGGCGGCGGAACCTATCGCCTCACCGTGCGCGCGATCGGAATGGCGCCGGTCACGCGCGACATCCAGCGGCAGGGCGATGAAGACCGGCTGATCACGGACTTCAGCATGGGGCGCAACGCCACGCGGCTCGCGACCGTACAGGTTCGCGCAACTCCGCGCCGCGGCGACCCAAACCAGCGGCCCGAGCCCGGCGACACGGAGCGCAATCTCAATCCCAATCTCATCAATCGCCTTCCCATCGATGCCGGCGATCTGAACGCGCTCGCGGCGCTCGCGCCCGGAGTCATTGCGGTGCCGGGCACCGATACGACCAAGGCGTGGTTCAATGTCGCAGGGCAGCCGGCCAATCAGAACAGCATCACGCTCGACGGACTCAGCTTTGGTGCGGGGAGCGTTCCCTCCGAAGCGGTTCGCAACACCCGCGTCGTGACCAACACCTACGACGTGGCGCGCGGGCAGTTCACCGGCGGGCAGGTGGCATCCACCACGCGCGGAGGAACCAACAACGTGCAAGGCGCGGTCAGCTATTCACATCGCGACCCCAGCCTCGAATTCGAAGACGACTCGAGTTCGGCGTTCGGTCAGAAATACAACCAGAACCAGGTCAGCTTCGGCGCGGGCGGACCGATTGTGAAGGACAAGCTATTTACCTTCGGCGCGCTCACGTTCACGCGCCGCACAGATCCGCTGCTCTCGCTTCTCGCCGCCGATCCGCTCACGCTCGAGCGCCTCGGCACCAGTCCGGACTCGGTGGGCCGGTTCCTCAATCTCGTTCAGGGGTTTGGGCTCCCGCTGTCGTCGCCGCTCGCGCCGGACCAGCGTCTCAACGACAACACATCTGCGCTCGTGCGCGTCGACTATAATCTCGCCGAGGATCATTCGCTGATGCTGCGCGGTGACTGGCGTGGCAACACCCAGCTTGGCTCCCGCCTCAACGCGCTGGCGCTACCGCACTCGGGCGGCGATCTCAAGAGCTCGGGCGGCGGCGGCATGCTGACGCTCACGTCCCACGCCGGGATGTTCATCAACGAGCTCCGTGGCTACAAGTCGGTGGACAACCGGAATACCAACGGATATCTGTCGACTCCCGATGGGAGAGTAGTCGTGGCTTCCGTTCTCGAGGACGGAACCAGTGCCATCTCCACTCTCCAGTTCGGCGGGAATCCATCGCTGCCGCAGGAGACGAAGTCGAGCCTGCTCGAGATCAGCGACGAGATCTCCCGCCTCACGACCACGGGCGGTCACAGGTTCAAGCTCGGCGGACTCGTCAACGAGCAAAAGAGCTCGGTCGGGTTCGTCCCGAACCGGTTCGGCACGTTCACGTTCAATTCGCTCGCCGATTTCGAGGCTGGGCAACCCACCCTGTTCACGCGCACGCTGTTCGCGCGCGACCAGCAGTCCGCCACCAACAACCTCGCTTCATATCTGGGCGATTCATGGCGTGTCAGTCCGAAGGTGCAGCTGACGTACGGGCTTCGCGCTGAGGGTTCCCGATACCCGGAGAAGCCTGTCTACAACCCCGAGGTCGATTCGACGTTCGGCCGGCGCACCGACAATTTTCCTTCGGAGTTCCACGTCAGTCCGCGCGCTGGATTCACGATATTCGTCGGCGAATCACAGTTTGGCCCTCCGCCGCTCACACTGCGCGGAGGGTTCGGCGAATTTCGCGGCACCGCTCCGGCGCAGCTGTTCGCTTCGGCGCTCAACGCAACCGGTCTCACGAACGGGCAGTCGCAGCTCACCTGCGTAGGTTCAGCGGCACCCACGCCTGATTGGGCCGCCTATCTCGCCGATCCGTCCACGATTCCGACGTCGTGCAACGGAGGCACTCCGGTCTTTGCGAACCAGCGCCGCAACGTCACCGTGTTCGATCCCGATTTCCAGGCGCCGCGGGCATGGCGCGGATCGCTCGGGCTGAGCCGCCGCTTCTGGGATCGGTATTCGTTCTCGATCGACGCCGGCTATGCGCGGGGCGTCGCACAAACTGGGTCGACCGACATCAATCTGGACACGGTTCCAAAGTTCACGATCGCGAATGAGGGCAATCGTCCCGTGTACGCTCCGGCGGACGCAATCGTGCCGACGAGCGGGGCTCTCTCACCGCTCGGTTCTCGCCTACACCCTGAGTTCGGGGTCGTCAACCAGATTCAGTCAAATCTCCAGTCTGATACGAAGCAGATCACGTTCGGCCTCAACGGAATCAACCGCAGAGGGATTCTGTTCAACGCCTCGTATACGATGACGAGCTCTTTCGATCAGTCACAGGGCTTTGGCGGAGCGGCGTCGACGGCCGGCAACCCGAACATCTCGGAGTGGGGTCGCAGCGACAACGCTCGACGTCACGCGATCCTCGCAACGATCACGTATCCCATCAAGCCCGTGCTCGAGCTGACGGCGATCGCGCGCGCGACGTCGGGCAGCCTCTTCGCCCCGCTCGTGGGCGGAGACATCAACGCGGACGGACGCAACAACGACCGCGCGTTCGTGTTCGATCCCGCGACGGCGGCAGCCGCCGGAGATACAGCGGTCGCGAACGGAATGACCCGCCTGCTCGCCAACGCCTCGCCGCGTTCACGGGACTGCCTCCTCAGTCAGATGGGGAGGGTCGCTTCGCGCAGCAGCTGCCAGGCTCCGTGGTCTCCCGCTCTCGATCTCCAGGCCAACATCCGGCCGTCTGCGTTCGGCCTCGATCGCAAGCTCACCATCTCCGTGAGCACGCTCAACGCACTCACCGGGCTCGATCAGCTGCTTCACGGCAACAACAACCTTCACGGTTGGGGACAGCCATCATTTCCCGACCGTACGCTGCTTTATGTGCGTGGATTCGATCCTACGACCGATACATACCAGTACCAGGTCAACGAGCATTTTGGTGCTACCAACGGAACGAGGAACGCTTTTCGTGTCCCGTTTCAGATTGCAATACAAGGTCGCCTTACGCTCGGGACGGATCCCGCACGCCAGCAGTTCAACAACGCAATCGGCCGAGGGGGCGCGGGACGCGTCACGCCGGAGGCACTCAAGGCGCGCATGACGCGCCTCGTGCCGAACGCCTTCCTCGAGATCATCGCCGCGAACGACTCGGCCAAGCTCGAGCTTACGCCGGATCAGATCACGAGGCTCCAGACCGGGGGCGATGCATTCAAAGTGAGATCGGATTCATTGGTTGACCGCGTCGCCAACGTGCTGGGTGACACGACGACAAAGAGCCCGGATCCGATGACGATCTTTACCAAGCTTCAGCCGACGATCGCCGAGGCAAGAAAGCTCGCAACGCAGGGAATCAACGACGCGAAGGCGATCCTGACGCCGGCGCAGTGGGCCAAAGTGCCCGACGCCATCAAGTCGCCCGGACTGAGGCGTGAAGACGGCGGCGGCGGAAGGCGCGATCGCGGGGGCGCCGGCAGCTAGCAGCGACCACACGGCGATAGCGGCCCCCCCTTTGCCGGACTCCGTCTGACGGGGTATTCTCCCCCATCCTTCACGCCAATAATCCAATGTCTGGTTGCCTGAAAAGAGCCGGCTGTCTCGTCATCATCATCCTTCTCGTCGCAGTGTGGTACTGGTACGCGCGCGTCGGGAATCCCCCCGCTGTAACCACCGCCAGCAGCACCACAACGACCGCAACTTCGGTCACCTCGGGCTGGCAGCCGCTCACGGTTGCCGACGCAGAGCGCGGACAGGCCGCCGTCCAATCGCTGGGTCGCCAATCCGGACCGGTCTTCGCGAACCTGACTCCGGCGGAAGCCGCGTCGTACATCTTCACGGTCGTCGCGAAACAGCTTCCACCCTCCGCGAAGAACGCTCAAGCCTCCATCGTCGGCGACCGGCTTTACGTCCGGTCCGACGTGGAGCTCAAGGATTTTGGCGGCGCCAAGGCGCTCGGTCCCGTTGGGATGCTCCTCGGTGAGCGCGATAGCGTGCGGTTCGGCGGCACCATCAACATGCTGAAGCCAGGGTTGGCAGAGTTCCTGGTTCAGGAGGTGAAGCTTGGGAGGATCGATGTCCCCAATGGCCTGATCCCGCGCCTCCTGACGCAGATGAAGCGCGGCAAGCCGGTCGAGGGAATCTCCCAGAACGGTCTCCCAATGGTCATGCCGGCTTACATTTCAGACGTGCGCATCTCCAACGGCAAGATCACTCTCTACAAGAGTGTCAAGTGAGTCGAAGGATTCTCGTCATCGATGATGAGCAGGGAATCCGCGCGGCATTGGGACAGCTCCTCGAGTTCGAGGGGTACGAGGTGCACACCCTCGCGAACGCCGCGGACGGGATAGCGGAATACCAGAAGTGGCGTCCGCACCTCGTCTTTCTCGACGTGAAGATGGCAGGGATGGACGGGATGGAGGCGCTGAAAAAGCTTCGTGAGCTCGATCCTGCTGCCACGGTGGTCATGATCAGCGGGCACGCCACCATCCGCACCGCGGTGGAAGCGACGCAGGCCGGTGCCTACGAGATCCTGGAGAAGCCACTGGACACAGATCGCATTCTGGTCATGCTACGGAACGCGCTGTCGCACCTCGATCTCCAGGAAGAGAATGCCCGGCTGAAGCAATCGATCGACGCGCCGTTCGAGATCGTCGGCAAGACGCCGGTGATGCGGGCGTTGATGGAAAAAATCGAGAAAGTTGCGACGACGCCCGCCCGTGTGCTGATCACGGGTGAGAACGGGACGGGCAAGGAGCTCGTCGCGCGTGCGCTGCACCGCATGTCGCCGCGGGCGGCCAAGCCGTTTGTCGAGGTGAACTGCGCGGCGATTCCAGGTGAGCTGATCGAGAGCGAGCTGTTCGGCCACATGAAAGGCTCGTTCACGGGCGCCATCGCTGATCGGGCGGGAAAGTTCGAGCAGGCGAACAAGGGAACGCTCTTCCTCGACGAGATAGGCGACATGAGCCTGAACGCGCAGGCGAAAGTTCTGCGCGTGCTGCAGGACAACGTCATCACCAGGATCGGAGGAGCCAAACCGATCTCGGTCGACGTCCGGGTAATTGCCGCGACGAACAAGACGCTCGAGAACGAGATAGCGGGAGGGAAATTCCGCGAGGACCTATACTATCGGCTCAACGTCGTCCCGATTCACGTTCCGCCCATCCGCGAGCGGCGCGAGGACATTCCGACGCTGGCGCAGTACTTCGCCTCGACGCTGTCGGCGCGGGAAGGAATTCCTCCGCGCACTTTCACGCCGGATGCGCTGGAGAGACTGAGCTCGCTCGATTGGCCGGGCAATGTGCGTGAGCTGCGGAACACGGTCGAGCGGCTCCTGATCCTGGCGCCGGACAGTCAGATTGCGGCGCGCGATATCGATCGCCTGGCCGGCCAGCGCGCGCTCGACGACGCCGGCCTCGCTACGCTCACTCAGTGCCGTACCTTCGAGGAGTTCAAGGATGCAGCCGAGCGGGCGTTTCTGCTCAACAAGCTGCGCGAGTTCGACTGGAATGTGTCCGAGACCGCACGCGCGGTGGAGATGCCAAGGTCGAACCTCTATAAGAAAATCGAACGGTACTCGTTATCTCGGGAGCATAGCTGAAGGCGGGAAGCGGGAAGCGGGAAGTGGACCTTGCTCACTTACTATCAGAAGACCAAATGAAAAAGTTCAACAACTTCATCGCTGGAAAGTGGACAGGACCGGAATCCGGCGAGTACTTCGAGAACCGTAACCCTGCCGACCGGGATGATGTGATCGGAAAGTTCCCGCTCTCCGACCGTCGCGACGTGGATCGCGCCGTCGAGAGCGCCCAGCAGGGCTTCGCGAAATGGCGCGCCACGCCGGCTCCCGCGCGCGGCGACGTGCTCCGAATCGTTGGCGACATCATGACCAAGCGGAAGGAGGAGATCGCCGACGCGATGACGCGCGAGATGGGAAAACCGCTCACCGAGACGCGGGGCGACGTGCAGGAGGGGATCGATACGGCCTACTACGCGTCGAGCGAAGGCAGGCGCCTGTTCGGCAAGACCGTACCGAGCGAGCTGCGCAACAAATGGGCGATGAGCTACCGCCGCCCGATTGGAGTCGCCGGCCTCATCTGCCCGTTCAACTTCCCCATGGCGATCCCGACCTGGAAGATGTTCCCGGCTTTGGTCTGCGGAAACGCCGTCGTGTTCAAACCCGCCGAGGATGTCCCGCACACCGGAACACTTCTGGTGGAGATCCTGCTCGAGGCGGGCCTACCGAAAGAGGTCATTCAACTGGTTCACGGTCGCGGCGAGCAGGTCGGAGCCGCCATTGTCGAACATTCGGGGATTCCACTCATCTCCTTTACGGGGTCGACCGAGACGGGCCGGCTCGTAGGAGAGACCTGCGGACGACTCCACAAGAGGTTGTCGCTCGAGATGGGGGGCAAGAACGCCCAGATCGTGCTCGACGATGCCGATCTCGACCTGGCCCTCGAAGGAGCGCTCTGGGGCGCTTTTGGCACAACGGGGCAACGATGCACTGCCACCAGTCGTCTTATTGTACAGAAGAAAGTCCACGACAAGTTTGTTGGCATGCTCGAGGACCGCGCCAAGGGTCTCAAACTGGGTGATGGAAGGAAGAAAGGGACTGATGTTGGTCCTCTCATCAACGAAGACGCGCTCAGAAAGGTCGAGACCTATGTCGACATTGGACAGTCCGAAGGGGCGAAGCTCGTAACCGGCGGAGCGCGACCAAAGAAGCTCTCCGGCGGCAACTTTTTCGAGCCGACGATCTTCACGAACGTCAAGGCGGGCAGCCGGCTCGAGCAGGAAGAAATCTTCGGCCCGGTTCTTTCCGTAATCAAGGTGAAGGATGCGGACGAGGCGTTCGCGGTGAACAACGACGTGAAGTACGGATTGTCGTCGTCGATCTATACGCGGGATGTGAACACGGCATTCCGCGCACTGAATGAGCTTGATAACGGAATCACATATGTAAACGCACCAACCATCGGCGCGGAGGCTCATCTCCCGTTCGGTGGGGTCAAGCAGACAGGGAACGGGCACAGGGAGGGAGGTTGGGAGGTCTACGAGTTCTACTCCGAGACCAAGGTCGGCTACGCCGACTTCTCAGGCACCCTCCAGCGTGCTCAGATAGACAACTATCTGGGAACGCCCGACTGATCAAACCGGTATAGAAGGACGATGGAAAACTACGAGCACAAGCGGGCGCATGCACTGCAGCTGGCCAACCGCGGGCGGGGGGGAAGCAAACTCGCTTTCTTCGCGCACTGGGCCAGAATCGTCGTGGTCTCGCTGGCGCTCTTCGTCGTCATCCGCGCCTTTGGCGTGGAGGCGTTCAAGATTGCGAGTGGGAGCATGGAGCATACGCTGTTCGAGGGTGACTTTCTCCTCATCAACAAGCTCGTGTACGGCGCCGGCATCCCGGGCGTTGGCCGGAAGCTGCCCGCCCTCCATGCCCCGAGGCGGGGCGACGTCATCGTCTTCACCTACCCGGTCGATCCGCGGCTCAATTACGTGAAGCGCATTGTCGGAGTGCCTGGCGACACGCTTCAGATGCGCGACGGCAATCTGGTCAGAAACTGGCAGCCGGTGCACGAGGACTACGTCCAGCGCACGCCTGACGAGGCAGATCAGTCAGACGACGATTTTCGCTGGCAAAAGGCCTATCTGGTGGGTGGAGCGGAGATCGAGAGTTATCATCCATCTCGTAACAACTGGGGCCCTCTGATCGTCCCTCCTCATGACTACTTCGTCCTCGGAGACAATCGCGACAATTCGTCGGATTCGAGGTATTGGGGATTCGTGGCCGACTCTCTTGTGCGCGGCCAGCCGATAGTGGTCTATTATAGCTACGCGCCTGACACCGGAGACCGCCTCGATTGGCTGACTCGATTACGGTGGAAGCGCTTCGGAGAGATCGTACACTAGGTTCCGACAGTAGTCCGCAGTTCGGAGTTTTAGTTGATCTCTCGATTTCTGAGAGGATGCCGCTATCGCTATGAAGGTTTCGACGAATCGGAAATCGACCGTCGACGAAGGATCGCTCGATCAGTACCTCCGGGACATCAGCGTCTTTCCCCTCATTACTCGCGAGAGAGAAGTCGAGCTCGCGAAGCGCATCCGGCAGAACGACCAGGAAGCTCTAGA
>DATHHC010000202.1:0-35535 GCA_035317285.1 Gemmatimonadaceae bacterium | reverse complement strand
GATGTGCTGGAGAAGGCTAAGCTCGAGACGCGCGTCATGACGGCGATCGCGATGGAATCAATCGCCGAGCCGTTCATCAGGCGCCGCGCGATGCACCACCTCGACCACGGCCGCGTCGTGATCTTTGCGGCCGGAACCGGGAATCCATACTTCTCGACCGATACGGCAGCGGCCCTCCGCGCCATCCAGATCCACGCCGACGTCATCATCAAAGCGACGAGCGTCGACGGGGTCTATAGCGCCGACCCCAAGCTGGATCCGGAAGCCACACGCTACAAGACAATCAGCTACCGCGATGTCATGGTCAACGAGCTCGGCGTCATGGACCAGACGGCAATCACGCTGTGCAAGGAAAACAAGCTCCCGATCATCGTCCTGAACATTCACCGTCACGGAGAGGTTGCGAAGGCGCTGCTGGGTGAGCGCGTCGGAACGATCGTACAATGACGACAATTCCTCAGATAACGAAGGACTGCCGGACCGCGATGGAGAAATCATTCGAGGCGTCGAAGCGGGAGCTTGCTTCGATCCGAACCGGAAAGGCGACGGCGAGTTTGCTCGACACGGTTCGCGTGGAAGCCTACGGGCAGCAGATGCCCTTGAACCAGGTGGCCGGCGTATCGGCTCCTGAACCGCGGCTCCTGACCGTGACGCCATGGGACAAGGGTCTCGTGACGGCGATCGAGAAGGCGCTCCGCGAGTCGGACCTGGGACTCAACCCCCAGACGCAGTCGGGCGTCATCCGCGTCCCGCTGCCCTCGCTCAACGAGCAGCGCCGAAAGGAGCTGGTCAAGGTCGTTCACAAGCTGGCCGAGGAAGCGCGCATCGGCATCCGCCACGCGAGAACGAACGCGCGCGATCAGCTGAAGAGGCTCGAGAAAACTTCGGAAGACGAGCAGAAGAGAGCGGAAAAGGAGCTTCAGAAGCTCCACGACGACTACATCGGCAGGATCGATGAGTTGTTGAAGGGGAAAGAAGCAGAAATCATGGAAGTCTAGCCCGTGTCCGAGCTGACACGGCGCATCATCTTCGCGGTCATCGCCGCACCCGCCAGCATCGCGATCGTTTACTTCGGCGACTGGGCACTGGCGATAGTTCTCTCCGTCCTCGCCGCACTGGCGGCGTGGGAGCTGTTCCGAATGGCGCGTGAAACCGGCGCGCTGCCGATCGAGCCCGCGGGAATCACGCTGGCGGCGCTCCTGCCCATCGCGGTTCATGCACAACGCCTCGGGATCTACACGCTCACGCTCACCGCGATCGTCGCGATGTTGCTGCTGTTGTTCGCGAGCACGATCTGGCTCCGCGGACCGGCGGGCAAGCCTCTCTCATCCGTCGCGATCACAGCGTTCGGAGTGATGTATGCAGGACTCTTTTCGTACATCTATGCGGTTCGCTATCACGACTACGCCGTCGGGGCGGCGGCGGGGACCGCGCTGGTCTTCCTGCCCATCCTTCTGACGTGGACCACCGACGTGGGCGCCTACATGTTCGGCCGGCTGTTCGGCAAGAAGAAGTTGATCCCGTCGGTCAGTCCCGGGAAAACCGTCGAAGGTGCTGTCGGTGGACTGGGGCTCGCGATCGTGATCTGTCTCCTTTACGTACGCTTCATCCTCATGCCCTACGCGCAGCTCGGACTCACGATTCAGGGAGCGGTTCTCTTCGCCATCGTGGTGAGTGTCGCCGCACAGACTGGGGATCTCGCCGAGTCGCTGCTCAAGCGTGAGGCGGGGGTGAAGGACAGCTCGCGCATCATTCCGGGACATGGTGGAATACTCGATCGCTTCGACAGCCTGCTGTTCGTGATGCCGATCGCGTTCCTCGTGTTGGGGCGCTTACTGCTCCCGGTACCGCAATGACGCCGGCCGCCGCGCCCAAAGGGGTCGCGGTGCTCGGCTCGACGGGGTCGATCGGCACGACCGCGCTGCGCGTGCTCGACAGGCAACGACAAAGATTCCGCGTCATGGCTCTCACGGCGAACAGCAACGGCGCTCTCCTGAGGGAGCAGGCGCTCAAGTTCTCACCCGCGTTTGTCGGAATGGTCGAGCCCCAGAGCGACGGGGACGATGCGTGGAAGAGCGGGACGGATGCGCTGATCGCCGCCGCCACCCGCGATGACGTAGACATCGTGCTGAACGCGATTGTCGGCGTCGCGGGGCTCGACGCTACGCTCGCCGCACTCGAAGGCGGCAAGCGCGTCGCGCTCGCCAACAAGGAGACGCTCGTCATTGCGGGAGACCTGGTGCGGCAGGCCTGCGCATCCGGATCGGGCGAGGTCATTCCCGTGGACAGCGAGCACAGCGCGATCCTTCAGTGCATCACGGGTCATCCGACGTCGGCGGTGCGCCGTGTCGTGCTCACCGCGTCGGGTGGACCATTCCGCGGCTGGAGCGCGGAGCGGCTCGCGTCGGCAACTGTGGATGACGCTCTCAGGCACCCGACCTGGCAAATGGGCCGCAAGATCACGATCGACAGCGCAACGCTTGCGAACAAGGCGCTGGAAGTGATTGAAGCACACTTTCTGTTTGGCCTGCCATACGATCGCATTGATGTCGTGGTGCATCCGCAGAGCGTCGTTCACTCCTTCGTCGAGTTCATCGACGGCAGCGTCGTTGCGCAGATGAGCGTCCCAACCATGGAATTACCCGTCTTGTATGCGTTGACGCACCCCGAACGCGTCGCCGACGACGGTGTACCTGCGTTCGATCCTGTTAAACTTTCTCCGATGACCTACGAGCCCGTCGATCACGAGCGCTTTCCGGCGCTTCGCCTCGGCATTTCCGCCGGCGTCGCCGGCGGTGCCGCTCCGGCGGTGTTCAACGGCGCCAACGAGTGCGCGGTCGCGGCGTTTCTCGCCGGAGGGATACGGTTTCCCGATATTCCGCGCGCGATCTCGTCCGCTCTCGACAAGCTGAGTGAGATGCCCGCCGGAACCCGGGAGGAGCTGCTGGCGGCCGACGCGGCCGCGCGACGGCACGTCAAGGAGATGCTCAAGTGCTGAGCTGGCTCGCCCCCATCATCGTATTCGGCCTCGTGGTGTTCGTGCACGAGCTGGGGCACTTCATTGCCGCCAAGCTGACGGGCGTATACGCACCGCGTTTCTCGATTGGATTCGGTCCGGCGCTTTTGAAGAAACGATTCGGCGAGACCGAGTACGTTCTCGCGGCGCTTCCACTTGGCGGGTACGTGCGGATGGCCTCGCGCGAAGACGAAGCGACGGCATTTCTCGAGGGCGGGGCCGAGAATTCAGCTGTACGAGCTGACAATCCCAAGGATGGGTTCGATCCGAATGCCATGATCCCGTTCGGCCCCAAACCGATTCCTGAGTCGCGCTGGTTCGAGTCGAAGCCGCTCATTTCGCGGCTTTTCATCATGCTGGCGGGCGTCACGATGAACGCACTCCTCGCCTACGGCATCTACGTTGGACTGCTGTTGCACTCTGGAATGCCGACGCCGATTCCGGTTGCGGCGGCCGTCACTCCCGGGAAGCCGGCGGTCCTGGCGGGGATTCAGGCGGGCGACAGCATCGCAACCCTCAATGGGCATCCTCTCGCGGGCTGGGAGATGCTCCTCGACAGCATCAGCGCGTCGGCGGGCCGTCAACTCGAGCTGGGAATCATCCGGAATGGGCAGACGCTGGATATCAGGGTGACGCCGGCGGCGGAGAATGTCGTCGATCCGCGTACCGGAGTAAAAGCGTCGGTGGGCAGAATCGGCATGGCGCCGAGTCAGGGGTTTACGCCGATTTCAGTGCCTGACGCGTTCGGGGCCGCATGGGGAATCACCATCGACAACGGCAGCAGAATCTTCTCGGCGCTGGGCGCGCTCGCGCACGGGGTCGGCGTCTCCGATCTCGGGGGGCCGATAGCGATCGCGCAGGTGTCGGTGCAGGCGGCTCGCGGTGGAATCGAGACGCTGCTGCTGCTGGTGGCGCTCATCAGCATCAACGTCGCGGTGTTCAATCTGCTCCCCATCCCGATTCTCGATGGTGGCCAGATCCTTCTCAACGTGGCGGAGACAATCAAGGGAAGCGCGTTCAGCACCCAGACTCGCGAACGAATTCTGAAGGGGGGGCTATTGATTATCGGCCTCCTGTTCGTCACCGTGATGTTCAACGACATCAGCCGCAACATGCAGAGCATCGTCCGGTTCTTCGGACGCATTTTTGGTGGCTCAGGCTAAACAATTCGGCCGCGAGCCTCGTAGTGTTCGGAACTTCACTCATGCTCGAATCCGGATGCCAGACTACAAAGCAGAAGATCATCGCCTGACCAGTCCTCTCGATCCTCCTCGCGACTACACTGAGCAGGGCGCGCAGCTGGTTCCCGAAACGCCTGCGGCCTCGGGCGTTGTCTCCTTCCTCAGCAGTACCGAGCGGGAAGGGCGCTGGCAATTGCCGAGGCGGTTCCGTGCGCTTGCTGTGCTGGGAAACGTCGAGATCGATTTGCGCGCGGCCGAAATCGGATATGGTCTCTCCACGATCGAGGCCGTGGCGGTCCTCGGCAACATCGAAATCACCGTCTCCCCCGATATCATGGTTGAGTGCGACGGAGATTCTCTGCTCGGCTCCTTCGTCCTCAAATACGACGGACGTGCGAATCCGGCCGCAGCGAGTCGGGACAAGGTGATCCGTGTCACGGGGACCGCCTACGCGGGTGCCGTCACTGTGATGGTGAAGGGTCCGGATGAGACCATGATGGCAAAGCTTAGCCGCACGATGGGCTGGGGCCCGCAATAGACGACGCCTCGCCGCCAACGCTTCCCGCTTCCCGCTTCCCACGTTGCCCTTCGGAATGAATTGAACGACAGAGGCAACTCGGCTAAATTTCACGACTTATGGCTTTTCCCGGCCTGGCTGAGCGCGTCGCCGATGTGCGAGCCAGGATCGCCGCGGCGGTGGCGCGAGGCGGCCACGGGCAGCAGGTCACGATCGTCGCGGTCACCAAGACGCACGGACCCGAGGCCGCACGCGCGGCGTACGAAGCAGGCCTGCACGACATCGGCGAGAACAAGGTTCAGGAAGCATTGAAGAAGATGGCGCTGGTCGATGTGCCGGTGCGCTGGCACCTCATCGGACATCTTCAACGGAACAAGGTGAAGGCGCTTGAGCAGTTCGTGTTGCTGCATTCGCTCGACAGCCCGCGGCTGGCCGACGCGGCCTCTGAATTCGGAATCGCGCGCGGCAGAGCGGTGGACGTGTTGGTCGAGCTGAATCTTTCGGGAGAGGCTTCAAAGGGCGGATACACTCTCTCCGAGCTACTGCCGGAAGCGGAGCGGCTGGCGTCGCTCGCTGGAATCCGGGTTCGGGGAGTGATGACAATGGCTAGCTTTAGCGCAACGGAGTCGCAGCTCCATCGCACGTTCGCGGACGCTCGCGAAGCACGCGAAGAATTGAGAGTGGCCGGACATCCGGCCGAGGAGCTGTCGATGGGAATGTCGAGCGACTACGAGATCGCGGTCGAAGAAGGCGCGACGCTGGTGCGGATCGGAACCACCCTCTTCGGAGCGAGGGATAAATGATCGACGAATCATTTCATCTTACACCACTGGATGTGCGGCGCTATGACTTCGGCCGGGCGCTGCGCGGCTACAATCCCGCGCGCGTCGATCAGTTTCGGGATCAGGTCGCCGAAGAGATGGAGCGGCTCACGCGGATCAATCAGGACCTCGACTCGAAGGCCCGGAGCTTCCACGAGCAGCTTCGCGCATTCCGCGAGCGCGACAAGGCGCTGAACGATGCGCTCATCGCGGCGCAGCAGCTTCGCGGCGAAGTCAGGGAGCAGGCAGAGCGCGAGGCTCAGCTCATTCTGCGCGAGGCCCAGGGTGAGGGCGAACGGATCATCGAGGCAGCCAAGTCCGATGTGAGGCGAATGGAGGAGGAGCTCGACAACCTCGACCGGTCGCGGCGCACGTATCTGGCGCAAATGCGAACGCTGATCGCGCGCCAGCTGTCCGAGGTCGAAGCTTCGGATTCCCAGGTCATGTCGAGCACCCTGCGAGGCGCGGGCTCGAACTCCTCGGGATCGAACAGAGAATGACCGCAGTCCGCCCCGTGCCGGCCGCGGCGGGGGGAGACGAGAAGGGCAGACGCTTCCGACTGCTGCCTACCGATCGCTCGCCCGACGAACTCGAAAACGAAGTGCTCGCCCGCTGGAAGGAGGAGAACCTTTTCCAGCAGACTCTGTCGCAGGCAGAGGGGAAGCCCGAATTCGTTTTCTTCGAGGGACCGCCAACCGCCAACGGCAAGCCCGGAATCCATCACGTGTTCTCGCGAACGGTGAAGGATCTCTTCTGCCGTTATCGCGCGATGCGCGGCAATCACGTCGCGCGCAAAGCCGGCTGGGACACGCACGGCCTGCCCGTCGAGATCGAGGTCGAAAAGAGAATCGAAAAGGATTTCGGCATTCGGACCGCGAAGCAGCAGATCGAGAAGATCGGTGTCGAGCGCTTCAACGAGATGTGCCGCGAGAGCGTGTGGCGCTACAAGGAAGACTGGCAGGAGCTGAGCGAGCGGATCGGGTACTGGCTCGACTACAGTGATCCGTACGTCACGTACTCGAACAATTACATCGAAAGCGTCTGGTGGGCGCTGGCGACGATGTTTCGTCGAGGGAGACTCTACCGCGGCCACAAGGTTCTTCCGTACTGCGCCCGCTGCGGGACGACTCTCTCGAGCCATGAAGTCGCGCAGGGCTACAAGGACGTGAAGGATCCGAGCGCCTATGTCGCTCTCGATCTCGTCGAGGAGGGCGGCTCAAAGACGCGGCGACGCATCATGCTGTGGACGACGACTCCGTGGACGCTCGTCTCGAACGTCGCGCTGGCGGTAAACCCGACGCTCGAATACGTCGAGCTCCGGAAAAGGAAATCGGAGACCGACGAAACGATCATCCTGGCTCTCTCTCGCACTCCCGCCGTGCTGGGCGACGATTTCGCCAACCGCTGGGAGACCGTACGCTCTTTCCGCGGGAGCGATCTCGTCGGCAACCGCTACAAGCGCCCGCTCGACTGGATCGAGTACAAGGAAGGCAAGCACGAAATAATCATTGGCGAGTCGTTCGTTTCGGCCGAGGAGGGAACCGGCGTCGTGCACATGGCCCCCGCGTTCGGCGCGGACGACTACGCGGCGGGGCAGCGCAACGGACTTGCGTTCCTCCAGCCGGTGAACCTCCGTGGCGAGTTCCCGGCGGAGATGCCGCTCGTCGGCGGGATGTTCGTGAAGGAAGCGGACGCCGTCATTCTCGAGGAATTGAAACGCCGTGGCGTACTCTGGAAATCGACGCTGCACGAGCACGCGTACCCGCACTGCTGGCGCTGCGAGACGCCGTTGCTCTATTACGCCCGCACGTCGTGGTTCATTCGCACGACCGAGTTCAAGGACGCGATGCTGGTTCGCAACTCGCGCGTCGACTGGCATCCGGCCGAAACCGGGTCCGGCCGCTTTGGCGAGTGGCTGACCAACAACATCGATTGGGCGGTCTCACGCGATCGCTACTGGGGCACACCACTTCCGATCTGGGTGTGTGATCAGAACGATGCGCACGCCGAAGCCATCGGTGGATACGCGGAGCTTGCGGAGAAATCCGGGGTCGCGCTCCCCGAGAGCTTCGACCCGCACAAGCCGTTCATCGACAACTACAAGTGGAAGTGCACGTGCGGCGGCACGATGGTTCGCACTCCCGAGGTGATCGACGCCTGGTTCGATTCCGGATCAATGCCATTTGCGCAGTGGCATTTCCCCTTCGAGAACCGCGACAAATTCGAGCGCTACTACCCAGCGGATTTCATCGCGGAGGGAATCGACCAGACGCGTGGTTGGTTCTATTCGTTGCTGGCGATCGCGACCGGTCTCGGTGATGCGCTGCCGAACAACGTGCTCGCCCATGAGGCGCATACCCCGGGCTCGAGGCGCGGCGCGGGCGAGATCGCCGTGAACGCGGCCTCCTCCGACACCGCGCCGTTCCGCGCCGTCGTCGTCAACGATCTCGTGCTCGATTCCGAAGGGCAGAAGATGTCCAAGCGGCTCGGAAACATCATCGATCCCAAGTCGGTGATTCCGCGCTACGGGGCCGACGCGGTTCGACTCTTTCTCACGACGTCGAGCCAGCTCTGGACGCCGCGTCGCTTTGACGAGGCTGGCATCCGCGACACTGCCGGGCGCTTCCTCCTGACGTTCAAGAACGTCTACACCGGCATTTTTGCGGAGTACGCGAACTTCGGGTGGTCGCCGTCCGACCAGGATCCGCCGCCCGAGAAACGGCCGCTGCTCGACCGGTGGGTGTTGTCGAGACTCGCCACCGTGGAGCGCGAGGCCGACGAGCTGCTGGATCGCTACGAGGCAACGAACGCCGCCAAGGCCGTGATGACTTTCTTCGATGAAGACGTGTCGAAGTGGTACGTGCGCCAGAGCCGGCATCGCTTCTATGACGTCGGTGGCACCGACAATCGCGCGGCGTTCGCGACGCTGCACGAGATCATCGCAGTCACCTGCCGGCTGCTGGCCCCGTTCGCGCCCTTCATCACGGACTGGGTCCATCGCGAGCTCACGGGCACCTCGGTGCATCTGGCGCCCTTCACCCGTGGCGCGTCGGCCGCGATCGATGTCGATCTGGAGCGTGCGATGGGGCACATTCGAACCCTTGCCACCCTGGGCCGTGCGTCCCGTGAGGAAGCCGGCGTAAAGGTGCGCCAGCCCCTGTCGCGGCTGGTGTGTGTCGTGCCCATACACGGTGCCGTTTCCCGGGAGGGCCGGGCGCGTGCCGAGGAGGTGCTGGAGGAGCTGAGCCCCCTATTGGCGGCCGAGCTCAACATAAAACAAGTCCAGTTCATCTCAAGCGCCGACGACCTAGTATCTTTGAAGGCTCGGCCAAATTTCAGGGCATTGGGCAAGAAATTCGGCAAGGATACACCTCTCGCGGCCGAGGCGGTGCAGGCCCTGAGCAGCGAGTCACTGAGGGAATTCGAAGCGGGAAAGCCGCTGTACGTTTCGGTTGGAAATGAGTCGCGGGAGCTTGGCTCCGACGACCTGACGGTTGTAAGGACCGCTTCGGGCGAGTTGGTGGTAAAAGAGGAAGCAGGCTATTTTGCCGCGCTCGATTCGGTGGTGACACGCGATCTGAGACTCGAAGGACTGGCACGTGAAGTGGTGAGCCGCGTTCAACGGCTCCGGAAAGAATTGGGTTTCGCCGTGAGTGATCGCATCACGCTCGTTGTGGCGGGCGGTGCGGAGATTCAGGAAGCGGTGAAGGCGTTCCAGAAATGGATCGCCGATGAAGTGCTCGCTCTCAAGGTTTCTGTGGGCGAGAAAATCGACGGAACACACGCGACACATGCGTTCGACCTTGATGGGCAGAACGTTGAAGTCGCCTTGGAGAGGGTAGGATAGAAATGGCATCTGCAGCCAGCAGCAAAAAACCGACAGCGGCAAAACCGAAGGCGATGCCGAAAAAAAACCTTACGCATTTCGAGAAGCGCCTGCTCGAGGAGCGAAAGCGCGTCCTGAAGGAGCTGGGGCACTACGACGAGACTTTCGGAACGACGCCGCAAGGCGCGGACGGCGACCTGAGCGCGTACTCCTTCCACATGGCCGATCAGGGCACCGACGCAATGGAGCGCGAAAAGGCGTTTCTGTTCGCGAGCCAGGAAGGCCGTTTCCTCTGGCATATCGACGAAGCGCTCCGCCGCCTCTATCGACATCCCGAGCAGTTCGGCAAGTGTCACAATTGCGGGCTGGAGATCAGCTTCGAGCGCCTCGACGCACTGCCGCACGCGAGATATTGCATTGAGTGCAAGCAGCGCGAAGAAGATGGAAAGCGCAAAGCCTAATCCGCCCCTCTTCTGGGGCACGCTGATCACGGTGGTGGCGATCGACCTGGTGACCAAGCTGATCGCCGCCGCGACGCTCTCTCCCCTGCACATCCCGCACGAGATCATCGGCAATCATCTTCGATTGACGCTCGTGTACAATCCAGGCGCCGCGTTCGGCTTGAACCTGGGCATCTACTCCCGCTGGATTTTCATGGCGTTGACGGCTGGGGCCCTCGTGATTCTCGGGCGGCTCTACCGGGCAACACGACAGGGCGATTTCGTTCGAACGATCGCGCTGGGCCTGGTATGCGGCGGAGCCGTTGGCAACCTGATCGATCGCGTCCGCTCGGCAACAGGAGTCGTCGACTTTATCGATGTCGGTGTGGGCGACCTCCGGTGGCCGACCTTCAACGTCGCCGACATGGCCGTCAGCGTGGGCGCATTCCTCCTCGCCTGGGTCCTTTGGGGCGAAGAGCGAGCTGCAGCCCCCGCTGTTGCAACCACTCCAGTGTCGGATACGCCGGCGGAGAGCTAGGCTCTGAGCGACGTCAAAGAGTATCCCGTCGAGGCGGACAGCAATGTCCGCCTCGATCTCTTTATTGCCAGCCGTGCTGAGCTCTCCCGGACACAGGCGGCTACGCTGATCGCGCAGGGACATGTGCAGGTCGATGGACGGCGTGAAAAGGCGAGCTACCGACCCGAAACCGGGGAATTGGTGCGGGTCGAGATCCCGGAGACGGAGAAGCGGACGATCTCGGGTGAGGACATCCCGGTGAGCGTGGTCTACGAGGATGACGCCATGCTCGTGGTGGACAAGCCTGCGGGGATGGTCGTGCACCCGGCTCCCGGGAACTGGAGCGGGACGCTCGTTAATGCCCTCCTTGGGCGGGGGGGCGGTCTCTCGACCGAGGGCGAGCCCGAGCGCGCTGGAATGGTCCACCGGCTGGACAAGGAGACTTCAGGGCTCCTGATCGTCGCAAAGACCGACCGATCGCACCGGCTGCTGAGCGCCGCCATAGCGGCTCGGAGGGTGGTCCGGCGCTATGCGGTCATGACCTGGGGTCACCTCGCCTCGGACACTCTCACGATCGACAAGCCGATAGCACGCGATCCCCGAGACCGGAAGCGCATGGCAATCGTCAATAAGGGTCGGCCGGCCAAGACCGACCTCATACGCCTTGCTCGGTTCGATGCGGGGGAACTTCTTCGTGCTCATCTCCATTCCGGACGGACTCACCAAATCCGCGTTCATCTCGCGTCTATCGGCCATCCTGTCATGGGCGACGACGTGTATGGCGGGGGCGGAGGACGTCGTGTGGCCGGACTTCCTCCCAAGCGGCACTTCCTGCACGCGGCCTGGCTCGCGTTCAACCACCCAGTGACAGGCAAGCCGCTCGATTTTCGCTCACCGCTGCCGCCGGATCTGCGCCACGCGCTCAACGTGATCGCCGGGGAGCACGCCCGTCCGGACGACCCGGACCCGCTCACAACGCTCGGTTTCTATGAGTGACGCCGTCGCGCTCCCTCCCGAACCGGTCGTCGAGGAAGAGCCGCACGTACCGACCCGCCGCCTGCTCGTGTTCAACATCGGCGGCAGCTCCTTCGCGTGCGACATGGACTCGTTCCGCGAGATCGTTCCCATGCAGCAGATCACCCGCCTGCCGGGAGCGCCGAATACTGTGCGCGGGCTCATCAATCTGCGCGGCACAATCGTCACTGTGATCGACGGCGGCACGTCGCTCGGCAAGCAGGCGCACGCGCGGGCCGAGGGATTGATCCTGCTGGTCGATTATTTCGACCGGTGGATCGGCATTGGCGTCGACGATGTTCGCGATATTCAGGATGTACCGATAGATCAGTTTGGGGCGGCGGAACAGACGGAGATCCCGCTCGTGGGTGCGGTAACCGGAGCAGTCGAGATCGAGGGCCAGCGCGTCCTCGTGCTCGACATCAAGACAGTGGTTCAGCAAGTCATCGGACAAGGGAGGTAGGGTGAGCAGTACTGTGCTGGTTTGCGACGACGCCGTGTTCATGCGGACGATGGTAAGTGACATCCTTTCCCAGGCCGGCTTCACGGTTGTTGGTGAAGCTGAAAACGGGAAGCAGGCTGTCGAGAAGTATCAGCAGCTGAAACCCGATCTGGTGACGATGGACATCATCATGCCGGAGATGGGCGGTATCGAAGCCGTGAAGCAGATTACGCAGATGGATCCTGGCGCCCGCATTCTCATGTGCAGCGCGATGGGTCAGCAGGCACTGGTGCAGGAAGCGCTTCAGGCCGGAGCTCGCGACTTTGTAGTGAAGCCGTTCCAGCCAAGCCGCGTTCTCGAAGCCGTCCAGCGGGTGCTCGCCTAAGTGGACACCGGCCGCTACGCCAAGCTTTTTCTCACGGAGAGTCGTGAAAACCTCTCCGAGATGAACAACGCGCTCCTCGAGCTGGAGCGTGGTGGCAGCGACACGGCCGTTGCGCGTCTTTTTCGCGCGGTTCACACCATGAAGGGCATGGGCGCCGCCATGGGATACAACGCCGTGAGTGAGCTGTCGCACGAGATGGAAACGCTTCTCGACAGGATCAGGAGCGGCACTCTCGTCGCGAACCGGCCCATCATCGACACGTTGTTCGCCGGCGTGGACGCGTTGGAGCAGTCGGTAGACATGGCGACGGGGTCGCCGCCGCAGGAGCTCGATGTGAAGGAGATCCTCGCCCGCGTCCGACAGGCCTCGAGCGAAGAGGCTCCCCAGACGTTCACGTCGGAGTTCGCGATCGTCCCCGTCGAAAAACGCACAGGGGATCCTTCGGGCTCGCCGGTTCAAGCGGCGCAAAAAACACAGCGGCACATTCGCATCGATGCGAAACGGCTCGACACCCTCATGAACGTCGTCGGGGAGCTCGTGATCGCGCGCGACCGCATCGCCAAGATTGCCGAGAAGATTGGTGACGAGGCGTTGCTCGAAGCGACACTCCGCGCCTCCCAGATCCTTGCCAATCTTCAGAACGAGATCATGACCAGCCGCATGGTTCCCGTGTGGCAGGTGTTCGAGCGCTTTCCACGGGTCGTGCGGGACACGGCGCACGCACTCGGGAAAGAGGTTGACTTCAAGATCGAGGGCCGAGGCATCGAGCTCGATCGCTCCATGCTCGACGAGATGGGCGAGCCCGTTCTTCATCTTCTGCGAAACTCGCTCGATCACGGTGTGGAGACGCCGGACGAACGAGAGAAGGCCGGCAAGCCGCGGATGGCGACCCTGATCCTCACGGCCGAGCGTGATCGCGCAACAGTGCTCATCCGGGTGACGGACGACGGCCGCGGAATCGACCAATCGCGCGTGCTTCCACGGGCGATGAAGCTTGGTCTGGTCGAGAAGGGCACCACCAAGCTATCCGAGCAGGAGCTCGTCTCGATCATTTCGCGACCGGGCTTCTCTACGGCGGAGAAGGTGACCGAGATCTCGGGACGCGGCGTCGGATTCGACATCGTTGCCACCCGAGTTCGCGCTCTCGGCGGATCGCTCGAGGTGCACACCGATGCAGGTCTCGGCACGAGCGTGAGCATGCGTCTCCCCATGACGCTCGCCATCTCCCGCGCGCTTCTCGCGAGAGTAGACAACGAAGTCTACGCCATTCCCCTCACGCACGTCCTCGAGACGTTCAGCCTCTCGCAGCCGATGCTGCTCGAGTCGAAGGGCCGGCAGGTCGTCGCGATTCGCGACGATCTTTTCACGGCAATCTGGCTGCGGGAGCGCGTCGGTCTTCCCCCGTCCGGAGCCCCCGCCAGCGGTCAGGTCGTGCTGATCGAGCTGGCGGAGCGGCGGGCAGCGCTCATCGTCGACCAGTTCATCGGCCAGCAGGAAATCGTCGTCAAGCAATTCGACGGCGTGAACGGCAGCAAAACTCTTTTTAGCGGCGCCACCATTCTTGGCGATGGGTCGCCCGCACTCATCGTTGACGCCTCCAGTCTCCTCTGAAATGACCAATCCCCGCAACACACCAGCCGGCGACAGCTCAACGACGCTCCTCAGCCTGGCGCGTCTCGACGCGCTGCGCGAGGTGGCCAACATTGGCGCCGGCCACGCCGCGACCGCGCTTTCGACGCTGACCGGGACGCGCATCATGATCAGCGTCCCGATGGTGAACGTCGTACCGCCCGGTGATTTCGTGCCGGAGCTCGCGCCTGGTGTGGAGATCGTCGCCGTCCAGATGGCAATGAGCGGAGACATCAGCGGGCAGACTGTTTTTCTGCTCCAGATCCCCGCGGGCTTGAGGCTCGCGGAGCGGATGCTGCGTCGGAAGCGCGGATCATCCGAGAGTCTTGGTACGCTGGAGCAGTCGGCGCTGAAAGAAGCGGGAAACATTCTGGCCGGCGCGTACCTCACCGCGCTCAGCGACTTCCTCGACATGCGCCTCATGCTTTCACCGCCGGCGCTCACCACCGGACCAACCGCGGAAGCGCTGAAGACGCTGGGCGACCACGCGCCCCGGGCCGAGTCTCCGATCCTTTGCGTGGAGACGGAGTTCTTTCTCGAGGAGCCGGTCGAGAGCCTGCACGGCTTCTTCCTGCTCGTCCCCGACCAGAAGGCATTCGACGCCATCTTCCGCGCCGTGCGCGTGGAGTAGGGCATGAGCGCAGCGGCAACTGCCCGCCCATCGGCAGCCGCTCACGGCGGTGAGATCGACATCCTGCGATCCTTCGCCCGTCGAATCGATCCTTCGGATGCGGGCGCGTACAACAACCTCGGCGTCCTCTACTTTCGAAAGGGGCTGACCGACGAAGCGATCGTCGCGTTCTCGCGCGCGCTCGCGCTCGACGAGCGGATGGGCGTCGCCAGGCGGAATCTCGAAATCGCTTACGGAGACACCGGCATTGTCGAGCGCCGCCTGCGGGAGCTCGAGGAGCGTCTGCGCGCCAACCCCGAGGACCTCGAGGCGCTCGTTCAGAGCGGGATCGCGGAAAAGACGGCTGGACGCCTGGAGCGCGCGCACTCTCTCTTTCAGCGCGCGATCGAGCTCGACCAGGACAGCTCCGTGCTCCATTTCCTGCTCGCCGAGACCCTCTACAATCGTGGTCTGCACGAAGACGCGATGCGATCAGTCAAGCGGTCGATCGAGCTGAACCCCGAAAACCCCGACGCTCTCTACCTGATCGGCTTCATACTCGGCGATCTGGGCCGCGGGGACGAGGCGGCGGAAGCGAATCGGCGCGCGGTGATGCTGAATCCCACGCTCGTCCGTGCGCAGGCGAATCTTTCGCTCGAGGCGTACCGGCACGACGTGACACCGAGCCACCAGCAGAAGACTCCCGCCGGCGCACACATCACCCTCGGCCGGGCGCTGAGGCAAAAGGGCTACTTCCAGGAAGCGCTCCGCGAGTACGAAAAAGCGATCGAGGGGGGCGAGGCGAACGCCGAAGTTCTGCAGGCGATGCTGGAGCTCTATCTGCTCCAGCGCGACACCGGCCAAGCGATCGCGACGGCCGAACGGTTTGCTCGCGAGTTCTCCCCGACGGCCAAGACGTGGAACGGACGCGGCGTTGCGCTGCAGCTCGAAGGCCGGCACGCCGAGGCCGAGCAGAGCTACACGCGCGCCCTCGAGATCGACCCGACCTATCCGTTTTCCCACAACAACCTCGGCGTTCTGCTCTGGCACAAGAGTGATACGAAGGCGGCGATCAACGCGTTCAGGCGTGCCTTGCAGGCACCCAGTCCTCCGGTCGAAGCGCGGCTCAACCTTGCCCTCGGCTTGTTCAGGAGAAAGCACACGGAGCTGGCGCTCGAGGCATACAGGCAGGTGCTGAGCGCGGCGCCCGAGCATCCCGTTGCGTGGAATGGCATCGGGCTTATTCTCGTCGAGCTCGAGAAGTATGGAGACGCGCGGAATGCATTCGCGCGAGCGATCCAGGCGAATCCGGAGTTTGCGGAAGCGCATTACAACATGAGCTTCACGCTGTCGAACCTGGGCGAGTTCGAGTCTGCACTCCGCGAGACCAAGCGCGCGCTGTCGCTCGATCCGATGTACACGCCGCAGAAGCTCGAACTGGCGATCGAGCTCCCGCACGAGGAGATCAGGCTGACGGTCGCTCCGCCGATCACCGAATCGGATGAAACGGTCGATCACGTCGACGATTTCCATTTCGACCCCGCCATCATCGAGGCGCTGTTCGCCGAAAAGCCCGCACGGCCGACCCCGGCGTCGCAGGACGCCATGGCGGGATTCTCGCTCGCGCGCGACCTCATCACCAAGGGCCTGTACGATCGCGCCCAGGCGGAGATCGCGCGGGTGCTCTCCCGTGGCGGTGACAAAGTCCTCGGACTGGTGCTTGCCGGCGACGGGTTCGCGGCGCAGGGTCTGCATGGCGAGGCACTCGAGCGGTACCGGCGCGCGCTGGACACGGAGGAGACGAACACCTATGCGCGGCAGGGCACCGCGCGGTCGCTGCTCGCGCTTGGACGCGCTGAGCAGGCACGGCCGTACGCGGAAGCGCTGGTGGAGGCGGGCAGCACCGACGTGAACCTGCTGCTGCTGGCCGCCGAAGCACGCGTTGCTTCGCTGGACAACCCCGGTGCGCGCGAGATCCTCGTCACGCTCAAGAAGAGCGAGGCCCGGAACGCCAACGTGTTGAAGCGCGTGGGCGACCTCTACGCAGCGATCGGAGACACGGGCGAGGCGATTGCGGCGTATCGCTCGAGCCTCGGGATCGACGAACGTCAGGCGGAGACGAGAATCGCACTCGGACGGCTCCTCGCGAAGGCCGGGGACGACTCAGCGGCTATCAGAGAGCTGGAGACCGTTCTCGTCACCGCACCGAATCACGACGCAGCCGTGGTTGAGCTGGTGGGTCCATACCGGCGTACGGGCCGGTCGCGGAGCGCGCTGCCGCGGATCGTGGCGCTAATACGTCGCGACGTCTATCACTTCGCCGCGCTGATAGCTCTCGGAGAGATCCTGGTAGATCTCGCTCGCGAGGTTGACGCCATGCATGCGTTCGAGCGCGTGCTGCGCTTCGATCCCAATCACGGCGAGGCGTTGCGCTACTGTAGACTGCTGACGCGAGGGCGCAGGTAATGGCGATCGAAGGACCACTTCGCGAGCTCGGCATTCACGATGTCTTCCAGCTGCTCGACCTGAGCAGGAAGACCGGAACGTTGCGCGTGTACTCTCCCGAGAGGAACAACGAGGGGAGCGTCTATTTCGACGCGGGGACGATCGTCGCCGCGACGATGAAGAGCAATCCTCACCTTCTCGGCACCATTCTCGAGCGATCCGGGAAAGCCACGCCGTCGGATCTCGCCCGCGCTACGGCGATGCAGCGCGCCGGCGACAAGCGTCGCGTCGGCGAGATCCTGGTGGCCCACGGCATCGTGACGCCGCGAGACATCGATCGCTTCATGAGGCTGCAGATCGAGACCGTCGTGTTCGACCTCATGTCGTGGTCCGAGGGATTCTTCTCGTTCACCGAGGAGCCACCGCGCCCCATTCGGAAGGACATCGCCGTCCGGGTGAGCACCGAATCGCTGCTCATGGAAGGAGCGAGGCGCATCGACGAGTGGTCGCGGATGGCGGACAAGATTCCGGATGCCCGCGTCATTCCGCTGCTCGCGCCTCTCGACGACGGACCCGAATCGTTCATCGATCTGCTTCCCCGCGAATGGGAAGTGCTCTCGATAATAGACGGCGAGAGGAACCTCCACGAGATCGCGAAGCGTCTGGTGCTTCCCGAGTTCGAGATTGCGAAGATCATCTACGGAATGCTGAGCACTGGCCTCATCGACATTTCGCTCCAGGAGTCCGATGCCGGTAATGTCTGAGGCCGCTCGCACATTGTTCGCCACCGCGATCGGCGAAGCCGAGCAGACGGCGCTGCTGCTCGACTCGGGCGGCAAGCCCCTGGCCGGCAGCTACATCGACCAGCGCGGGCGCGACATCTCCGTCGAGATCGGCGTCGCATTGAGCGGCGTCGGCACGGAAGTGACGAGATCCATGCGGCTGCTCTCCATTGGACGATGGACCGCGGTCGTGGTGGAGACGGACGCCGCGACGATCGCGCTCGCTCCCGCCACCGAAGACGCAGTTGTGCTTCTGGCATCATCTCTGGCGGTTCCGCTTGGGTTGGTCAGGCGCGTGCTGACGCGCTCGGTCGCGCTGGCGATCAACTGGATGCGGGGGCGGGCATGAAGGCACTGGCTCAGGTCGTAGCCACACTGTCGCATGTGCCAGGCGTCGTCGCGGCGATGATCGTCGGCGCAACCGATGGTCTCATCGTGGAAACGAGCCCGGTCGCGGGCTCAGCCGGTGCCACTGATCCGCGGAAGCATACGGCAGCGCTCGCCGCCTATCTTTATTCAAAGGTGATTCGCGCGTCGGATGCGGCCAGGCTTGGCACTCCGGCGTTCATGCGCCTCGAGGCCGAGCGTGGTCATATCTTCGTCGTGGGTGCCGGCGATGTCGTGCTCGTAACGATCGTCACGACCGACGCCAACCTGGGAAGAGTAAGGCTCGAGATGATGACCGCAGCCAGGGACAATTCATGACCGATCCGACTGTAGCAGAGCCGTGGGTCGCTGGTCCGCTGACGCGGCTGAAGGAAGACGCGCGCCTCATCTCGGGTGTTCTTCTTTATCCGAGCGGGCGGGCAGTCGGACAGTTCGGCTTCGCCAACGCGGCTGACGTGATGTCCATCTGCGCGCTCACTTCCGCCATCAATGCTTCGGCGCGCGAGCTGGGACGCCAGCTCGATGGCAAGCCGTTCTACGAGATGCACCACGCTGGAGCGCATCGGCAGGTGTTCATGGCACGAGCCACCGCGGGCGCGCAGGAGTTTCTGTTCGTCGGCGTCTTCGATCGCGAGAGCTCGTTCGGCGTGGTGGAGATCTATTTCGCTGAATTTCAAAAGGCGCTAGAGCGGCTGCATCCCGAGACGCAGGCGCCGGGTGTCGGCCCGACCGGTGATTTTGAGGGCGAGCTCAATCGCAGCCTCGACGCGCTCTTCGGACCGATAGGAAAGCGCTGAGATGTCAGTCGTCAACTACGGCACGCGCGAGATCACGTGCAAGATCGTCTACTACGGCCCGGGTAGATCGGGGAAGACGACCAATCTCCAGCACATCTACTCGCAGCTGCCGGAGGAGAGAAAGGGGAAAATGGTTTCTCTGGCAACAGAGACCGATCGCACCCTCTTCTTCGATTTCCTCCCGCTCGATCTCGGCACCATCTCCGGATTTGCCACCCGATTCCAGCTCTACACCGTTCCTGGTCAGGTTTACTACGCCGCCACACGCAAGCTCGTGCTGCAGGGCGTCGACGGCGTGGTCTTCGTTGCCGACAGCCAGTCCCGCCAGCTGGCCGAGAACATCGAGAGCCTGCAGGACCTGCACGCGAATCTGGCCGAGGAAGGCTTCGACCCGCGCACGATCCCGCTCGTGATGCAGTACAACAAGCGCGACTTGCCCGCGGGTGAGATCAGCTCGATCGAAGATCTCGACGAGACTCTCAATTTTCGGGACGTGCCGTACTTCTCGGGGACCGCCATCACGGGTGGCGGCGTTTTTGAGACCCTCCGCAGCGTGGCGTCGCTGGTGCTGTCACGCCTGAGCGCTCCCGCCGCCAAGGAATCCTGATTCGTGGCGAACGAATCGAAGAAGGAAGATGGATCAGAGGAGGAGGGCGGTGAATTCGCCGACTTCATGGCTGACATCAGTCATGAAATCGCGCAGCGCGTCGAGTCGCTCGGCACGAAGGTGAAGCCGCCGCGGGAGGAGAAAAAGAAAACTCCCGCTCCGACGGACGCCGGCCTCATCGCGGAGTGGCCCAACATCGCCGACCGGATGATCGAGGAGGTGCGGTAGTGGCCATCAAAGGCAGCCTCAAGGAAGCAAGCCTTCCCGACGTCCTCCAGCTGCTCTCGATGGGAAAGAAGACCGGGTGCCTGGGTCTTTCGTTCCATGACAGCTTCGGCTCGATCTACTTTGACAGCGGGCGCATCTGCCACGCGGCAATCGTGAACCGTCCGCTCGATACGGAGAACTCCGTCTACACGCTGTTCACGTGGACCAGCGGCACTTTCAACTTCGAGCCCAACGTCGAGCCGGAAGACGGCGCCGAGCGCGTGTCCGTCGATCCGCAGTCGCTGCTGCTCGAGGGCGCGCGGCGCGTCGACGAATGGTCGCTCATCGAGAAGAAGATCCCGAGCTTCGATGTCGTGTTCAGCCTCGATCGCCCGCGCCTCATGATGAACAGGGATCCGCTGTCTCCGGAACAGGAGTCCTTACTTCCCATCATTGACGGACACCGCGACATCAATGGACTGATTCGCGACTCCGGCCTGGGCGAGTTCGAGGTCGGCAAGGCGCTGTACGGATTGCTGAATGCATCGTTTCTTCTGCCCGTCGGACGGAAGAGAACCACGCCGACGCTCCCCCGTAATGCGAGCCCTCTCGAGCGCCGTGAGCTCGCCAGTGCGCTGTACCGTGCGGGAATGCACGAGGAAGCTTTGCGCGAATTCCGCGCGCTCGTCGAGGAAGCCGCGGACCCCGTTGCGTCTTTCCATGTCGGCTTGATCGCGCTCAGGCAGAGAGAGTGGGCGGGCGCCGTGAATGCGTTCATGACCGCTGCGCCCAACGCGCCGAGCAAGATCTCGCTGCTCCACAACCTCGCGCTTGCCTACGAGCAGCTCGGTCAGCTCGAAAAGGCAAGAATGGTGATCGAGCGGGCACTGGGCGCGGGAGGAAGCTCGGATCCGCTCATCCAGCTGCAGGCGGCAATCATCGCGATGCGGCTGGGAGATTTCCAGTCGGCAAAAATCCGCTTGAGTGAATCGCGCAGCCTGTGGACGACGAATCCGCCTCCCGCGGTCTGGTTTCACTATGCCGCAAAGGTTGCCGCAATGACCGAGGACCCGGATCGCGAGATGCTGCTGCTCGCCGCCGCAATAGAGACGCATCCCGAGTCGGCCGTATTGCTCAACAATCTTGCCGCGGCTCATCTCAAGCACGAAGACTACGAGAGCGCGAGGGAAGTTGCCGAAAGAGGCGTGGCACTGGCGCCCGAGCTTCCGCAGCTCCGCCGCAATCTCTCGGCGGCGCTCGAAGGGCTTTCCCACGCGGAACAGAACACGAAGCAAACGTCGAGTCGCGCCTGACGGGGCGCGCGGGATTGACCCACGGGGACGACGCCGGTTTCCAGGCGCTGGTCGAAAAGATCACGCGCGATCGCGGATTCCGCTGCTCCAGCTACAAGGACAAATGCCTCCGGCGTCGAATCGCGGTCCGAATGCGCGCCAAGCGCACGACGACGGCCAACGAGTATTCGGAGGCCCTCGACACCGATCCGCGGGAGTACGATCGGCTGCTTCGATCGTTGACCGTCAACGTCACGAAGTTCTTCCGGAACTGGGACACGTACTCAGTGATTGAAAGCACGGTCGTGCCCGCGCTGTGGGACCGCCGCGAGCCCGAGACCCGCATCTGGAGCGCGGGATGCTCGTCCGGCGAAGAGCCTTACTCGATCGGCATCCTCATGCACAAGCACGCCGCCGAGAAGCGCCAGGCGCAGCGCCTCGAAACGATCAGGATCCTGGGCACAGACATCGATACGGATTGTCTCGGGGAGGCGGAGCGCGCCGTTTACGCGGGCACGGCGCTCGGCGATACGCCGCCGGCGCTGCGCGAGCGATACTTCCCGCAGATAGCCGGATTGCACACGATGCTGCCCGAGGTGAAGCGGCTGGCCAGCTTCGAGTGCAACGATCTCCTCGCCTACGAGCCACCGGTTGCGGACGTTCATCTCATCCTGTGCCGCAACGTGATCATCTATTTCGAGCGCGAGGCGCAAGACGCGCTCTTTGCCGCGTTTCACCGCGTGCTCGCTCCGGGCGGATTCCTGGTGCTTGGCAAGGTCGAGACACTCCTCGGCGACGCCAGAAACCTTTTTTCGCCGGTGAATGCGCGCGAGCGCATCTTCCGGAAGATCTAGCCCGTTGGTTACGGCGTGATGAGTGAAAAAGCCGCGACGGTCCTGGTCGTCGATGACAGCGCATTCATGCGCAAGCTCATCGCGGAGATGGTGGAGTCGAACGGCGCGTTCCGCGTCGTCGGCACAGCCAACGATGGGATTGAGGCTCTACAGAAAGTACGCTCTCTCCGGCCGGACATTGTGACGCTCGATATCGAGATGCCGCGCCTCAACGGACTGCAAGCCCTCGAACAGATCATGGCCGAGATGCCGCGACCGGTGGTGATGCTGAGCGCGGCGGGGTCGGACCTCGGAAATGAGATGACGCTGCGCGCGCTGGAGCGCGGAGCACTCGAGTTCGTGAGAAAGCCGTCGGGACCCGTCAGCATAGACCTCTCGATCGTCCGCGCGCAGCTGATGTCAGCGCTGGAAGCGGCACGCGCGATGAACATGGGCGGAGTGCGGGCACCCGGACCGGTTGCGACCGCCGGTGACACCGAACCACCGAAGAAATCGCCGGACGCGGCGACCAAAGTTATCGCGATCGCGTCCTCGACCGGCGGACCGCGCGCGCTTGCCGAAATCATACCGCACCTTCCCGAGGATCTCGGCGCAGCCGTGGTTGTGGTTCAGCACATGCCTCGAGAGTTCACGAAGCTGCTCGCCGCGCGCCTTCGAGCGATGAGTCCGCTCTGGGTTGCGGAGGCGATGGATGGCAAGCTGCTTCGCGAGAATCGTGTCTACGTCGCGCCGGGCGGATACCACATGACGCTGAGCGGAGAGCCGGGGAATGCGTCGATCCGGCTGGATGAGTCGCCGACGATGTGGGGCGTGCGGCCCGCCGCCGATCGGCTCTTCTTCTCCGTCGCGAGCATTTTCGGGCGCGCGGGGATCGGCGTCGTGCTCACCGGCATGGGCCGCGATGGCGCCGAAGGCATGCGACGAATTCGCGAGGCGGGGGGAAGGGGGATCGTGCAGGATCGCGAGAGCTCCATCATTTATGGAATGCCGCAGGCCGCGCTCGCGGCGGCAGGCACCGACAATGTCGTGACGTTGAACGAGATTGCACCGCTGATCGCCGTTCTTTGCGCCGCTGACGGGCGAGGCATTGGCGGATGAACAATCGTGGCGTAAAGTTCGCTAAGTCCTCGGGGGAACGCTCTCGAAACGCGAGCCGCGTATTCGACCTCCGATCGCTCACCATTCACGGGACTGCAGAATGAACGAGGAAAGAAATAACGATGCGTAGGATGCTGGTAACGGGGGCTGCCGGATTCATCGGCACCAACTTCGTCCATTTCTGGGCTGAGCAGCATTCGGGCGACACGATCGTCGGACTCGACGCGCTCACGTACGCCGGCAATCTCGCCAACCTCGAGCCGCTCGCGAAGAACGATCGGTTCACGTTCGTAAAAGGCGATATCCGCGACGGAGACCTCGTGCGCGACATCATCAAGCGCGAGGGTATCGACACGATCGTCCATTTCGCGGCGGAATCGCACGTGGATCGATCCATCCACGGCCCGGATCCATTCATCGAGACCAACGTGGTAGGCACGCACGAGCTTCTGAAGGCCGCCCGTGCCGTCTGGACAGAGGACTGGTCGGGTGGAGCGCGCCGCTTTCACCACATTTCCACTGACGAGGTTTACGGGAGCCTGGGTCCGCATGCGACCCCGTTCACCGAGGATACCGCCTACTCACCGAACTCTCCCTACGCTGCCAGCAAGGCCGGCGGGGATCACCTCGTCCGCGCCTATCATCACACGTATGGCCTGCCGGTTACGACGACAAACTGCTCCAACAACTACGGTCCTTATCACTTCCCGGAGAAGCTGATTCCGCTCGCGATCGTGAACGCGCTCGACGGCAAGCCGCTGCCCCTGTATGGCGACGGGCTCCAGATTCGCGATTGGCTTTACGTTCGAGATCATTGCCGCGGAATCGAGCGCGTGCTGGAAAAGGGCAGGGTGGGCGAGACCTACAACCTGGGCGGCAATTCAGAGCGCAAGAATCTCGACGTCGTAAAGGCGATCTGCGCGAACATCAACAAGATCTTTGGCGCGGATGAGAAGGCGCGCGAGCGTTTTCCAAAGTGCCCGGCCGCGCTCGGTGGCGACACCGCCGAGCTGATAACTTTTGTGAAGGACCGTCCGGGACACGATCGGCGGTACGCAATCGATGCGATGAAGGCGACGCTGGAGACGGGATATGGACCGTCCGAATCGTTCGAGACGGGGTTGCTCAAGACGATCAAATGGTTCATGGCCAACGAGAAGTGGTGGCGCGCCGTGATGGATGGGAGCTACCGCGACTGGGTGGAGCTGCACTATTCCAGTGGGCGCCGGACCGCGAAATAGCAGCTACCGAGGTCGCCCCGAAGGACAAATTGGGTTGACACGCATTTCATACAGCCCTACACTACGACGCTTATGGCCAAAACCGATCTTGCGAATGGCCCCCGAGCAATGCGCGATTCTGGTCCGCGCCGCTCATGGGTCTATTGGACAATTGCTACAGTAGTGTTGCTCGCCGGCTTCGCCGACCTTGCCCGGGGCGGCGAAACACTCGCCCCGATCCTGCTTGTCATAGGGTATTGCGTGCTGGTTCCGCTCGCGATCCTCCGGTGAGACGAGGCTCGGATTCTGCACCGGGCGAGTAGCTCAGTTGGTTAGAGCGCCTGCCTTACACGCAGGATGTCGGGGGTTCGAGTCCCTCCTCGCCCACTTAAGGAAGCAAGGGACCCACCAATTGGGAGGTGGGGTAAGAATGTTTACCGTCCTGGAGGTTACACCATTGAAGGCACGTTTACTCAGTTCAGGTCTTGTTCTCACAGCGCTGTTCGCACTCGCAGCATCGCCTGTGCTTGCCCAAAGCGGCAAAACCGGCGAGCGGGTGATGATCCCTACGCTTCAGAGCTCCGACAAGGAGCTTGGAGTTCAGGCAGCGGAAGCCATCCGCAGCCAGCTGACCAAACAGACCAATATTCGCGATCTCGTTGTCGTCCCCAAGGCCGACATCAATAACAGTCTGGCCTCGTCCGGGTACTCGACGACCGAAGCCCTGGCTCCTGGCGATGCCAAGGCGCTGGCGACTCTGGTTCGTGCCCCGCAGTATCTCGAGGGTACCGTGACGAAGACTCCCACGGGATTCAAGATCGACTCGCGGCTCATCATTTCCCGCGACATGACCAAGGGTCAGGCTCTGCCAAGTGCCCAGTCGGCGAAGCTCGATGACGCGGCCAACCAGGTCGCCAAGGCGATCAAGGATGCCCGCCGCCAGCTTCCCGCTGAAGAGTCCTGCCATAATAACGTTGCTCAAGGCAAGAACCAGGAGGCCGTTGCCGCCGCGCGTCAGGGGCTGGCCAGCTATCCCACCGCGAACATCGTCGCAGTCTGCCTTGCGGAGGCCTATAACAATCTCAAGATGCCGGACTCGGTTATCGCGGTCGGGGAGCGGGTTCGCGCCACTGACCCGCGCAACATTCCGGCGCTCAAGATGCTCGCGGAGACTTATCGCACGAAGTCCGACACGGTGAAGCTGCTGGAGGCTCTCGGACAACTCGCTGCCTCGGACCCGACAAATATCCGGCTCATTCAGGACGTCGTCGGCGAGTACGCAAAGAACAACCACGCTAAGGATGCGATTCCACTGATGCGTGATCTGATTCAGAACAATCCCGGCGATCCGCAGCTGCTCAGCCTCGCCTGGCTCGTATACCTGAACGCCGAGGATTACCAGGGCGCGATTGACATCGGCAATGAGATGGTGCGGGTCGACACCGCCGCCGCAACCGCTGACTACTACAGGCGACTCGCCGCTGCATACACGAAGATCAACCAGCCACAGAAGGCGTCGGAAGCCTCGGCAAAGGGGATGGCGAAGTTCCCGAACGACCCGACCCTCTCGGTCCTTACCGCGAACTCCCTGTTCAGGGCCGGACAGCTTCCTGCGGCGCTCGAAGCGGCGAAGAAGGCTGTCGCGGCGAATCCAAAGAACCCCCAAGCCTACTTCCTGCTCGCAACCATTCAGGGTGCGATGAACCAGTACGACGACGTCTTCAACACCATCAACCTGGCGAAGGCCAACGGGGCTGATCCGGCAGGTCTCTCGCAGATTGCCCTTCAGCAGGGCAGCAATGCTTTCAAGGCCGGCCAGGGCTCGAAGGACCGTGCGGATTTTCAGCGCGCCATCAAGTTCCTCCAGCTTTCCGACCAGTTGCAGAGCTCGGCCGACGCCAAGTTCCTGCTCGGCGCGAGCGCGTTCTCGCTCGGCCAGAGTGCAGTGAATGACGCCAACGAGAAGCGGAGCTGCGATCTGGCTCGCATGGCTCGCGACGCCTTCAACCTCGCCTCGATCAACTTGCCGGCGGGTGGGCAGAAGTATCCGACGGAAGCCGCGCAGCTTCTGACGGCGATTCCTCAGTTCACGCCCGCCGTCGACAATGAGGTGAAGCGCTTCTGTAAGTGACCAACTCCGACTCTGTGGCCGGCCGGTGGGATAGCTCCTACCATGCGCCGGTCATGGTCGAAGAGGTGGTGGAGCTGTTCAAAGGCGCCAGGCAGGTACTGGATTGCACGTTGGGCGGTGGCGGGCACAGCGAAGCCCTCCTCGCCGCTGGTTCTTCGGTAGTCGCAATAGATCGCGACGAGGCTGCCATAGCAGAAGCACGGGAGCGGCTGGCGCCATACGAGGCGTCAGGCCGCTTTCTCGCTTTGAGGGGCAATTTCGCCGAGATCGAGCGCGTTCCGGAACTCGAGGGACGTACTTTCGACGGGATTCTCGCCGACCTGGGGGTGTCTTCCCGCCAGATCGATGAAGACGAGCGGGGTTTCTCTTTTCGGCCTGGCGCGTTACTCGACATGAGGATGGACCGTCGCTCTACCGGAACCGCCGCCGATTTGCTCAACACCCTCGATGAAGCCGAGCTATCCCAGATCTTTCGTGACTACGGAGACGAGCCCCGCGCCAACCGACTCGCTCGTGAGGTCGTGCGTCGCCGCGAGCGAAAGCCGATGCGCGTGAGCGATGATCTGGTCGACGCGATTCGCGGTGCCTACGGAGCGCGCACGGGCCCCAGCGAGTTCGCGAGATTCTTCCAGGCCGTGCGGATCGCCGTCAACGACGAACTTGCCGCCCTCGAGAAGGCGCTGCCCTTGCTGCGCGACCGGCTCGACCCCGCGGGCGTGCTCGCCGTGATCTCCTACCACTCCGGAGAGGACCGGCTCGTAAAGCACACTATTCGCGAATGGAGTCAATCCTGCATTTGCCCGCCGAAGCAGCTGCACTGCACCTGCCGCGGCAAGGCATTGGGCGAGGTCCTGACCAAGCGTGCGCTCGCGGCCAGTTCGGCCGAGACGGGCACAAACCCGCGCTCGCGCAGCGCCAGACTACGAGCATGGCGAAAAGCGGCGTAGCATTCCGGGGGCGGACCCGCGTGGCCTTCATACTCTGCGCGTTCGTGATTGTCGCGCTCGCGATCGTGTGGCGGCGCACGATCGGAATCGGCCAATCGGAGCACCTCGCCGTGCTGGACGCGAAGCGCGTGGAGCTGGAAGGCGAGCGCGCCCGCCTCGAGAGCGAGATTCGCGATGCCTCCTCGAGACAGACTCTCGGCACGACCGTGGAGCGTCGCCTCGGCATGCACATCCCCAGCGATAAACAGGTCGTCATACTCCCACGCACCGCGAGATGAAAACGCCCAGGCGCGTCGCGATCGTCCATTCCTTCTTCGTGCTCTTCGCGATCGCGCTCGTTGTGCGCGCGGCGAAGGTGCAGGTCGTGGAGGGAAAGGATTGGGTCGCTCGTGGCAAGCGGCAGCATTTCTTCGCGGGCGCGCAGTCCGCACCGCGCGGAGAAATCCAGGACGCGAGCGGAAACACGCTCGTCGAAAGTCGGGAGATGACACGCGTTGCCGTCGCGTTGCCCGAAGTGCGTGACACTGCGTTCGTTCTCAAGGCGCTCCACCGCGCGCGCGTTGACGCGGCCGCGGTCCACTCCGCCATCGCGCGCAGAAAGCGCTGGATCGATCTTCCGGGGCTCTACACTGCGTCAGACGTCGCATCGATCTCGAAGTTGAACGGGATCCACCTGACGCCGGTCCTTCAGCGCGTTTATGCCAATTCGGGAGGCATCAAACGCATCGTCGGATCTCTCGACGGACATGGAAATCCACTCGATGGGCTGGAGCTCGCCCTCGACACACTGCTGCGGGGCGACTCGGGCAGAGTAAGACTGGCGCGCGACAAGGACGGCCGTCCGCTCGACTCGCCCGACGCCTGGACCGAGCAGCCCAAAGCCGGATCGACCGTGGTGCTGACGATCAACAACACGCTGCAGGACATCTGTGAGCGCGAGCTCTCGATTGCCGTCGACAGCCTGCGCGCGGACGGTGGAGACATCGTCGTGATGAATCCGCACACCGGAGAAATTCTCGCGCTCGCCAGCAACAGAGTCGGAAAGACGACGTTCTCCAATACCGCCGTGACGGAGCCGTTCGAGCCGGGATCGACGCTCAAGCCGTTCGTTGCCGCGGCCCTGCTCGAGCACGGGCGGGCACGGACCACCGACATCGTCGACACCCACAACGGAAAGCTGGAGATCGATGGGCGCATCATCACCGACATGCATAAAGCGCAGTCGCTGTCGCTCGCCGACGTCATCCGCTTTTCCAGCAACGTCGGCATCGTCGAGTTCGGGCAGCGGCTGACGCCGCGCCAGAAGTATGAGACCTTCCGGGATCTCGGGTTCGGAATGCCGCTCGGCGTGCCGCTGCCGGCGGAAGCGTCCGGGACTTTGCGCGAGCCGAAGGCGTGGTCGAAGCAGACCAGCGCATCGATCCTCATGGGCTACGAGATCGCGGTGACACCGCTCCAGCTCGTGACGGCGTACGCCGCAATCGCAAATGGCGGAGAGATCCTCGAGCCCCACCTCGTGAAGGAAGTGCGGTCCGCCGATGGAAAGGTCCTCTATCGCGCCGAGACGCGCTCCATCCGGCGCGTGATGTCAGGCGAGGTTGCTCGCACGATTCAGCAGTTGCTTCTCGCGGTCGTGCGCGAAGGCACCGCGACGAAGGCCGATCTGGCGAATTTCGAGGTTGCGGGCAAGAGCGGCACCGCGCGCCGCACATCAGAGAACGCGGGCTACGTCGCCGGAAACTATACGGCTTCGTTCGTCGGGCTCTTTCCCGGCAATGATCCGCAGTACGTCGTCCTGGTCAAGCTCGACAATCCCAGGGGCGCGCACTACGCGGGCGGTGACATCGCCGCGCCCGTGACGCAGATCGTGCTGCGTGCGGCGCTCGCTGCACGCGACGCGGCGCTCGATCGCGAAGACCTGGCGGCGTCCGAGAAGACTGCCGTCGAGCAACGATCGAAGGAGCCGGACCGCCCCGCGCCGGAATCGTACGATCCGAGCAGGAACATGGCGAAGCGTGAGGCAAACGAGGCTACCACATCGTACATGGTCGAGCTGCCAGGCTCGCTCAAGCCGAGCCGCCCAGCGACTGCGCCGCGACCCGTGCCCGATGTGGGTGGACTGTCCGTTCGCGAAGCGGTGACACGGCTCCACGGCGCGGGATTCCGCGTGCGAATCCTCAGGGCATCTTCGGCCTCGACATTTCCCGTCGCCGGTACAATCGCTGCGCCCGGCACACTCGTTCAGCTGAGCCGGCCACTGGAATGAGGGTTAGTGTCAACGCAATAGAAGCCGCGTTGGCGGAGCGTGGCTTGTTGGTCAGCGCGAGTAGCGCGATTCCGGAAGAGGCAAGTGGTATCTCGGACGACAGCCGCAAGGTCGAGCCTGGTGAGCTTTTTATCGCCGTTAGAGGATGGAATAGCGACGGACACGACTATCTCGGTGAGGCCGCAAAGCGCGGCGCTGCCCTTGCCATCGTCGAAGATCCAGCACGAACGTCGCTGCCATCCCTGGTAGTGCGGGAAGGGCGCCGGGCCGCGGCGGTCGCGTCGGCGACCGCTTACGGAGATCCGGCCCGCAACTTGAGACTGCTCGGCGTCACCGGAACGAACGGAAAGACGACGACGACTTCGATCATGCGCCACCTCTTTGATGAAGGCGACGCCTCGAGTGCGTCGATCGGAACTCTGGGCGTGCTGGTCGGCAGTGATGGGGAGATATTACCAGGCGGAAGCGGCCTCACCACTCCCGGTCCGGTGGAGCTGCAAAGGATCCTGCGCGCGCTGGTCGATCGCGGAGTACGGACGGTCGCGATGGAAGTGTCGTCGCACAGCCTCGATCAGAGGCGAGTTGATGGCCTGGAGTTCGATGTCGTGGTGTTCACCAATCTCACGCGCGATCATCTGGACTATCATGGAACGATGGAGAAATACCTGGAGGCAAAAGCGCGACTGCTGGACTACTTGAAGCCCAGGGGCACCGTCATCGTAAATGCGGATGCTCCGGAGTGGCAATCGCTCAAACCTCGTTCCCGCCCGCTTACGTTTGCTTCGCGCGCGTCCGCCGACGTTGGTGCGCAGGACATTCGTTTCACATCAGAGGGGAGCGAGTGGCGCCTTGTGACGCCCCGCGGCTCCGCCGCCGTTTCTCTGCCGCTGATCGGTGACATCAATGTCGAGAACGCGCTTGCCGCCGCCGCGGCGGCTTTCGCGCTGGGACAAACGCCTGTCGCTATCGCCGGGCGGTTGAACTCTGTGCCGCAGGTCTCGGGCAGGCTCGAGATCATATCGACGCGTCCGACTGTGCTCCGGGACTACGCGCACACCCCTGACGCGCTCGAACGAACCCTCCGGACCGCGCGCGCCTTCACGCGCGGCAAGCTGATCGTGGTATTCGGATGCGGCGGAGATCGCGACAAGGGGAAGCGGCCGCTCATGGGCGAGATCGCCGAGCGCGGAGCAGATTGCGCTATCGTTACCAGTGACAACCCGCGGACCGAAGATCCGGATGCCATCATCGACGATATTGAAGCCGGCATGCGCGGCTCGAAACATCAGCGCGTGACCGACCGCCTCAGCGCCATTCAGCGCGCGATCTCTCTTGCCGAAGACGGCGATATCGTGCTGCTCGCCGGCAAGGGACATGAGACGTATCAGATTCGCGGAACGACTTCTTACCCATTCGACGAAAAGGAAATCGTGAAAGAGTTGACGGGGAGTCACGCTTGAGCACCGGGTTCTGGACGCTGGATCGAGTTGCCGCGGCGCTCACGGAACAGGCCGTTGGGAAACTGCCTCATGGACCCGCCGAGCTGACGGGAATCACGACCGACACGCGCAAGATCGGAAAGGGGAACGTATTCGTCGCCCTGCGCGGGGAACGGTTCGATGGCCACGACTATCTGCGTGATGCGGTTCGGGATGGCGCCGCGGCACTGGTCGTTTCGCGCGCTCCCAAGCTCGACACGCTGGGTGTTCCGATCTTCGAGGTGCGCGATACGCTCATCGCTCTGGGCGCGCTCGCGCACTACTGGCGCCGGGCGTGGGGGAAGACGATCGTCGGTGTGGCGGGGAGCAACGGAAAGACTAGCACGAAGGACCTCCTCAAAGCTGCGCTCGGCCGCTCCTATGACGTTCACGCTACGACCGGCAATCTCAACAACCGGGTAGGAGTGCCGCTCACTCTGCTCGCGCTCCTACATGAGGCCGAGCTGGCGGTCATCGAGCTTGGCACGAGCCTGCCGGGCGAGGTCGCGATCCTCAGGGACATCGCTGAGCCCGACATCGCGGTGGTCACGTCCATCGCGGAGGAGCACCTCGAAGGTCTCGGCGATCTCGCGGGTGTGTTGCGGGAGGAGGCCGCGGTTTACGAGGGCGTCGCCGTGGCGATCGCGCCATCCGCCCAACCCGAGATTGCGGAAGCGGCTCGGGCGAAGGCGAAGCGCGTTGTCGTCGCCGGGCTCGACAGCAATGCGGATCTGAAGCCGGACCGGTGGGAGATCGGGCCAGACGGCCTTGGCGTGATCGAGATTGGAGGCGTTACGGTGCGTCCACCCGTGCGGGGCCTTCACAATCTCAGAAACGCGATGCTGGCGCTCGCGGTTGCCCGCGAGTGTGGCGTGAGCTACGAGGACGCCGCCGCGGGAATCGCCGGGATGCCGCAGCCCAAGATGCGGTCGGCGTGGGAGCAAGTCGGTGACGTCACGCTGATCAACGACGCTTACAACGCGAACCCGGGATCCACCCGAGCCGCGATTGAGTTGTTACAGGGAACAGGTAGCGGACGGCAGAGGGTAATCGTCCTAGGTACGATGCGAGAGCTGGGAGCAGCGTCGGAGCAGTGCCACGCCGACATCGCGGGTCTCGCGTTGGCATCCGGGGCGGACATCGTCGCCGGCATCGGCGAGTTCGCGCCCGCGCTCGAGAGGCAGAACGAGCGCGAGCGCGTGATCACGGCACCGGATGTCGAGGATCTCTGGCCGCAGCTCCAGGCCAGGCTGCAACGCAATGCGATCATTTTGCTGAAGGCATCACGGGGTGTGCAGCTCGAGCGTCTTGTTCCACATCTAACTACCTGGGCCACCGCATAGTGCTGAACTGGCTGCTCATTCCATTCGTAGGACTGCCGCACTTCGGGTTTCTGCGACTCTTCCAGTGGATAACTTTTCGCGCCGCGGGCGCCGCAGTGAGCGCGATTCTTCTCACCTGGATCGTCGGCCCCGGAATCATGCGACGATTGCGCCGAATGCGGCTGCACCAGGTCATTCGCGAAGGAACCCCCGACGCCCACCAGCAGAAGGGCAGAACGCCGACCATGGGCGGTTTGATCATTCTCGGAGCGACGCTCACCAGCACGCTGCTGTGGGCTCGCCTCGACAACCGCTACGTCCTCATCGCGATGGTCTGCATGGCTTGGATGGGCGCGATCGGGTTTCTGGATGACTTCCTCAAGCTCAAGCAGAAGTTGGCCGGAAAGAAGAACACGGGCCTCGTCGAGAAGTACAAACTGGTCGGCCAGGTGACGCTCGGCTTCGCGGTCGGCTACTACCTGTGGAAGCACCCGTTGTCGAGTCTGCCCGGAGCATCGACCACGCTTCCTTTCTACAAATACATACTGATCGTTCCGCTCACGGCGGGAATGGGATGGCTGTACGTGCTGTTCGTGACATTCGTGATGACAGGAACGAGCAACGCCGTCAACGTGACGGACGGGCTCGACGGACTCGCGGCGGGCCTCACCGCGATTGCAGCGCTGACCTTCGCGTTCTACGCCTACGTCGTGGGGAACATGATTGCGAGTCAGTACCTGCACATCTATTTCCTGCGGGGCTCCGGAGAGCTCACGGTATTTTGTGCCGCCCTGATGGGTGCGTGTATTGGATTTCTCTGGTACAACACGCATCCGGCCGAAGTCTTCATGGGCGACACGGGCTCGCTGGCGCTTGGCGGCGCGCTCGCTGCCGTCGCAATTCTCCTCAAGTCGGAATTCCTGCTGCTGTTGGTCGGTGCCGTGTTCGTGGCGGAAATGATGTCCGTGATCATTCAGCGGTTCGTGTTCAAGTACCGTAAGCGAAAATACGGACTCGAGTACGCACGGGAGCACCGGGTCTTCAAACGAGCACCGCTGCACCACCACTTCGAGGTGAAGGGGTGGGATGAGGCGCAGGTCACCGTGCGATTCTGGATCCTCGGAGTGTTGGCCGCCTTCATTGCCCTGAGCACGCTGAAATTGAGATGACGCCGCGCGAGCTCGTGCCGCGCGAGCGCGAGATCGCCGTGATCGGTCTCGCGCGGAGCGGTCGCGCCGTGGTCATGCTGCTTCGAAAGCACGGCTACACGGTTTACGCCTCGGATGTCGCAACTTCGCCCGAAACTGGCAAGGTCGCGGAGGAGCTGCGGGGACTCGGCGCCGTCGTCGATGTCGGCCGCCACCATGTGGAGCGTATCGCGCGCGCTGGTCTTGTCGTGACCAGCCCGGGCGTCCCCCCTTCGGCCAGGCCGCTCGAGTTCGCGCGCGAGAATAACGTCCCGATCGCGAGCGAGGTCGAGGTCGCGCTCAACTTCATCGACGGCCCCCGCATCATCGCCGTCACCGGCACGAACGGCAAGACGACGACGACCGCGCTTATCGCCCACCTCCTCCGCGGACTGGACATTGATGCGGCCGAGGCCGGCAACATTGGAACGCCGCTCTCCGAGATTGCGCTGCGCGAGCAACAGCCGAAATGGATCTCGCTCGAGATGTCGTCGTTCCAGCTGCACGACACGCCGAGCCTCAAGCCGGCGGTGGGGGTCCTCACGAACCTGAGCCCGGATCACCTCGACCGGTATTCGAGCGTTGAGGAGTATTTCGCCGACAAGGCGCGCCTCTTCGCCAACGCCGACGCGGAATCGGTTTGGGTTGTGAACAAGGACGACAAGGCCGTCGTTCGCATGGTGCGCGACGTTGGCGGCCACAAGCATTGGTTCTCGGTATCGAAGAAAGCAGAGGCGTCGCTTGATGCGCGTACTGGACAGTTGGTGGTCATGGGAGCGCCGTTGCTGGCGCGCGCGGATTTTCCGCTTCTGGGCCAGCACAATGTCGGGAATGCTCTCGCGGCATCGCTCGCGGTGATGGCTGCGGACCGCTCGCACCAGACGCCAAAAGCACGGAAGGGAATCGCCAAGGCACTGACGACGTTTCGCTCCTTGCCACACCGGCTCGAGCTGGTGGGGGAATTCGGCGGAGTGCAGTGGATCAACGATTCCAAGGCGACCAACGTAAGCTCGACCGCAGTCGCAATTGACGGGATGGAGCGTCCGACCGTCCTATTGCTTGGGGGCAGGCACAAAGGCGAGACCTACGCAACGCTGGCGGACGCAGTGCGCAGAAAAGTGAAGAGGGTGATCGCGTACGGAGAAGCGGCAACGATAATCGCGACTGATCTTCGTCCGGTTGTCGACGTCGTGCGACTCGGCGACGATTTCGAGGAGGTCATGCGGGCCGCGCGGGCGGCGGCAAACGTGGGCGAGGCGGTGCTGCTGTCCCCGGCGTGCTCCAGCTATGACATGTTCTCGAACTACGAGGAAAGGGGCGAGCGCTTCCGGGCGCTGGCGGCGAAGGAAGCGTAATGGAAGCATCAATGGATCTGGTTCACCGCTGGCGCATGGGCTTCGAGGCCCGAGCGCTGGTCATACTCACCGGCATTCTGTTGGCGTTCGGTCTCGCGACCGTCTACAGCGCGAGTGCGATCGTCGAGATGCAGGCGGGTTACGGGCACGCGCACCTTCTGATCCGCCAGGTTGTGGGGATGGCAATCGGCGTCGCGCTTTTCGCCGTGGCCGCCAAGATGGATGCGGAAGTATGGGAAAAATGGGCGTGGCCCATCATGATACTTTCGCTCGTGCTTCTTGTGGTCGTGATCCTTCCGTTCACGGCGGGGATCGCTCCCCGGATTCACGGCTCCCGCCGATATCTGTTCGGCGGTTCTGTGCAGCCCTCGGAGTTGGCAAAGCTCGCCGTGGTCATCTGGACGTCGATGCTCTTGATCAAGAAAGGCCCCGCGCTGAGACGATTGACGAAAGGCATCCTGCCATTTCTCGTGGTGATCGGAGCGCTGGACATTCTCGTGATGCTGGAGCCCGACGTCTCGACGGCGATGATGTTCACCCTGGTGCTCGGGATCATTCTCTTCGCCGGCGGCGTGCGCATCGGACATTTTGTGGCGCTCGGCGTGATGCTGATCCCGCTGTTGTATGTCAAGATCGAGAGGCTCAACTACATCCTCCTCCGAATGTCGGCGTTCTTTGATCCCGGCGCCGCCCCGCTTGAAGTCAGCTATCAGTTGCGCCAGTCGCTGATAGCCGTTGGTTCGGGGCAGATCTTTGGCGTGG
>DATHHC010000201.1:0-7950 GCA_035317285.1 Gemmatimonadaceae bacterium | reverse complement strand
AGCACGGCGACGACGCCGCCGAATCCGCAGAACGTGAGTATTCCAAAAAAGGTTCCGCGAATCATCGCGCGACGAATCGCCGCGGCGATAACCTCTTTGAGATGCGCGCCGTACCTGCGCACCTCCTCGGCTTCCGCCGTGAAGCTCTGGACCGTCCGAATCTGCGAGAACGCTTCGTCCGCGGTCCCCGTCGCCTCGGCTATTCGGTCCTGCACTCCGGTGCTGGCTTTGCGGAGGGCACGTCCAAACACCACCGCCGCTCCGACCACCAGCGGAACAACGGCGAGCGTCGTCGCCGTAAGGCGACTGTCCGTAATTGTCAGCAGTACGATCCCGCCGATCAGGAACAGCGTTTGCCGCGCGAACTCCGAGAGGTTGTAGCTGAGAACGGTTTGCAGCACCGTTGTGTCGGCGGAGAGGCGGCTGGTGAGCTCGCCGGTTCTCCGCTCGGTGAAGAATCCCGGCGATAGCCGCACCAGATGCGCAAAGAGGTCCTCACGAAGCTGCGCGATCACCAGCTCCGACGTGGACGTCAGGAAATAAACCTGGACGAAGTTGAGCGCCGCCTGAATTGCGAACAGACCGAGCAGGCCGAGCGCGATCTTGTTGAGGAGAGCGGCGTCTGCGTCGATGAAAGCCGCGTCCAGCAAGTACCGCACGATCTGGGGGAACGCCAACGCGATGCTGGCGCTCGCGACCAGGCACACGAACGCCAGCGCCAACCGCCACAGGTACGGGCGAATTCTCGGCAGCAGTCGTCCGAGTGGGCGGGGCGAAGATACGGGAGGCTGTTGACGCGGCGTGGGGCGCTGCGCCGAAACCGCGAATGGAGCTGGAGTCGTCACGCTCCCAAAACCTTGCGGTCGATTACCATCGCCAGAAAGAGCAGCGCGAGGTAGAGAAGCGAAAACTTGTACACCGCCCAGGCAGGCTTCGTCCAGTCGGCACTTCTGCTCACTCGTATGACCCCCGCCAGCAGGATGCCTCCGAGGACGATCGCTGATACGAGATAGATCATGCCGAACGCGCCGAAGGTGAATGGCAGCAGCGTGAGCGCGATGAGAATGACGTTGTACCAGAGCATCTGGCGCATCGTCTCGCGCTCACCCCAGACGAGCGGCGCCATGGGAATTCCGGCGCGTCCATAGTCCTTCTGCTTGAGCAGCGCGAGCGCCCAGAAATGCGGCGGCGTCCAGTAGAAGATGATCAGAAAGAGAAAGATCGCCGTGAGATCGATCGAGCCCGTCATCGACGCCCAGCCGACGAGCGGAGGAAATGCTCCGGCGGCACCACCGATCACGATGTTCTGCGGCGTCGTCCGCTTCAGCCACCGCGTGTAGACGAAGATGTAGAAGTAGAATCCCCCGAGGGCGAGCAGCGCGGTGAGAACATTGGTGAATCGCGCGAGCAGGAAAGTCGCGGCAGTCGCGAGGGCGACTCCGAACGCGAGCACCGAGCGCGGGCCCATGCGACCGCTCGGAATCGGGCGCAGGCGTGTGCGCGACATCTGCGTGTCGATGTCGCGGTCGAGGTACATGTTCACCGCGTTGGCGCCGCCCGCCATGAGATAGCCGCCAACGAGAACGACGAGCACCAGCAGCCAGCCCGGATTTCCGGCGACGAACATCGGTGCGACCGTCGTTACAAGGAGCAGTGAGATTATGCGCGGCTTGGTCAGCATCACCATGTCGCTCAGGAGCGATGGCTGCGCCTGCTCGCGGGCAGTGACGTCCATTAGGTGCTCACCCCTTCTGGCGTGGCGAATTCGCCCCTGGAAGGCGACTCGTAGACGATCCGCTCGATGTCGGTCACGCCGGGCGCTCCCGCCGCGAGTGCGGTGATGGACACGACGCAGATCCAGAGCGCGGTTCCAACCGCCTGATGAATTGACCGAAGCGCTGGAGGCAGAGCCATCTCGACCATCGCCGCCGCGACCAGGACCTGCACAATCACAATCCCGAGCGCGGTCCATGCGGCGCGGGAGATCGCGGGAGCCTCGCGGCGCTTGCGCACACCGATCGTGATTCCGATCAGGTGGCCGAGCAGGAGAAACGCGATGATCCGGTGTGTCACCTGTATATAGAGTGGAGGGCCGCTTTCGGCGATTGCCCGGCACCAGGGAAACCCCTGACACGCGACCGCCGCTCCTGGTGTGTTGGCCGTGAGTGCGCCGAACACGAGCGCCAGAAACGTGAGTCCCGCGGCCGCTCTGCCCGACCGAACCGTTCGGTCGTAACGAACCGGCACGTTGCGGGCGCCGAGGCCGCCCGCGCGCACGACGACGACGACGAGCACGGCCAGCAGCGCCATCGCGATCGCGAGGTGAGTGACCACTACGATTGGATTCAGCGCGAGCTTGACCGTGACGGCGCCGAAAAGGGCCGCGACGACTACGAGAAGGATCGCGAGCAGTGAGGGACGAAGCACGCCGCCCCGCCCGCTGACGCCGGGTTCATTTCGCTTGCGCAATGCCACCACGACGAGTGCCAGGATCGCGAGCGACAGCGCCGCTGCGCCGTAGCGGTGCGAGATCTCGACGAGCAGAGTCGATCCACTATGGGCGGGCGTGAATGACCCGTAGCAGTCAGGCCAGTGGTCGCCGCAGCCGAGGCCCGAGCCCGTGATTCGTACGATAGCTCCGAACACCACCTGCGCGAATCCGATTACGAGTGCGAGCGTGCCGAGCCGCCTGATAGTCAGCACTTCAGCTGGTCGGAGCTGCCCGCGGTACGGAGGGCATCGGCATGGAGTGTTGCATGCCGGAGTGATCCATCATCTGCATGTGGCTCTCGCGGGCTTCGATTCTTTGCCAGGTCGCCAGAAGCACTGCGACGAGCGCGAGCGCCGGAATGATCGCCCACGCGATCTCTCCCCTTCGCGGCGAGGCCGGAACAAGCTCTGATCTATTCGCAAGCCGCACCATGAATGTGGATCGCAGTATGGCCGCTTCGGCAATCACGCATGCAGCCGCGGCGATCCAGAAGATTGTCTCAGCCAGCGGCTGATTCATTGGCGACAATTGAAGTTGGCTGGGATGCGCGGAAAGAGATTCGCGCGCCCATAAAGCTACTCGCGCATCCGGTGGCTTTGAACTACCGTATGCGAATGCCCGATCCGATCCTCGCTGATTCTTCCTCGCGACCGGCGTCGACGGACTCGACGTTCGAGCGCGCCTCGTCGCTTCCACGCCGGCTCGGACTGTGGAGCGCCATCGCGGTACTCGTCGGCTCGACGATCGGCTCCGGAATCTTCCGCACGCCGGGCGGCGTCGCGGACAAGCTTCCTGGTCCGCTCCCGCTGCTCGCGATCTGGCTGACCGGAGGCCTCTTCGCGCTCTGCGGCGCGCTGACACTCGCGGAAGTGGCCGGAGTGTTCCCGCGCACAGGTGGAGTCTACGTTTTCATTCGCGAGTCGTGGGGACGGCTGCCCGCGTTTCTCTTCGGGTGGTCCGAGCTGGTCATCATTCGCGCCGCCGCGCTCGGCGCCATCTCCACCACGTTCTCGGAGTATCTGGTTCGCGTTCTCGGCCACGACCCGAGAGTGGAGCCCTACAGCAGGTACGTTCACTACATCGCGGCCGTCGCGATCCTCCTGACTGCGACGTTCAACTACGTTGGCCTGAAATGGGGATCACTGGTGCAGAACGTGACCACGCTCGCCAAGACGGGAGCGCTGATCCTCATCATCATTCTCGCGCTCGTGATCGGGCTGCCGCAGACGGGTGGGCACTTCACGCCCGCGATTCCGCCGGGAAGCATTACCTTCGCGCGCTTCGGGCTCGCGCTCGTATCCGTGCTCTGGGTCTACGATGGCTGGGCCGATGTCAGCTTCGTCGGTGGGGAAGTGAAGGACCCGGAGAAGAACCTTCCCCGCGTTCTGATCTTCGGTACGCTGATAATCATCGGCCTCTATCTGCTGGCGAACCTGGGCTATCTCGCCGTGCTCCCGATCGAGGAGATCCGGCACTCGAAGCTCGTTGCGGCCGACGTCGCCGAAAGGCTGATGGGGTCAGCGGGTGTCGTCTTTGTGTCGATTGCCGTCATGATCTCGACCTTTGGAACGTTGAACGGCTCCGTGATGACGGGCTCGCGGGTCCTTTTCGCGATGGCCGCGGATGGCTTGCTCTTCAAGCCAATCGCGAAGGTGGACCGGAGATTCCAGACCCCGGGCGTGGCGATCTGGCTCGGCGCTACGCTTGGGGTGATCTTCGTCCTCGCCGGGACGTTCGAACAGCTCGCCGATACCTTTGTTACCGCGATCGTGCCTTTCTACGCGCTCGCGGTGGGCTCTGTTTTCATCTTTCGCCGCCGGCCCAGCTACCAGCCGCCCTTCCGGGTTCCGGGCTATCCCGTGGTGCCGCTGATCTTTATCGTCGCGACCATCATGCTTCTCGGGAACGCCATCATCGACCCGGTCAGCCGCGTTCCAACGCTCGCAGTTCTGGCGGTGATTCTGCTGGGAATCCCGATTTTTTTCCTCACCGGAAGAGCCGGAAGAGAAATCGTGACCCACCCGTGATTTTTCTTGCTTGACCACACGAGTTACCGACCACTACGTTATCCCTTCCTCACAACCTACGACTATGCCCCAATACCGTTTGCACTTTCTCTGTGCTGCCGTGTCAGCACTTCTGTTTTCATCCGCCGGCTCCCTTTCCGCACAGGGCGTCACGACCGGCGCGGTAAGCGGCACGATCACGAACAACCAGGGCCAGCCTATCGAATCCGCCCAAATCGAAGTCGTGAACCGCGCAACAGGCTCTCGTAGCGGGACGATCTCGCGCAGCGATGGGCGATTCTACATTCAGGGCCTCGAGGTTGGAGGCCCTTATTCTGTCACTGCCCGCCGCATCGGCTTTACGCCGCGCGACAGCGGTAACGTCTATGTCTCGCTTGGACAGAACGCCCGGGTCGACCTGGTGCTGGTAACCCAGGCCACCGAGCTCGCCGGCGTGCAGGTCGTCGGAACCGCAAGCTCGATCATATCGAGCTCGCATCAGGGCGTGGCCACGACGATCACCGACTCGGCGATCGTCCGCCTCCCAACCCTGAATCGCAATTTCACCGATTTCGTGGCGCTGACGCCGCAGATCTCGACGAAAGGGCCGGGTAACTCGGGCGGAGGCCAGAACAATCGCTTCAACGGAGTCCAGATCGACGGCTCAGTCGCCAACGACCTCTTCGGACTTGGCTCGACCGGCCAGCCCGGTGGGCAGGCGGGAGCGAAGCAGATCTCCCTCGAGGCCGTGAAAGAGTACCAGGTACTTCTCTCGCCGTTCGACGTTCGTCAGGGAAATTTCACTGGGGCACTGGTCAATGCCGTTACTAAGAGCGGCTCGAACGATCTCCACGGATCTGCGACGTATGCGAACCGCAGCGAGAAGCTCGAGCGGGACGTCTCGTATCTGCGTAACGCACCATTCACTGTGAAGCAGGAAGGCTTCTGGCTTGGCGGCCCGATCATCAAGGACAGACTTCTATTCTCGGTGGCTCCAGAGTGGCAACAGCAGAGTGCTCCTGCCGCGGGACCTTACGTTGGCCAACCGGCGAGCGTGACCCAAAGGGCGGCGGCGACACAGGCAAGCGTAGACAGCCTGGTCAACATTCTCACCACCCAGTATGGCTTTGCCGATCCTGGCAATGGGGGACCGATAACGAACGAAAACCCGCTGGCCAACATGTTCGCGCGCGTCGATCTCATCAACCTGCCGGTGAGCAGCCGGCTCGTGGCGCGCTACAACTATGTCAACGGCCAGCAGGACATCCTGAGCCGCAGTCCTACTGTGCTGTCGCTCTCGAACAACGGGTACAACTTCCGCTCGATAACCAACAGCTATCTGACCCAGTTGTTTTCGAGCTTCGATAACGGCCAGAACAACGAGTTTCTTATTGGCCTGACGAAAATCAGGGACAAGCGCATCACCCCAATTTTCGCGCCGTTTGTTCGCATCTCGCGCACGACCAATGAGGCAGTCCCGACCCCCGGAACCGGCTCAATGACCGCGGGCACCGAGAATTCCTCACAGGGCAACGAGCTCGATCAGGACATTTTTGAGATTACCGACAACTACACGATTCCTGTTGGAAGCCATCGCTTCACCCTCGGTACCAAGAACGAATTCTTCAAGGTGCGAAACGTGTTCGCCCAGAACTCGTTCGGGAATTTCACTTTTGGTACGCTTGACTCGCTTCGCAACAACACACCCAGCGCGGCAACGCTCGGGATAAAGCTCCCCGATGGGACGGACGGCGCGGCGCGCTTCAAGGCCCGCACGCTCGGCTTCTACGTCGAGGACGAGTGGCAGACGACGAGCACTCTGAGCACGACGTTTGGCATCAGGCTCGACATGCCGGGCCTCCAGTCCAAGCCGGGCCTCAATCCGGATGTGTTGAGTACGCTGGGAATCAGCACGACAGACGTGCCAAAGGATGTTAAGCAGTGGTCGCCGCGCTTCGGCTTCAACTGGGACGTGACCGGCGATTCGCGGAACCAGCTTCGTGGAGGGACCGGCGTGTTTGTCGGTCGTCCCGCGTACGTCTGGCTGAGCAATCTGTTCGGCAACTCGGGCGTGAACGGCTATGGTAACCTTGTCTGCAACAACCTCGGAAACGCTCCACCCATGCCCAACGCAGGTGGTGCGGCGCCCACGGCCTGCCTGACGACGACGAACGCGCCGAACATCACGGCCAATACCGTCGATCCGGACCTGAAATTCCCATCTGTGTGGCGGAGCTCACTCGGCTACGATCGCCAGCTTCCCTGGAATGTGATTGGATCGTTCGAGTGGATGTACACTCGCTCGGTTGCAGCCTTCTACTATCAGAATATTGGATTGGTCGACGATCCGATCGGCACCGATCGCAATGGTCGCTCTCTCTACGGCGACATTCCGAACGCCGCGGGCGCTCCTGTTCCTACACGCAAGCCGGTTCCCGGCAGCACTCCGGCGCGGACTCTGGGCGACGTGATCGACCTGTCCAATACCAAGACCCACGATTACGCGTATAGCTACACCGGCCAGCTTCAGAAGCGCTTCTCGAATGCGTTCGAAGGATCGCTCGCCTACACCTACGGCCGGTCATACGATGTCTGGGATCTGACTTCGTCGGTAGCGTTTTCGAACTGGTCCTTCGGTCGCTCGTATTCGGGCCGGCAGGATGCGCAGGATCTCTATCCTTCAAAGTTCGACGTGCCGCACCGAGTGGTCGCGAGCGGTACGTATAGCTTCCCGTCGAAGACCGATTTGTCCTTCACGTTCTTCGGTGAGTCCGGCGTGCCGTTCGAATACGTTTACGGCAGCGATCTGAACGGTGACGGCGGGACAGCCAACGATCTCGTCTACGTTCCGACGGATGCGCATCTCGCGTCCGAGATTCTGTTCCAACAGAACGGCGCTCTCACTCCGGCCGCGCAGGCGGACCTCCTGGAGACCTTCATCTCCGACCACGAATGCCTCAATTCGCAGCGCGGAAAGATCATGAAGCGCAACTCCTGCCGGTCGCCGTGGACGAAAGTCCTGAACACGTCGGTGCGTCAGTCGTTGCCGACGATAAGGGGCCAGAACTTCATCCTCCAGCTCGACATCTTCAACTTCACCAACCTGTTGAACAAGAAGTGGGGCGCGCAGGACATCGGCAGCACCAACAGCCCGTCCCTGCTCGTACGCCGGAGCACGGTCGTCGCTGCGCCTGGCCAGCCGCTCAAGTGGGCGAGCGGTGCCCAGTCGGTCTTCACCTTCTCACCATTTCAGCAGTTCAATACGCAGAACCCGCAATCGAACTACGCGCTTCAGCTCCAGCTGAAGTACTCGTTCTGAGATCGGGACGCGGCTGATTTGATTCAGCCGGATCGGTTCACCAAAAGCAGAATGCCGGCGGGATTCTTCCCGCCGGCATTTTGTTTTCTCTCCGCGCACTTGGGTGTTCAGCCCGCAGCCGACTCGAGCCTCGG
>DATHHC010000200.1:0-2639 GCA_035317285.1 Gemmatimonadaceae bacterium | reverse complement strand
CTCTTCGAGCTCGACTCCCGTTTCACCGTTCTTGTCAAGCTTGTAGACGATGTTGCTGAAGCCCTTGAAGTAGGGATCGACCGCTCCGTCGAGCGTGAGCTCGACGTTGGGAATCGAGAACCCATTCACGTGAGGATCGTGATCTCCCACCTGGATCGCGCCGACGTCGGGCTCAGTGGACCAACCCGCGTCCGTCAGCGCGACGAACCCGATGTTCATGTAGCCGCCCGTAGCTCGCGGACCCTGCGTGGCCGCCGACGCAGCACCGCTTGTATCAGCCGACTGCGCACCCAGCTCCTTTTCCAGCTGCTTCACGAGCGCGATGGAATCCGCGCGGGCGATGCTGTCGGCTCGCGCGACGGAGTCCCGCTTTGACTTCGACGGAGCACCCTGCGCGTAGGCGGAAATCGGCAGTGCGATACATACCGCACAGAGGATGAGCCATCCTCTTGTTTGGTGAGTCTTTTCTTGTTTGGCTTTTCGCGCGCTCGCGAACAGCGTCAGCGCGGTCGTTGACCGAGTAAAATGCAATTTTGCCCCCAGAGAATTTGTGAAATCGCTGAACTACAGGTTCAGGATTCTCTGGGCGGTGCTCGGCAGGAGTTGGGGAGGAGTTGGGGACCGCCGACGAAGTCGACAGAGCTGCGGGCAACTACAAGACGTGCGACGGCCCCGCTGGAGAGCGGGAACGCAATGGGGTCTACGGTGGCGTGGAACGAGAGAACGGCGCACGTCGCGCAGGTCGCTTCGTTGTGTCCGCGATGCAGGTCGATGCCGCTCCGCTCGGTGTGCGATATGGCACTCGATTCATCGCGCGCGAGTGTGAGCGATGCGCCCGAAATCCCGATTTGCCCAGCAACGGCAAGGACCGTTGCGAGCAGGCGCAGGCCCTGCAAGAGGCCGCGGGAAATCGAGCGAGCAGGTTTCATCTGAGTTCTAAAGTACCCTGTCAAGGCAGGAAAGGTAGCGCGCCTTCGCCGAGACCTCTGGACGAATAGCGGCCCCAACGAAGCGTCACGCCATTAATACGAACGGCAGCGACTAACGTTGGCCGCCCGGGTACATCTGTCCCTCAGCGAGGGGCGCACTCGAGAACCGCACAAACGTTTCAGGGCCGACCTGGTAGATGAATGAGGTCGAACGTCTCGTCAATCTTTGGCTCAACGAGGTAGCGGTCGGTTATCTGCCCGTCCTTCATCACGAGTAAGCCCGTTGGTGTAGCAAGGTACGTAGCGTTGTTCAAGCGTCTGATCGCGAGGACGACATCCTGCTTCACGTCATACTTTGTCGTTTTTCCGGTCTGGAGATCGTGAAGTAGCAGTCCGCCACCGTAGTCCGCACCCTCCGGGTGCCCCACGAGCCCGATCCACAGATCCTTGTCCTGGACCAGGATGGCCGACACCGACCAACCGACGATCTCGGGAATATCCAGGAAGGTGTACTTGGACGTAGTCGTGTCGAAGTAACCAACCCCCCCGATTCCGGTTAATCCTTCGCCGTCGTAGAAGCGTTTACCGAACCACACTCGATCACCGACGACCTGTACCGGTCCGGGAAATTCACCGATATCGGTCCCTGCCGAATCGTAGCCGTCTTCCACACGGCCCGGCCTCGCTCGCGCGAACTCGGAGTACGTCGGCTGCGGAATCGGATGATCGCGCAGAACTTTGGGTAGGACCGCGTCCCACGGCTGATCGGGTTTCGGTCTCGCCTCCCTCTCCTTCAGTCCCGGAATCAATTCGACCGGGACGTTGAGCATTCGGGCCGCTGTCGTGTCGTCGAAAACGTCGAGGCCTTCTTCCCGGGAGAACGGCACGCTCTTTATCAGCTTCTTGGTCTTCGGATCGAGGAACAGCTTCATCGGGTCGCCGTAGCCGTAGTCACTTTCCTGAGTCAGCACGATCCAGGTGGTGTCTGCCCGCAATACTCGGGCATTGTCCGCCGTCTTGCGCAGTGTCGCCACTTTGAGAACCGAATCCGGCGCCGCTTCGCGAACAAGCTCAACTTCGAGCGTTGCCGAATCGGTTTTGTCCAGGCCGTGGCGAAGCATGACTCGGTAACCACCGCCGGCGTCGAATCCGTCAGCCTTCGGCGTTTTCGGGTTGACGCGTCCAGTGTCCGGTTTGAGCGTTTCGGCGCTGGCTGCAGCCACGGGCGTGGTGGAAGACGCAGATGGAACGGTGTGATCGTTCGTACGCTCGCACGACGCCAGGAAAACGATTGCTGCGAGGAGGAGCGGGATTCGGGTCGGCATTGAGTAGGAGATTCTGAGGTATTCCGCTCTGATTAGACGATTCAGGGTGGCACGACGTCTTCTCCCATGGCATTTTTCCACGTTCCATGAAGCGTGAAGATGCCCTCGACTACCACTCATCCGGACGGCCCGGAAAGATCGCGGTAGTACCGACCAAGCCCCTCAACAACCAACGCGATCTCGCCCTCGCCTACTCCCCCGGAGTGGCGGTGCCTTGTCTCGAGATCAAGGCGACTCCAAACGACGCCTACAAGTACACCGCCAAGGGCAACCTCGTCGCGGTTGTCACCAACGGCACGGCAGTACTCGGGCTCGGCAACATCGGCGCGCTGGCTGCCAAGCCCGTGATGGAGGGCAAGGCAAATCTCTTCAAGCAGTTCGCTGA
>DATHHC010000199.1:0-5610 GCA_035317285.1 Gemmatimonadaceae bacterium | reverse complement strand
CGGTGCGACATAGGCTTCCATGCCGATGATCGGCTTGAGCCCCGCTTTTTTGGCCTTTTCCTGGAAGTCCCACGCACCGTGAAGGTTCCCGTGATCGGTGATCGCCAGGGCTGGTTGTTCGAACTCCAGCGCTCTGTTGATGAGATCATCGATGCGGTTTGCACCGTCGAGAAGCGAGTATTCAGAGTGGCAATGGAGGTGGACGAAGGACACATGATAAGAATATGCGACGCAGTATCCTCGCGATAGCGGTTTGTGCCGCTGTTTTGGGTCTAATCTCTGCTCCCACAGCCTGTTACCTCAGTCGTGGGGCGTGGGAGGAGGCCAAGATATTGAGTCGGCGGCAGCCGATTTCGGAGATTGTGGCGGATCCGAGGACTCCGAAGGAGTCGCGGGAGAAGCTGAAGGTGGTCCTGGCCGCCAGACAGTACGCAAAAGACAGCTTGAGGCTCAGAACTAAAGACAGTTTCACGACATATTCGCGCCTAGATCACGACACGCTTGTGCTTGTCGTTTCGGCCGCATATCGGGATACCCTAAAGCCCTACACGTGGTGGTTTCCGATCGTCGGACGAGTCCCGTACAAAGGCTACTTCGATTTCGATGCGGCGAAGCGGGACGCGAAGAATCTTGCTGCCGATGGATTCGATGTGTACGTGCGACCCTCGGATGCATTCAGCACGCTTGGTTTTTTCAACGATCCGCTGCTCAATACCACGCTCAAGGGCGACTCGCTCGGTCTCGCCAACACGGTCATCCACGAGCTGACCCACAACACCTTCTACGCGTCGGGTCAGGCGCCGTTCAACGAATCCTTTGCGATGTTCGTGGGGGCGCGTGGAGCGGCGGCGTTCTTCAGGTCGCGGGGGCAGGAGCCGGCGGCCGCGAAAGTGGAAGCGGAATGGCAGGACGACAAGCTGCTAGCGAGCTTCTGGGCGAGGGTGATCAAGTCGCTCGACTCCGCATACTCAATGCATCCAGATAGCAAAGAAGCGCGGATCGCCGCGCGGGACACAGTCTACCTTGGGGCCAGAGCCGCGCTGATCTCGGAGATTGCTCCAGCGTTGAAGACGATCAACCCGCGGTACGCGGAGCGAGTTCCTCTCGACAATGCGTCGCTCCTGGCCAGGCGGGTTTATGCGAGCGACCTCGACGTTTTCGATCGGCTTTACGAGAAAGAGGGCAGGGATCTCAAGCGTGCGATCGGGCGGATCATCACACTGGCCAGGTCCAAACCGAAAGATCCGTTCGCGGCGCTGCGCGCGTGGGTGGGGAGCTAGCCGCCCGACGCTTCCCACGTGTGGATGTAGATGACGCCCGCGGCCGCGTTGGTTCCCTGGGCAACGGTCCCGGTGATTCCATCCATCAGCTCGATGCTGGATATCGCATCTGTGGGCAGGTCACGGAGCATCGAGAAATCAACGACGCGGGCGCCGTCGATGATAATCATCGGAGAGTCCGAGCCGGCCATCAGGACCGTGCTTCGGCCGCGGCGAGTTCTGATTGCACGAGGGCGCCCATATCGATCCTCGAGGAAATCGTAGCGGCGGGCGCGAGCTCGCAGGAGATCCCAGGCGTTGGTGTATCCGGACCGCGCGATTTCTTCCGCGCTGATTTCGGAACGCTTGGGTTGTTCGATCGATTTGCGCGATGCGCTCACGCAACCAGCGATCGAGACCGCGGCAACGAAAATGAACGGAGATATGGATCGGCGCATCCTGCCTCCGCGGAAGCGACCGCCTGCGGTTCAAGCTTACCGCCGGGACCGCGGGGCTGCTAGGTCGCGCTGAATCTCGATCTGAGGAGCGCCCGCAGGTCCAGAAGCGGCTCCTTTCTCGGCTCCTCGGCGGGTGCCGGCGCGGTGTCGGCGCCGAGTGCGACGCGCTGCATGTTATCGCGAACTCCGCGGTCGATGAAGCGACACAGCTGATCGATGGAATAGTCGGCGCCGCGTCGCGAGGAGTAAGCGTTGAGCGGGTATGACACGCTCAAGTGATTTCGGGCGCGGGTGAGCGCGACGTACATGAGCCGGCGCTCTTCTTCCGTTTCGTCCTCGTCGTTGAGGCAGCGTGCAGACGGAAACCAGCCGTCCACCGCCCAGATCACGAACACTGCGTCCCACTCCTTTCCTTTGGCGGAATGCGCGGTGCTGAGAATCAGGCAGTCATTATCCTCGCGGGTTCCCGTCGCGAGATCCTGTGTAGCCTGTGGCGGCTCGAGTGCGAGCGCCGAGAGGAACGTGGCGCGATCCGGATAGCCGGCGGCGATGGTCTGGAGCTGGTCGAGGTCGGCGAGCCGCGGCTCGACCTTGTCGTAGCGTTCGCGCAGGATGTTGTCGTACAGCAACCTGACTCGCGCGATGTCCGCCGACACCTGGGCCTCGTCCAGAATCGGACCCGCGCGCAGTCCGTCGAGCAAACCAACGAGCGCTGCGTGCGCGGCTCTCGCCCGGGGCGGCGGACTGTAGCGGCCAAAGGCGGTCGATTCCCACGCGGCTGACGCCATCGCATCGATCGCGGCACGCGCCGTCGCATCTCCGATTCCGGGGAGGAGAAGCAGCAGCCGGTACCAGCTCACCTCGTCGCGCGGGTTCTCGAGGATGCGCAGAAACGCCAGCACGTCCTTGACGTGCGCGGCCTCGAGGAACTTGAGTCCGCCCCACTTCTCGAATGGGATCTTGCGGTTGGTGAGCTCGATCTCGAGGTCCGCCGACATATAGCCCGCGCGAAAGAGCACCGCGATCTCGGCGAGCGGCGTCCCTTCCTCGTGGAGCTCGAGGATGCGGTCGACCACGAACTGTGTCTGCTGCTGCTCGTCCCGTGCGGCGACAAGCCATGGCTGTTCGCCGCCAGTTCGCTCGGTCCAGAGATTCTTGGTGAACCTTTCGGCGGCGCGCGAGATGAGGGTATTCGTGACGCTCAGGATCGGCTGCGTCGAGCGGTAGTTCTGTTCCAGGGCGACGATCGTCGCGCCGGCGAACTGTTTCGGGAAGTCGAGGATGTTCCTGAAGTGGGCGCCGCGGAACGAGTAGATGCTCTGCGCGTCGTCACCCACCACCGTGATGTTGCTGTGCGCCTTGCACATTCCGCGAAGGATCCGCGCCTGGAGCACGTTGGTATCCTGGTACTCGTCGACGAGGATGTGGTCGTAGAGCCCGGAAATCTTCTTCCCCAACTCGGGAGAAGCCTCGAGCAAGAGCGCCCAGAAGAGCAGAAGGTCGTCGTAGTCGACGAGATTTCTTTCCTGTTTTCGATGCGTATAGTCGGCGTAGATCTTGGCCAGATCCTCGAGGTAATCGACGAACTGCGGGTAGTCGTCGCGAACAACGTCGTCGATGGGAATGCCGGTGTTGATGTGCCTGGAGTACACGTACTGAAGTGTCTCCTTCTTCGGGAAACGCTTCGATTTGGCGGCGTACCCCAGCTGGGCGCGGGCGAGCTGCATGAGATCAGCGGAATCTCCCTGATCCATGATGGTAAAATCTTTTGCCAACCCCGCTGCCTGCCCGTAACGGCGGAGCAGCCGGTGCGCCGTCGCGTGGAATGTTCCTCCAACGACACGTTTGCTGTTGCTCCCGACGAGTCGCTCCGCCCGTGACAACATCTCCTGGGACGCTCTGCGCGTAAACGTCAGGAGCAGAATCCGATCGGCCGGAACTCCTCGCTCGATCAGGTGGGCCACGCGGTACACCAGAGTGCGCGTCTTCCCAGTGCCGGCTCCGGCGATGATGAGGAGCGGGCCATCGCCGTGCGTTGCGGCGGCGGCCTGCTGCGGATTCAGCTCTGTCGCGAAGTCGCGCAGGGTGCCCGCCGACTCCGCGCGCGCTCGGGGCGGATAGACCTTCAGCGTCTCGGTCACGCGACGGATTCGAGCAGTGTCGAGCGCGAGGTAACGACGGGGGTCAGATCGAATGCCGCGGCGAATCTCGCGGTCACGCGATCCCGCACGTCCTGCATTGATATGTCGTCCGAGCCGAGCTCACGCGCGATCGAGGTCATGACGACGCCGTCGATTCCGCAGGGAACGATGAGATCGAAGTAGGAGAGGTCAGTCGTGACGTTGAGGGCGAAGCCGTGCCAGGTGACCCAGTCGCGGGCGTGCACGCCGATCGACGCGATTTTCTTTCCGCGTGTCCACACTCCGGTGTACGCTGTGTTTCGCTCGCCGGGGATGCCGTAGTCGTCGAGAGAATTGATCAGGGCCTCCTCGATCTTTCTCAGATACCAGTGCAGGTCCTGACGGTGGCGCTTGAGATCGATGATCGGATATCCGACCAGCTGTCCGGGTCCGTGAAAGGTGACATCCCCGCCGCGCTCGACCTCGAAGAGCTCCACGCCCTTGCTTTGGAGAAACTCTGGCGATGCAACGAGATGCTTCTGCTTCGATGACCGGCCGAGCGTGACTACCGGCGGGTGCTCGACGAGAAGGAGGAGATCCTGCGGGATTGCTCCGGAGATTCTGTCCCGGGCGAGGTTACGCTGCAGCTCGAGCGCCTGCTCGTAGCCCAATTGGCCGAGGGGGACCGTCCATAACTCGCGCTCAGCCACTGTGCATCACCAGAATCACGCGTCCAGAACCTTGCCGAGCGAATCGAGAGCGGCCTGGGCGACAGCTTCGGAAAGGGTGGGGTGGGCGTGGATCGCCAGATCGACCTCTTCTACCGTGAACTCGTTTTCACGCGCGACTGCGAGCTCGTGGATCAATTCCGTGGCGTGCGCGCCGATGATGTGGGCGCCGAGGATCTCGCCGTACTTGGCGTCGCGGATGATCTTGACGAATCCTTCGGTTTCGCCCGCGGTGCGGGCCCGCCCGTTGGCGGAGAAGGGAAATTTGCCGACCTTGTAGTCGATTTTCTTTTCCTTCACCTGCGCCTCTGTCATGCCGATCGATGCGACTTCGGGGTGGCAGTAGGTCGCGTTCGGAATGTTGCCGTAGTTCACTTTGTGGACTTCCTTCTGTCCCGCGAGGAACTCCGCGAACACGACGCCTTCACGCTGCCCCTTGTGGGCGAGCATCGGCGGTCCGGCAACGTCGCCGATGGCGTAGATGCCTTTTGCCGACGTTTCCATGCGCTCGTTGATCTTGATGAAGCCGCGGTCCGTCAGCTGGACGCCCATCTCCTTGAGCCCGATGTCGTCGATGACCGGAGCTCGTCCGGCGGCCACGAGCACTATCTCGACTTCGAGAGGCTGCTTCTTGGCGGCGACCTCGACGTTCATCGCGACTGAAGACTTTCCGACCTTCACGTCGCTGATCTTGGCGGCAGAGAGCACGTCGATCTTCCGTTTCTTGAAGCTTCTCGCCAGCTCGGCGCTGACGTCGCCGTCCTCGAGCGGGAGGATTCCCGGCAGCGCTTCAATGAGCGTGACCTGGGTGCCGAAAGCAGTGAAGACGTCCGCGAATTCGCAGCCGACGGCGCCCGCGCCAATGATAGCCATCGTCTTGGGAGCTTTCTCGAGGATAAGGGCTTCGTCCGAGGAAATGACGGTGGTTTTGTTCAGCTCGAGTCCGATTTGCGGAAGGCCTTTGACTCTCGATCCGGTGCAGATCACGATTGCCTTTTTCGCCTCGTGTTTCTCTTCCTTGCCGTCAGCTTTCACGGAGACGGAA
>DATHHC010000198.1:0-11046 GCA_035317285.1 Gemmatimonadaceae bacterium | reverse complement strand
TTTTACCGAGCTGCCGGTTGGAATGCGCGCGGCACTGCATCTACACGCGAGACAACGCGTGAGCAATTCCAGCGTATGGACAGTTTCTTCCAGCGCGCTCTTGCCGATCTAACCGCCGCGCATAAGCTCGATCCCAAATCCATCGTCGCCTATCGACTGATGATCTACATGGCTGCTTCGCGGGCCGAGCTCAAAACATCGCGGGCGACGCTCGACGAGGCGCTCAAGATCCAGCCGTACAGCTTCATGCTGCGCGTCGCCCACATGGACAATCTGCGCCGCTGGGGTTCATACGACGCAATGGAGGAGTTCGCCGATCAGTCAGCGCCCTATGCGAAGCGCAATCCACGCATCAAGGCATTGCAGGGGTTCGTCGATCTGGACAGGGCCGAGGATTTCGAGCGGGACGACAAGAAAGGGGATGCGATCGAAGCGTATCAGCGCGCGCTCCGGCTTGGGGACTATTGGGAATTTCACTACCAGCGTGGGAGATATTACGCCCGGTCCGATCTGGATGAGGAGGCGCTGGAGGATTTCAACGCTGTTCTGTTGCAGCGTCCCCAGACCGAAGACGCGCTTGCCCACCGTGCCAGGGCGGAATACGAACTCGCCCGCCACGCGTTCGGCGAGACCAAGAACGCGTATTTCTCACAGGCATTCCGGGACATCCAGCTGTCAATCGCACTCGACCCGACCGACGAGGGCCACCTGGAAGATCTGGCTTTCTATCGCAAGAACATTCCGGAGTACGCACCTCCACAGCAGTAGCACCGCGGCCGTATTCGGCGCAGCTTTCCTGGCGGACGTGGTTTAATCGCCACCTATGCTGTGTTCAATGAACCCGAAAGCTCCGGCGGGGACCCGAATGTTCAGAAGGCCGTTGTTGATTGCGGGCGCAACAATTCCTTTGGTGCTCCTCGGCTGTGCCCCGCCAGCTGCCAAGACGGACACGGAGAAGGCGACATCGACTGCGGCTGCCGACAGCATTGTGTTGGAGCGCTCGATCTGCTACGGCACCTGCCCCGCGTATCGGCTTCGCCTTTCTCGAGCGGGCGAGATCCGTTTCGATTCGCGAAATCCGGGAGAAGAAGGTCGGACGGCGGTGGACACCGTGACGGCCACCACGCTTCCCACATTGGTCTCGAGGGCGAGATCGATCGGCTTTTTTGACCTGCCCCCGAAAATCCAGGGCGATTCTGTCCTTTGTCCCACCACGCGTACGGATGCACCGACGGTCGTGGTCACCATTTTCACGAAGGACGAAACGAGACCCGTCCAGGACTATCATGGCTGCGTCAACGTCGAGCACAAAGTCGCGCCGCAGCTCGAGCGATTGCGCGCGTTCGAAATCGAGATTGACTCGGTTCTGCGGTCGTCGCGCTGGGTGCGTCCGGCGAACCGGCGCTGACAGGGAAGGAGCGTTCAATGGTTAACGAAGGCGATCAACTGCCGAAATTCGCGCTCGAGGCGGACGACGGGACCGTCGTGACGCGCGATTCTCTCGCCGGAAAGAACGTCGTCCTCTATTTCTATCCCAAGGACGACACCACCGGCTGCACGAAGGAAGCGTGCGATTTTCGGGACGCGCTTCCACGGTTCGGAAAGATCAACGCGGTTGTGATCGGAGTGAGCCCGGACAGCATCGAATCGCACCGCAAGTTCAAGAAAAAGTACCAGCTTCCGTACCTTCTCCTGTCAGATCCTGATCACGAGCTGGCGAATGCCTTCGGGGTCTGGAAGGAGAAATCCATGTACGGGCGAAAGTATATGGGGATCGAGCGCACGACGGCGATAGTTGACCGCAAAGGACGAGTCGCGCGGATCTTTGCCAAGGTCAAGGTGCCCGGTCACGTGTCCGAAGTCGAAGAGGCAGTGCGCGAGCTGGCGTAAACCCGAAAACCAGAATCAAAGGAAGTTAAATCGGCGGCCCGCTCCAAAAGGCGATTCTCCTGTCGGAGTGAAAGGGGAGTTGCCCCTTTTCAATTCGTTATTGCGCAGGCCAAAGCCGCACCACTACATTGGCGGCACCCTGCAGGCCCCCTTGGCCGCAGCGATTCTCGATCCGGGTCATTCCTTCCTCAGCCTCAAGCCATCCCCAGCCATATGCTCAAGCGAACAACTCAATTGTTGATACTCGCGGCGGTGAGTGTATCGTCCGCCTCTGCTCAGACGATCGACGACGGATTGATGATGCCGAAAAGGACGCTCAGCACGGGCGTTCTTTACGCGCACGACAGCTGGAACGAGTACTGGGAAGGAACACTCAAGCGAACAAACGGGAACATCGGCACGCTGACGACGCAGAGTGTTGCCTGGGTCGGTGGATACGGCATCACCGACAGACTGAATGTGATGGCGGTGCTCCCATATGTCTGGACTCACGCCAGCCAGGGCGTCCTTCACGACCTGAGTGGGTTTCAGGACCTGACCTTCGCCGCCAAGTACAGGCTTCTCTCTAGCCCCTCCACGCGCGGCACGCTTAGCGCGTTCATTGTCGGCGCGGCAGCTGTTCCAGTCAGTGACTACACTCCGGACTTTTACCCGCTCTCCATCGGCAGCGGCGGCAGTCGGGCATCAGGCCGTCTCACCGTTGGCTACGAGTCGAACTCGGCGTGGTTCGTCAATGCGTCCTCGGCTTACACGTTCTGCAATAACGTGAGGCTCAATCGGAACTCCTATTTCACCGATGGTCAGCTGTTCCTCACCAACGAAGTCGCAATGCCGAATGTCCTCGATAACACGCTCACCGCCGGTCTCAGAGCCGGGCATTGGCGGATTCCAGTGTCCCTCGTTCAGCGGCGCACGCTCGGCGGTGGTGACATCCGCCGTCAGGACATGCCGTTCGTCTCGAACCGCATGGACTTCGTGAAGCTTGACGGCGCGCTGATGTACTCAATGCCAAAAAACCTTTCAGTCGGCTTCGGTGCCGGTCGCGTCCTGAGCGGGCGCAACGTCGGCCAGTCCACGACCTTCACCTCGGGATTGTTCTATGCAATTCACCTCTAGTCCGATTCGCACCACCATGAAGCCGTCGAATCGCGGACCGCGCCTGTTGGCGGCGATTTCGTGCGCAGCCGCCCTCGTCGTTGGCGGATGCGACAAGTCGGTTGGACCCTTCGAGGTGCTGCCGCCGCTCGAGCCATCGAGTCTGGAGCCGACGGCGGGATCGTGGCGAATGATCCTCCTGACTGGTCCGACTCAAATCGCCGTTGCCGCCCCCGCGGCGGTGGCGTCACCTGCGTATGTAGCCGAGCTGGATGCGATCAAAGTGAGCCAGGCGAATCTTACGGACGCCCAGCGGAAAGCGATTGCGTACTGGAGTGGCGGCGGGGTAATGCGCTGGAACCAGATCGTTCGCGAGCTGGTCGCGCGCTACAATCTTCCGCCCGCACCGAAGGACGAGGGCGGGTATCCCGTCCCCGATGCGGAGAATCCATTCGGCGATCCTGCTTTTCCTTTCGCCAACCCGGTGTACGCGGCCCGTGCCTACAGTTATGTGAGCGCCGCGCAGTACGACGCGCTGAAATCGGCGTGGTATTGGAAGTTTCAATACAACCGCCTGTCTCCGGCTAAAAACGACAACGCGGTCAACGCGTTGATGCCGATCACCGACTTGCCGTCGTATCCCTCGGAAGAGGCGGTGATATCGGGCGTCACGGTCGAGATGCTGAAAACACTGTTCCCAGCAGCGGTTGAGGAAGTCACACTGAAAGCGGCGGAACAGCGCAATGCGGCACTGTGGTCCGGCAAGGCGACCGCCAGCGACCTGGTGGCAGGACTGGCGCTCGGGAAATCCGTGGCCGCCGTCTTTCTCGCCCGCGCCGCGAGCGACGGCATGCGGACCGCCGGCGGATCGCCCGTGCTCTGGAAGGCGCTCGCCGACTCCGCCACGGCGCGCGGAGAAATCGCGTGGATCAGCCGCGACATTCCCGCGCGTCCACCGATGCTTCCATTGTTCGGCCAGGTGCGCGCGTGGAACATGACGCCGGCGGATATCGTCGCGGAGCGTCCGGGGCCGCCGCCATTGACCAGCTCGCAGCAGATGAAAGACGAGACAGCCGAAGTCAAACGAACGGTCGAGCACCTCACCAACGCACAGCTCGCGATCGCCCAGAAGTGGAATGACGGCGCCGGAACGTATTCGCCGCCGGGACACTGGAACGACGTCGCGCTCGAGTATGTGCGGGACTCGAAATTCAGCGAGGTGCGGGCAGCGCGCGTATTCGCCCTCTTGAACATGGCAATGCATGACGCAGGTGTCGGATGCTGGGAGGCCAAGTTCCACTACTTCAATCCGCGTCCGTCGCAGATGGATCCGAGCATCAAGACCTCGATCGGGCTTCCGAATTTCCCGTCGTACACGTCCGGCCACTCGACCTTCTCGGCGGCCGCCGCATCGGTCCTGTCGTACCTGTTTCCCAGCGGTGCCGAGAGCTTTGCTTCGATGCGTGATGAGGCCGGGATATCCAGGCTCTATGGCGGAATTCACTACCGCAGCGACATCGACGCCGGCAAGGCGCACGGCGGGCGGATTGGCGGCTACACGATCACGTTTGCGCAGGGGGACGGCGCTCCGTAGCTGGGGAATATCTCCTAGGCCAGGCTCTCCGATTCCGCTGACGCAGCAACAACGGGCGCTTCCGCCTTTCTCCCATCGTCGGTCCCAAGACTGAGCACAATCGTTCCCAACACCAGGGCAGCCGACGTGAACATCGGAACGGTTTTTCCAAAATGATCGTAAGAGAAACCGGCCCATAGTGGAATGACTATCCGCGACAGCCCGCCGAAAGTCTGTTGCACTCCCATGTAAAGCCCGCGCTCTCTGCTCGAGATGACACGTGAAAGCATCGACGTCACGCACGGGAAGGTGAACGCGGTGCCAAGCGGAATCAGCGCGACCGCGATCGCCAGCGTGAAGTACCCGCGCGCCAGCGGAAGCGTCGCCAGTCCCGTCGCGAGAAGCGCGAGACCGATTCGTGATAGCCGCGCTTCTCCGAATCGTTCCACCATGCGGCCCAGGATTCCGGCGCGCGTCACGACGGCGATCGCGCCCACGTAAGTATAGAAGACCCAGATCCGGTCCTTGCCAACGCCGAATCGATCGGCGAGAAAGAGCGCGAGGATTGCCATGAGCCCCGAAAACGCACCCATCGCAATCGCATAGATCCAGATAAGGCGCGGGGCGGTCTCGCCGGGGTGAGCGATTACGTAGCCGATTACGGTTCTGGATGCGCGTGGCTTCTTGTCGTGCGCTTCGGTCATGTCGCGCGACTCGCGCAGATATTTCCACGCGAAGAAAATGTTCACGAGGCACAAGCTTGCGGCGGCGAGACCAGGGCCGCTGCGACCGAAGTTGAGCGCCACTCCTCCCAACGCCGGGCCGATCGCGACTCCAACGTTCGTCGCCGCGGAAAGCCAGCCGAGCGCCTTGGCGCGATTCTCGGGCTCGACGGAATCGGCGACGTACGCCTGAATCACACCGACAGTGCCACCACCAGCACCCTGAACGAGTCGCGACAGCAACAAGAGCCAGAGGGATGTCGCGAACGCGAAGACGACATATGCGATACAGGCGGCGGCGAGTCCAATGAGGAGCGCAGGCCGCCTTCCGTATCGGTCGGAGAAGCGTCCCCACACCGGAGCGCTGAGCAGCTGCGCGGCCGTGAACGCACTCGCGAGGATGACGACGATGAGTGCGCTGCCACCCAGCTCGCGCGCATAGAACGGCATCAGTGGGATGATCATCAGCAATCCCACCATGTCCACGAGGGCCGTGATGATCAGCACGAACAGCTTGCCGCTCGCAACCTTCGACATCCGCCCGGCGACTTTGCCCCGCAGAGGCGACAACTAGTCCTCCACTCTACCCAGCGCCGCTGGAGGAACTGCTCTGCCGACAACGCCGGCTAGTGCGATGATCGTGAGGGCGTAAGGAATCATCTCGATGAACTGCGACGGAATCGCATGATTCCCCTGCAGCTGTATCTGCAGCGTTTCAGCGGCCGCGAACAACAAACACGCGGCTGCGGCACGAAGAGGATCCCATCGCCCGAAGATCACCGCCGAGATCGCGATAAAGCCGCGGCCGGCGGTCATCTGGTCGGTGAACTGATGCTGATCGAGCGCGAGATAGACGCCGCCGAGCGCAGCCAGCATGCCAGACAGGGCCACCGCAGCGTATCGAACCCGCTTCACACTTACGCCGACGCTCTCGGCTGCATCCGGATGCTCGCCCACCGCGCGCACACGCAAGCCGAAGGGCGTCTTGTAAATCACGAACGCCATCACCGGCGCAACGAGGAGGCCGAGCCAGAGCAGCGGATTGTCGAATCCATTCGCGTTGATATTCCCCCCAAAGCCGGCGACGCGTGGGGAATTGGACGAGCTGGCAAAAAACAACTTGAGGAAAAATCGCGTGACGCCGATCGCGAGGAGATTGATCGCGACGCCAACAACGACCTGGTCGGCGCGATAACGAATCGTGGCGACGGCGTGAATCATCGAGAAGATCAATCCGCCCAGAATTCCGCAGAGTACTCCAACCCACGGACTGCCCGAATAGTTGGTGCCGAGCACGGCGGCGAAAGCGCCACTCAGCATGAACCCCTCGAGCGTGAGGCTGACGATGCCGGCGCGCTCGGCGACGACTCCACCGCTGGCGGCGAAGAGATACGGGATCGCGATCCGGATCATCTGCGTGAGGAACGAGATGGGATTCACGCGTCACTCCGTCCGCGCGCGCCGCGCAGGATTCGTCGCACTTCAGGCACCGCCGTTGCCACTGCGATGATGACGACGCCCTGGAGGACGTCCATCATCTGCTTTGGCACGAATGCATGGATCGCGAGCCCACCTTGAGAGAGAGTCGCGAAGAAAAAGGCGGCGATGATGACGCCGAACGGGTGATTGCGGCCAACCAGTGCCACGGCAATGCCGAGAAAGCCTGCGCCGCTGGCGAAGCCATCCTCGTAATAGTGCTTGTAGCCGAGGACGTAGTTGATCCCACCCATTCCCGCGATGGCGCCCGAAAAAGTGAGCGCCCGCATCCAGACCCGGTTGACGCTGATGCCGCCGTACTCAGCCGCCTGCGGTTGCAGTCCAACGGCGCGAAGGTCGTAGCCGCCGCGCGTGCGAAAGAGGTAGAACCACACAGCAGTCGCGACGAGCACAGCCACGATGAGCGCGAGGTTGGCCGCGGATCCGTGGAACCGCGAATCAATGTCAGCGAGCCTCGGCAGCACGCCAGCATGGATCTCCGGCGTGTGCAACGTCTCCGGAACGTGCAGATGCCCCGCGATGAACCAGTTCAGCAGCGCCAGCACAATGAAGTTGAGCATGATCGTAACGATCACTTCGTGCGCGCCGAACCTGGTCTTGAGATACGCGGGAACGGATCCAACGACTCCGCCCGCGGCCCCAGCGGCGATCATGCAAATGAGAAGTGCGAAGAAGAGCGGCGTTCCCGCCGGAAGCACCAGCCCCATCAGGGCGGCGGCAAATCCTCCCGCCGCGAGCTGGCTCTCGCCTCCGATGTTGAACAGTCCGGCCCGTAGTCCGAACGAAACCGCGAGCCCAGTGAAGGAGAGCGTCGTTGCCTTGTACAATACCTGCCCGAATCCGTAGGCGTTGCCCCAGGTTCCTTCCAACAGCAGCCGGTACACTGCCGCAGGCGACTGGCCGTAGCTCAGGATGAGAAGATCGCCACAGATGAGCGCGACGAGCAGCGCGACAAGCGGTGGGATCAATGCTTCTTCAGCGCGCTCGCGCCACGGAGCCGCCGCAAATGTCGGCTTTGCTTCTCCCGCCAGCGACGAGGCGCTCACGCCGCGCTGCCCTTTTTGGTGCCGATCATGTATTCGCCGAGCACATCTTCGCTGGCTTCAGCGGAGGGCAGGACTGTCGCGAACTTGCCGCGGTACATCACCGCGATGCGATCGGAGAGCGCGAGCACCTCGTTGAGCTCCGCGCTGACGAGGAGGATCGCCTTCCCCTGCGCGCGCGCAGTCAGCAGCTGCTGATGAATGAACTCGATTGCCCCGACATCCACGCCGCGGGTGGGCTGCGACGCGAGCAGTACGGAGAATCCACGTCCCATCTCTCGCGCGACCACGACCTTCTGCTGATTGCCGCCCGACAGCGCGCGCGCAGCGAGAAGGGCGTTGGGAGGCCTGATGTCAAAGGATGTGATCGCGCGCGCCGCGTTCTCTTTCACGCGATCACGGTCGATGACGCCATTGCTGGAGAAATACTTCTGAACACCGAGAATGAGATTGTTGGCCACGGTGTACTCGAGAATCAGTGCGCGCCGGAGCCTGTCCTCGGGGATGTGCGAGAGGCCCGCTTCGTGGCGTTGAGCTACGCTGCGACGCGTGATGTCGACGCCGTCGATCAGAATCTCGCCGGCGGAGGTAGACCTCAGGCCGGCCAGAGCTTCAATCAACTCGGTCTGACCGTTTCCTTCGACGCCGGCGATGCCGAGTATCTCACCAGGTTTTACGCTGAAGCTGACGTCGTCGATGACGCGGATGCCGCGTGATCCCACGACGCTGAGATTCCGCACCTCGAGACCCTGATTCGGCTGTGAACCTGTACGCCCGCTCGGCTGTACTCGCTTCCCCGCCGACAGGGAGACTTCGCGGCCGACCATGAGTCGCGCAATCTCAGCTGGTGTCGTCTCCGATGTTTTGACGCGCGCGACCGTCTGACCAGCGCGCATGACCGTGATCGCACTCGAGATCTCGACTACTTCGTCGAGCCGGTGGGTAATGAGAACGATCGTGTCGCCCTTGTCGCGGAGGCGGCGGAGGACTGCCCACAGCTCGCGAACTTCAGGTGGCGACAGCACAGCCGTCGGCTCGTCGAGAACGAGAATTCTGGCGCCGCGGAACAAGACCTTGAGAATCTCGACTCGCTGTGCCTCACCAACCGACAGATCGGAAATGAGTCTCTCGGGTGCGATCACGAGCCCAGTCTCGCTTGAGAGTTTCCGCACGTCTTCGGAAGCTCGCGCGTAGTCGAGAACCACGCCTTGTGTCTTCGGCTCGCAGCCCAGCACCAGATTCTCGGCAACCGAAAGCGTCGGGACGAGCATGAAGTGCTGGTGAACGATGCCGATGCCTGCAGCGATCGCGTCGCCGGTCGACCATCCGGTCACGTCGCGGCCAAACACCTCGACGTGTCCAGCATCCGGCTTCATCAGGCCGCCGAGCATGCGCATGAGAGTGGATTTACCGGCGCCGTTCTCGCCGACGAGGGCGTGGATCTCGCCGGGCATGACTTCGAGCGACGCGCCGCGATTCGCCCTGACGGCGCCGAAGGATTTGTCGATCCCTTCCATCCGGATCGCGGGGGTCTCACTCATCTCGTGCTGGGTACCTTGATGCGTCCGGCGATTATCTCCTGCTTGAGCGCCTCGACACGCGCGCGCACGCTGTCAGGAATGAGCGCGCGATTGCGATCGTCGTAGATGTAGCCGACGCCGCCTTCCTTCAACCCGAAAGAATAGATCCCGCCCTTGAAGGTGCCATCCTGGACGCGCCGAATCGCATCATATGTCACGGTGTTCACGCCCTTCACCATCGAGGTGAGAACGTGCCCCGGTGCTTCGTCGTTCTGATCGGAGTCAACTCCGATGGCGAGCTTGTTGGTCGCGCGAGCGGCCTCGAACACGCCCTGTCCTGTCGAGCCGGCGGCGTGAAAGATCACTTCGACGCCCTGATTGTACTGGCTGAGCGCGAGCTCCTTGCCCTTGCCCGGATTCTTGAACGCGTCGGGGGTGACACCCGCGTACTGCGCGATGACCTGGCAGTCGGGGCACACCTTCTTCACGCCCGCGCGATAACCCGCCTCGAATTTGTGGATGAGCGGAATGTCCATTCCGCCAACGAATCCCACCTTCTTCGTGTGACCCACGAGCGCGGCCAGCGCGCCGACGAGGTATGATCCTTCCTCTTCACGAAATTTGAGCGCCGCGACATTCGGGGGCGGAGGGATCACGTTGCCGTTCGCGTCCGTCGCGAGCGCATAATCGATTCCTGCAAACGCGGTCTTCGGGTATTCCTTGGCGAGGTTGGAGAGATCGTCGGTAAAGATGAAGCCGACGCCGATGACGAGGTTCATTCCCTCGGCCGCCAGCAGTCTCAGTCCTGCTTCGCGATCCGCGCCCTCGCCAGGCTCGATGAAGCGGATGTTGGAGCCGAGCATTTTGGTGGCGCTGTCGGCCCCGGCGTAGGCGCCGTCGTTGAACGACTTGTCGCCCCGGCCGCCCACGTCGAGGACGATTCCGATGCGAACCGACGACGTCTCCTTACCCTCGGCTTTGGCGTTCCGACGGGTGAAAAGGAGCGCGATGTGTACGGCAAGCAGGAGGGAGGTGACGAGGATCAGCTTTCTCATCTGAACAGAAGAATCGCCCAGAACACAGCGCCTTGCAAGCTGAATGCGGCTGTCAGCGTCGCGCAGAACACTATACCTGTGGGCCCCCTTTCAATCGGTTCATACGGGGCATTGATTTCAGCGCATGGCCGAGCGGATACGAACGCGCTTTCTCGTGGTGGGGAGCGGAGTTGCTGGTCTTCACACCGCATGGCGCGCTTCCGCGGACGGCGACGTGATGGTGCTCACGAAGCGATCGCTTTTCGACAGCGCGACAGCGTACGCGCAGGGCGGAATCGCGGCCGCACTTGGCGCTGGAGATTCACCGGAGCTGCACCGCCTGGACACGCTGGCAGCGGGTGCCGCCCTCGCTGACGCAAAAGCCGTCCAGGTCCTGGTCGAAGAAGGGCCAGCACGTGTTCGTGAGCTGGCGACCGCGGGTGCGCAGTTCGATCTGGAGCCGGGTGGAAACTTCAAGCTTGGTCGTGAAGCGGCGCATTCGAGACGGAGAATCGTCCACGCGCATGGGGATCAAACGGGTGCCGAGGTCGCGCGCACGCTGATCAAGAAGGTTAAGGAGAGCGAGGGGATCGACGTTCTCGAGAAGGCGCGAATCCTGGATCTGATCGTGGATGACGGTGTCGTGTTTGGCGTGAGGGCCGCTGTGGCGGG
>DATHHC010000197.1:0-7219 GCA_035317285.1 Gemmatimonadaceae bacterium | reverse complement strand
TCGCCGTGATTGTCGCTGGACCGGCGGCGACGCCGGTAACGACACCATTCGAATTCACCGTCGCGATCGCACCGCTACTGGTCGTCCAGACAATTGTCTGGCCACTCATGACGTTCCCCTGAGCATCCTTTACGGTTGCTGTCAGTGGAGTCGTCGCGCCAACAGCTAACGACGCAGTCGAAGGCGCCACGGTGACAGTCGTGACTACAGGTGGTGGCGGAGGAAGAGCCGTCACCGTTACGGCCGACGAACCCGACACTCCTGCACAGGTCGCGGTGATTGTCGCTGAGCCTGCTGCAACGCCGGTGACGACGCCGCTCGCGTTCACAGTCGCCGCAGCAGTGTTGTCGCTGGACCAGGTAATCGTCTGGCCGCTCATGACGTTGCCCTGCGCATCCTTGACGGTTGCCTGAAGGGTAGCGTTGGCTCCGACGGCGATCGAAGGAGATGATGGTGCCACCGTCACTGTGGTCACTACTGCGCCTGGCGTCGACGTAGAAGCTGACGCGATGTTCGAAACCCCTCCGAACACCGCATCGACTTGCAGCGATCCGCGGAATGCGATCAACTGGATGTTATACGTCGTCGATTGCGATAGGCCGAGAATGGTGCACGTAAGCGGCGTACCGACAGCGGTGCCCGCAACGGGTGTCGCGCAGCTCCCACTCGCCGTGGTACTTGCCGATCCCCAAACCATGGGCGCTCTCGAATACCGAACATCATAGTTGGCTGGCTGACCGGTGCCGTCGTCGACTTGCGTGAACGAAAGCGTGATCGAGGTATTTGCAATTGAAGACACAGCGAGGTCCGAGACTGTGCCTGGTGGCGTGTCGACAAAGGTGCCGGTCGCATTGTCTCCCGAGCAAACGATGAGTGTCGGCAAGAGAGCGACCCACGCGGAACGTATTGCGATGCGCCTGGGGAGTGCGAATATGGACGACATGAGTGGGACTCCTTTACGTCTGAGACGAGCGTCGTGCGAAGCAGCCTGACGATAAAAAAAAACCGCCGCGGCACCGACGGATTGTCGGATTCGCTGGCGGCTCGGCTGGCTTCGCGGAAAATCGCTCTAGCCCCGTGGCTCTGCGTCACCGTCTTTCGACGGTTTTGCTCTGAGCAGCGTACCTACTCATTATGATAAACGGTCATAGAAGCATGTCCAACCTTGCTTCGTTCCCATGCCTCTCTGCTACACTATCAGACGCTCAAATCTCGCTCGTCGTAACGTGCGCTTCGCGCTGCGCGCGCCATTTGGTCTGCCGCGACTCGCGTCGGATGCGAATTACTGATCGTCCGACTTTCAAAACAGAAACAGCTGTCGCCGGGCGCTTTGAACAGGTTCGTCACTGTGGGTCGACTACAACAGGAATGGGGTGATTCCGCGACAACGAACCGTCGGCGCGAAAAAACGCGTTCGTCACAACGCCGCTAAGCCTCTGCAAAACCACGACTTAAAGCGCTACGCACGATAGCGTGTGCGGGGAATGGAAGATGCTTTGAGGCCCGCTGAAGATGCCGCGCGAGCGGCGAGTACGATCGAGCAAGCGTGCTCCCGCGCACGCTGCCCTGAATCCGGCGGGTACACTTCCACTGTGAGCTCGTTATCTCCGTATCGTACTGTCAGATTCGTGAACACCTGAAGTCATCTCCCAAAGTCTGGGTCGTCACGGGAGTCGCCGGGTTCATCGGCTCCAATCTTCTTCAGGAGCTGCTCAACCTCGGCCAAACCGTTGTTGGAGTCGACAACTACTCGACTGGCCATCGCGCAAACCTCGACGACGTACTCCGCGGCCCACTCGAGAGTACCTCGAACTTCCGGATGGTAGAAGGTGACATCCGCGAACTCGAAACCTGCCGGATCGCGTGCGAAGGCGCGGACTACGTGCTGCATCATGCGGCGCTCGGATCCGTTCCGTGGTCGATGGATGATCCGCTTCGAACAAACGCGGTAAATGTCGACGGCTTCGTCAACATGCTGGTCGCCGCAAAAGATGCGGGAGTCAAGCGCTTCGTATACGCATCTTCGAGCGCCGTCTACGGCGACACACCCGACCATCCGCAAGTCGAGGAGAGGTTAGGCCGCCCGCTGTCTCCATACGCGGCGAGCAAGACGACGAATGAGACGTACGCTGTCGCCTTCCAAATGAGCTACGGCCTTCAGTCCGTCGGCTTGCGCTACTTCAACGTGTTCGGCCGGCGCCAGGATCCAGCCGGAGCATATGCGGCCGTCATTCCCCGCTGGATCGCGAGCCTCCTGAAAGGCGAGCGCTGTCGCATCTTCGGTGACGGCGAGACCACGCGCGACTTCTGCCACGTCGCGAACGTCGTGCAGGCCAATCTCCTGGCCGCGACCGTGGAAGATGCCGGCGCGACGGGCCAGGCCTACAACGTTGCGTGCGCGGAATCAGTGACGCTCAACAAGCTGTTTGAAATGATGCGCGATCGGTTGGCGCTGCACGATGCCAGGTTCTCGCTGGCCGTCCCCCAGTACGACCCGTTCCGTCCGGGTGATATCCGATTCTCGTGCGCATCGATCGAGAAGGCGCGTCGAATGCTTCGCTTCGCGCCAACGCATAGTGTCGAGCAGGGACTTGAAGAAGCGCTGGGCTGGTACGTGGAGAGAGCGCAGTCGACTGCGGACCGCGCTGTTGGCGCGGCGCCCCGCCATCCCACCGGCCCAGTTGCAAATCCACCGCACCAGGCTGGAATACCCCTCACGCTGGCGACGTCATGAACGAGACGAATTCCCGGAAGCTGGTCGCTCTGATCGGCTGCAGCGACGAATGGCTGTGCCGTTCACTGGAGAGCGTCTTCGTTGAAAAGGGATACGACGTCACGCGAACACTGTCCGGAAAGCAGGCGCTCAAGCTGGCGCGCCGGGCGGGCTACGATGTCCTGATGCTCGACGAACAGCTGGCCGAGCTGACCGGAAACGACGTTTGTCTGGCGCTGCGCGATGATCCGCTTTTCGATCACGCCACACCAATAGTAATAATCTCCTCCTCACACTCGACTTTGCCGGGACGAATCAAGGCGTACGCCGCCGGCGCCTGGGAGTACTGTCACCTTCCCCTCGACGTGGACGGATTGTTCCTAAAGCTCGGGACATTCCTCCGCGCCAGAGAGGAACTGGCCGCAACGCGAGCAATGTCGCTGATGGATCCGGCGAGTGGTCTTTACACACCGTATGGCCTGAATCAGGTGGCAGAGCAGCTCGAGGCGCGCGCGCTCCGAAACCACGAACCTTTTGCCTGTGTCGCTTTCTCGCGTGAAACGACCGGCTTCGAGCCGCGCGGTCGAAACGATAGTGACGAGTCGGATTCGTTTTCCGACGTCGTGCACGTCGTGCGTGAGCAGGGCAGAAAGTCCGATGTGATCGCGAAGACGGGCGCGTCTCAGATTTCGATCCTCGCACCCGACACCGACGCCGCGGGCGCGCGGTTGCTGGTCGCTCGGCTACAGCGCGAGCTCGACGCGGCATCCCAAAACGCCACTATTGCCCGGCCGTTTCGTCTGCGCGCTGGCTACTGCGCGGTAGCGGATCTGTCGGCCGCAAATATCGATGTAAACGGGCTGGTCCGGCGCGCCGAGAGTGCGCTGGCCCACGTTCCGGCAGACGGACTGCGAGAAACAATCGTCAGTTTCGACGACCTGCCTCTCGCGAGGTCGGCACCGCCCAGCTGACCGAAGACCAGGCGGTTTCTGGTCAGGAAACTTGCGTTTGAGGGAACCCAAACAGGCTTCCGAAAGCGTAACGGTTGAGTCATACGTGCAAGCCGCTATTGACGTTATGCGTACATGTGCCCAATATGAGCGTCCGCGAGTGGGCGAATCGTGGACGAGGACCGCATGGCGCAGATGGACCCGGCAGCAAGAAAGTCCGCATCATTAGCAGATAGCTTCCAGGATTACGCGCCGTTTTTGTCGGCAAATTCTGGCGGTGGAAGTCGAACAAACGAGAGCGCCCCGCCCATTCCCGCATCCCCTTACACCTCGTCTGGCAGCCCGCTTGTCCGGGCTCTCGAGCTTGCGGCTGATCGCACGGCTACGAGTATCGCGCATGGCACCAAGCAGACGCGCCGTGAAGTTCGCGAACGTCTCAATGAGGTCGTCAGCTGGCTGACCGCGAGCCTCGGTAATCCGACGCGGGAATCGACTCCCGTACCACCGGTTATCGCGCGCGAATACGTATCTTCGCTCAAAGTGAATTTTCTCTCGGAGCTGGATGCGACGCATGACCTCAACGCCAACGAGGTCGTGCGGACACTCATCAGACTCGACGAGGCCGAGGACGCCTGGAGGCGAACCGACCGCGGCAAGTTCATCGCGCGTTTGACCGGTGCCGATTGCGCAGACGCCGTGGTCGCGATTGCTCACGACATTCGATCCCCCCTCTGTTCGATCCTGCTCCTCGTCGACGCCTTGCGGCGCGCCGAGAAGTCTTCACCAAACGCGATCAGGGAGCGGCAGCTCGGACTCATTTACGGGGCAGCGTTTGGCTTGAGCACCACGGTGTCAAATCTCATCGGGGCCGCGCGCGGAGATGTTCTGGTGCACGGCGAGCCCATGCCCTTCTCCATCAGTGAGACGATGCACTCGGTGAGCTCGATCGTTCAGCCGATGTGCGAAGAGAAAGGCATCCCCCTTGGCATCGAATTCCCCGAGATCGATGTCAGAGTCGGCCACGCATCTGAGATCCAGCAGTCGCTCCTGAATCTGGCATCCAATGCACTTCGCTACACTGATGCGGGATCCGTCGCGATGGGTTGCAGCGAAATCTCGCCCGATCGAGTCGAATTCTGGGTCGAGGATACCGGTCCGGGAATCCCGGACGAAGTGCTGGAGAGACTGTGCTACGGCTTCCCACCAGAAGGGGTGAAGCTTCGGTTCTCGAGCGCCGGTCTCGGTCTCGCGATCGTGCGCACCCTTGTCGAAGCCATGGGTGGGACGCTCCAGGTTGATACCGGCAGCGAAGGGACGCGGTTCTCGTTCGTTCTCGCGCTCCCGGTGGTTCCGGACCAGCGGTAACCGGCGGCGCACGCCGCCGGGAATTGAATCAAGTCGTTCCTCCCGCCGTTTGGACCCATGGAATCGGCCCCGAATGGGCCCTCGCCACCTTAACCCCTTCCAAGACAATAACTTAGCGTTACCAGTGGTGGGCTAGTGCGCGTTCGCCGCGGCCTTCCCCCTGGTAACCCGGCGCGCGTCTGGGTCGTCTGCAATTAAGACTCATGCTCATCCCGAACGGACCAAAATCCGGGAAGGTTAGCACCTCCGAAAACCGGCAAACCCACCGAAAGGCGGGGACGCAAAGCCACGAGGCTAAAGCGCTCCACAAAGGCGCAAAGCTCGTCGGGCTACCGAAGAGGAGCCATGATGCAATCGAACCAGGATCGTCCGCCGCTTGCCTTGATTGCCTGCGCCGATGATTGGATGAGCAGGGCGCTGGAAAACGTCTTTCAACAGCACGGGTACGTCGTCGCGCACACCCGCTCGGGAGTGCAGACCATGGAGCTGGCACGACTCTCCAATCATGACCTCCTCGTGCTCGACGAATCCCTCATCGATGTGAAAGCAATCGATGTCTGCCGAATCATCAGACAGGGTCCGCAGTTCGATCACTCTGTGCCCATCGTGGTCACCTCGCCGACTCCGGTCGATCCCCGCGCGCGCCTTGCCGCCTTCAACGCCGGTGCCTGGGAATACTGCAGTCATCCCGTTGATCTGGAGCCCGTGTTCATCAAACTCGACACGTTCCTGCGGGCGCGCAATGAACTCGTCGTGGCGCGCGCCGAGGACTTCGTGAATTCGACAACCGGCCTCTACACGCAGTTCGGCTTGCGTCAGCTGGCCGGGAAACTTGGTGCGCGCGCGCTCAGAAGGCACGAGGCGTTTGCATGTGTCGCCTTCGCGCCCCAGGTTCACGACCGCGAAATCGGATCGAGCATGTTGTGGAAAGAGAGTCCGGTCGGCTTCGCGGATGTCGCGCATGTCTTTCGCGAGCAGAGTCGGCAGTCTGACGTCGTTGGTCACGTCGGTGACCTGCGGCTGGCGATTCTTGCGCCCGATACTGACGCGGCTGGGGCGCGACTCCTAGTAGCGCGACTCCAGCGCGAGCTCGATCGCGCCACGGAGAACAAGAGCATTGCCGGCCAGGTTCGTCTGCGCGTCGGCTATTCAGCCGTGTCCGATCTTGCGGCTTCGATGGTCAACGTCCCGGAGCTCGTGCACCGTGCGGAGAGCGCTCTCGATCACGCTCCCATCCAAGGCGATGCAAGTGCCATCGTCAGCTTCGACGACTTGCCGATTTACTAAGTCGGCTCGCACGCCCGCGGCGTCGAGGGTGAGCATTATAAGAAATGTGAAAGTGGAGCGTACAGGGATCGAACCTGCGACCTCCTGGTTGCAAACCAGGCGCTCTCCCAGCTGAGCTAACGCCCCTCGACTCGCAATATAGACGAACAGGTGACGCACATACAACGCGGACTTCTCGCGCGCGACCTCGCGCGAGCGTTGCATCGTGGCGTTCTACTCGTGCGCCGGCAGCGGCTCCATCGTGCGCGGGTCGACAGGTACTTGCACTTCATCGCGATAGGGCGACGTCATCAACACGACGCGCAGGCGCGGGAACGCATCCATGAACGAGAGATAACAGAAGCCCCAAATGCCAAGCATTCCCAGAGTGACCCCGAGCTCCCAGATGCCGAGCGGGATGTTCTCGACGACACCGTAGATCGATGGATAGACCTCGAGGTAGCGATGCAGCCACAGTCCGAGCACGGTCGATGCCGCAAACAGCACCAACGTGGGAAGGAAGACTTTCGCGGCGCGTGAGAGCAACCCGAAGAATGGAAGAACGAACATCAATCCGACGGCGATCAGCGTCGGAATGCGCCAACCCTCGATCAACCGCAAGCGCATCCAGTGGGTCTCTTCACTCAGGTTGCCATACCAGATCACCAGGTACTGCGCGAACGTGAGATAGCCCCAGAACGCCGTGAATGCGAAGCACAGCTTGCCGAGGTCGTGGAAATGCTTGTCCTGAATCAGGTCGTATCGTTGCAGGTACCGACGCCACGCCAATACGATCAGCGTCCAGCTGGCGAGCGAGGTAACCCATGCTCCCATGAAGAACCACCATCCGTACATCGTGCTTTGGAAATGCGGGTCGAGCGACATCGACAAATCCCACGACAGCACTATCCAGCCGAACGCGAAC
>DATHHC010000196.1:0-5371 GCA_035317285.1 Gemmatimonadaceae bacterium | reverse complement strand
GGTTTGTTCACTCCAAGGCTGGAGTCAAAAAGAGTTGATCAACAGCATCCAGTTTTTCCTGATTGCTCAGGCAGTGCCGAGCTCGCCGCTGGAGCTTGTGACGAGCTCCACCGGCGCGACGAAAGTCGTGCTGGGGATCCTCGTCGTGCTCTCGCTCCTCAGCTGGGGAATCATCTTCTCCAAGTGGTACGAGCTGAAGAAAGCACTGAGAATCACGCAAGCCTTCGCCGATGAGTTCGCCGGGGTTCCCACGGCCGAGCGCGCGGCGCAACTGGCGCGCAGCGTGGGCGGACCGCCGGCGAGGATGATGGAACGTGCGATGCGCTTCATGGCCGAAACGACGCCCGCCATCTCCAGAACCACGGAGCGATCTGCACGCTTCAGCAGCGCTCAGGTGGAAGCGCTCCAACTCGTGCTCGATGCGGAGACGACGACCGAGCGTGACCGCCTCGGCAAATGGGTGACCGCACTGGCTACAATCGGTTCCGTCAGTCCGCTCATCGGACTGCTGGGAACGGTGCTCGGCGTGATCGACGCATTCGTTGGAATCGCGTCCAAGGGCTCCGGAAACATCGGCGCGGTTGCCCCTGGTGTGGCCGAAGCGCTGATTGCGACGGCGGCCGCTCTCAGCGTCGCGATTCCGGCGGTGTTCGCTTATAACATCTTCGCGGCGCGCCTCAACAAGATCGAAGGACAGCTCGAGAGTATCGGCTCGGAGTTGATCGCGCTGATGGTTCGAGAGGGGATGATCTGATGGCGCGCCGCAAACGCGGTCGCAACCGGCTCGTGCTCAACGCCGAGATCAACGTGGTGAGCCTGATCGACGTGATGATGCTGCTCATGATCATCTTCATGATCACCGCGCCGATGATGCAGGGCGGCGTGGACATCTCGCTTCCAAAAGCGCAGGCTCGTCCACTGGAATCGAAGAGCGGACTCACTGTGACTATCGATCGCTCCGGCGCCATCTTCGTCGACGAAGCGCGTCTCACGCTGAGTCAGTTCTCGTCGAGCTTCAAGGCCCTGGCGCAGCGGCGAGGCAGCGGTGGCGTCTATCTACGGGCCGATGAAGGCGTTCCGTACGGCTCGGTCGTCCGGGTGCTCGCGATCATGCGAGCGAGCGGTGTTGGAGACGTGGGATTGGTGGCTGAGCCACCTGAGGTGAAGTAATGCCTCGCCGGGAAGGTGGACTGGCTGCGCCTTTCACACTCTCGGCCATACTCCACGCGGCGATCGCGACGCTGCTCTTCAACACGCTGAGCGAGCGCAAGCCGGTAGCGCTGCCACCGATGTACCGCGTCAGCATCGTCGCTGCTCCGGCGGGCGAGAGGGCGATCGGGGAGGTGAAGACCGCGCAACCCCCGGCTGCCACGCCTGTTACGCAGCCGACGGCTACGCAGTCAACCGTCAAAGAGCTACCGCTGCCGACCGCCAAGCCCGCGCCCAAGACTCCACCGCGAGTGACGCCGACGCAGGGGAAAGTCGCACCATCGCCAAAGGTGAGCGCTCCGCCGGAAGCCAAAGTCACTCCAGCGCCAAAGACAGCGGCTCCAAAAGCGGGGGGCGGCCCGACTGGTGGCAAGGGAACCGACGTGGCTACGGTGCGCAGCGACGGGATCGAGTTCCCGTTTCCAGGGTATCTCAACAACATCGTTCGCCAGATTGCTCTCAACTTCAAACCGCGGAATCCTGCCGCGGGTCTCAAAGCGGAAGTAAGGTTTCTGATCCATCGCGATGGTTCTGTGTCAGACCTCACGTTCGTCAGAAAATCCGGCAATTTCTCTTTCGACCTCGAAGCGTCCGGGGCGGTGGAGGCGGCTTCGAGCGTGCGTGGCTTCGGCCCGTTGCCGGATGGATTTCCCGATGATGTTCTCCCCGTTGTATTCAGCTTCGATCCCGAGTTCCTGAAATGAACCTGCGAGCGCTGTGCATTTCTCTCGTCGTCGTCGCCGGCACATCTGTGCCTGCGGCCGCGGCGCGCGCGCAGGACACAACCACCACTCCGGGTGTGCGACTCGGTCTCAGCTACGCCGCCGGAACGAAGCCGGGCGTGATCGTCCTGCCGGTCAGGGGCGACGACGACGATTCGCTGCGCGTCATCGTGCAGCGCGATCTTGATTACAGCGACCGCATGACGGTGATCGCCCTCGATGCGCCAACGCTGGAAGGCCTCGTCCCGGCCGCGGGCGAGAAGATCAACTTTCCCCTCGTCGCAAAGTTCGGAGCAGCGCTTCTCGTTCGAATGACGCCGACGACTCAGGGACTGCACGTCGCCGCGTACGATGTCGCGAAGGGACAGCTCCTCCAGTCCGAGCACTTTCTCTTCGACCGGCGCGACCGTGACTGGCGCTTCGCGCTGCACGGCGTCTCGGACCAGATAGAGCAATGGACGTTCGGGAAACGCGGTATCGCACAATCGCGCATCGCGTACGTCAACGAGGGCGAGCTGAGAATCGTCGACAGCGATGGCGCGGAGACGCGCTCGATCACAACCGGCCGGGGCGCGCTCTCACCCGCGTGGTCGCCGAGCGGAGGATCGGTCGTATTCACCGTCCTTGGCAACGCGGGAACGCAGGTGCAGGAGCTCGATGTGCGCACGGGACGCACGCGGCGCGTCAGCCAGATTCGCGTGGGCCTCAACATCACGCCGATTTATCAGCCCGGCGGAAACGCGATTCTGTACGCGCAGGGATCCGGCAACGGCACCGATCTCGTTCTGGCGGCCCTCGATTCCGGCGCGCCCAGGAAAATCACGATCGGCAAAGGCACGGACAACACATCACCATCGTACAGCCCGGACGGCCACCAGATAGCGTTCATCTCCGGCAAGTCCGGCGCTCCTCAGGTGTATATTATGGATGCGGACGGGTCCAATGTTCAGCTGCTTACGCCGTACACGCCGGGAGTGCGCAGCTATCGGGCGAGCCCGGACTGGTCGCCCGACGGACGCGCGATCGCGTACGAGCAGCAGATGGGCAATTTCCAGGTCTTCATGATCGACGTGCGGGATCGCGTTCCGAAGCAGCTCACGAGCGAGGGCGAAAACGAGGATCCGTCCTGGGCACCAGATGGACGGCACATCGTCCTGTCTTCGTCGCGGGGCGGCGACAAGCAGCTGTGGATTCTCGACACCGAGTCTGGCCGCGCGCGGCAGCTCACCCACAGCAGGGGAGCGAGATTGGCGGCATGGTCGCCGATTCTCGCCAATCCGGAAGTAGGGACATACTCACAATGACGAAAACGTCTCCACTCATATTCTGCGTTCTGCCATTCGCGCTCGCGGCCTGCATGTTTGCAACGAAGTCCGATGTCGACAGGCTGCAGGCGGACTTGATGGGCACGCGCGCCGGCTCGAGCGCTGCTGATTCCGTTCAGCGTGCTTATCTGGTCGACGTCACGCGCTCGGTTCGCATGCTCAGCGACTCGATCAACGCATTCAGCAAGAGAATCAACACGATGCGGACAGCCACGGAGACCGATCTCGCGGCGATGAAGGAAGACATCTCGCAGCTGCAGGACATGAGCGGGCAGAGCGAGCGGCAGCTGCGCGACATGCGCGCGGCAGTCGAGGAGAAGGCCGCTCAAGGCCCTCCCGCCGGTGACAGCACCAGTCTTGGGGTCGGCGCCGCGGTCAGCGGCCCCGGGCCGGGTCAGCTGCTCCAGGCCGGACGCGACCAGCTTCTCAAGGGCGGAAACGCCTCGGCCCGCGCTGCGTTCGCCGAGCTGATCGCGAAGTACCCGAGGTCAGACCTGGTTCCAGAGGCGATGTTTTATACGGCGCAGGCTTACGCGGCCGAACGAAACGCCGAATCCGCCGACGCGACGTACGCGTCGCTGATAGCGAAATACCCCACCTCGCCCCGTGTGCCCACGGCGATGTACAAGCGCGCGCTGCAGCTGCAGGCGACCAAAAAAACCGCCGAAGCCAAGCGCCTATTCCAGGACATCATCAAGCGCTTCCCGCGCTCTGACGAGGCCGCCCTCGCCGACGAGCGACTGCAGTCGATCAAGTAGCACGGAGCCGTGGTATGAGTGAAGCTCCCGGCAACGAAATGCCGTTTCTCGATCATCTGGAGGAGCTGCGTAAGCGGCTCTTCTGGATTGCGGGCGCGATAATCATCGGTGTCGTGATCGGCTTCGCGTTGCTCTCGAAGCTGGACATCATTCGCCTGCTGGAGCGCCCGATCCTGCCGCTGCTGCACGGGCAGAAGCTCATTTACACGCACCCGGGCACCTCTTTCCATATTCTGCTCAACGCGTCGCTGGTGCTGGGCCTCATACTCGCCTCGCCGGTAATCGTCGGGCAGGTCTGGGGCTTTCTCGCGCCGGCGCTCTACACCCACGAGAAGCGGGTGGTGATTCCCGTGCTCCTCTCGATGGTCGCGCTCTTTCTGCTAGGTGTCGCGCTCAGCTACTTCGTCGTGCTGCCGCTCACGCTGCAGTTCCTGATGAGCATCGAGTCTACCGCGTTGACGCCGATGATCTCCGCCACGGAGTACTTCGATTTCGCGATCAGCATGTGCCTGGCGTTCGGCGTCGTGTTCGAGGTTCCGATTGCGATTCTCGCGCTCACCGCGCTTGGCCTGATCACTCCGCAGTTCCTGTCCAAGTACAGAAAGCACGCAATCGTGGTGTGCCTGGTCGCGGCCGCGTTCATCACGCCTGGCGCGGACCCATATTCGCTGTTCGCGCTGGCGATTCCGCTGTACGTGCTCTATGAGCTGAGCGTATTCGTGGCGCAGTTCGCCTATCGAAAGCGTCAGAAGCGGGCAGCGAAGCGGGAGGCGGAGAACGCCGCCCCGGACCACAGCGCGGGCGCGCCGGCGTAATGCGTCGCGCGATCGTGTTCGCCACCGTTGCGCTTGCTCTTTGCGCGCACACGACCTGGGCCCAGGTACGCCCCGTAGTGCCGCCTCGTCGCGATTCTGCGCGAACCAGGGCTGATACATTGCGTCGCGACAGCACCGCGGCCGATTCCACCAAGCCGAAGGACCTGATCAAATGGAACGAGCCTGATTCGGTAATGCGGGCTTTGATGGACCGAGCCGGCTACACCGCGACGCGCTATCAGGGTGACGTGGCCGTGTTCAACGCGCAGACCCACACACTGGCGCTCAAGGGGAAAAAGGCCGGTGTCAACCGCGATAAGACCGTGATAGTCGGCGACAGCATTATTTACAACGATTCGACCAAGATCATGTTTGCGCGTGGCGATACCGTGATTCTGCGCGATCCCGAGCAGCAGCCGGACGATGTCTACGCGCGCGGGTTGATGGCTTACAACATCGAGCTCCACAGGGGTGTCGTGACAAACATCACGACGGCGATCGAGCAGACGGGCCAGCATTGGATCGTCTATGGCAAAGACGCA